>NZ_JBFUIA010000046.1:0-45122 GCF_056402115.1 Mucilaginibacter sp. P4_C11 | reverse complement strand
TTATCTCTTACACCAGCGTGCTGCCGAATAAACAATTGCCCACATGATTTACACTTATATCGCTGTTTTTTATTCTGCTTGCCCCACTTTATTACATCCGTGCTCTTACAGGTCAAACACGCCTTTTTTTGACGATTTCATATAACAAAAAAAGCAAATTGAAACCGATTTCAATTTGCTTGATGTATATTCCTTTATTACAGTCGATTACAAATATTCTACCAACTATTTTTGGCAATTATATCTTTTAAATAGCTACTTAAAATCGGTGGCTATCCAGCTGGCCAGGTTGCCTTCTTTATTAATCTCTATCAGTTTTTCAACGTCCTCATCCTTTTTGCGCGATTCTTCCATGCTGTATTTGGATAATACTGCCCTTAGTGCCACCAGGTTGGCTGTGTTCTTGTCAAAATCTGTTTTATGCTGCAACGCAAATTTGGCATATTGGGAAGTGTAGGTAAACAACAGCTCGGGATTAAGATCGCTAAGATCATTTATGGTTTTGTTGATTGACAAGGACACGCTGTGACTACCTTGCACCCAGGCTAAGATAAATAAGCGGGCTGCCTGCCTTTTTTCACGTTTATCTTTCCAGCCGGTTTGTTGCAGCCAGTCGGCAGTGTTTATTACCTGTTGCTCGTACATATCAAAGTCGGCATCGGTTTGTAGTTCGTAGTGCATAGGCACATCATATTTTTGTGCAGTTGCTGTAAGTGTAAAAGCTGTAATAACTATAATTAGCGATAGAATTTGTTTCATATTTTAAAGCAGTGTTAAATAAATTGAGCAGGGTACTTTTGCTCAAACTTACTTATAAAGGATTTATTGCTCATTTAGTTTTAATAAATGAATCCATAATGTCCATTAAAACAATAGCCTCGTCAATTGAGCAGGGGTTGGGGCCTTCGTTTTTAAAGTAAGCCACAATTTTTTCAATCATTGGCTGCTGGATGTGTTGCGGATGTTTAAACGTTACAGTTTCATCTTCGGTATCTGTTTTCCAATTCACATAATTGCCAAAAAACGGGAAAGTTATTTTCCCTTTTGTGCCGATGATTTCGCAGGTATCGGTCGTTAAACTTTCGGCTACGTTAAAACACCAGGAGCCATTAACAACCACTTTGTTTTTAAACAGGATTTCGCCGCAAACGTGATCATCGGCCGGTGTTGAAGCAGATTGGTTGAGCGAGAAGCCATGATATTTTTCCGGTTCGCCAAAATAATATAACATCAGGTCCAGCTGGTGCGGGGCCAGGTCATGAAAATAACCGCCGCCCGAAAATTCGGGCAATACCCGCCAGTTGGTTTCGCTTTCGGCAATCAGTTTTGGCTTACGGCTTTGCCACATCCTGATTTGCACCGTGCGCACTTCGCCAATTTTTTGTTTGTCCAGCAAATCCTTCACCATTAAAAACATGGGCACTGCCCTGCGGTAATGCGCTACAGTGAGTTTTGCATTGCTTTGTTTTACGGCCGCAGCCATGGCCCTGGCCTCATCGGCATTGCGGGTAACAGGTTTCTCCACATATACATTAAAACCTTTTTCCAGGGCAGATAAAGCATACTCCAGGTGTGACGACGGCGGGGTAGCAATATAAATAGCATTGACACCGGCTTCGGCCATCATTTTATCAGCATCGCTGTACCATTTGCCCACCAGGTGGCGGCTGGCATAGTCGGCTGCCTTTGCTGCATCACGCCGCATAACGGCTAATAAATCGCTGTCGGCCACTTTTTTAAAGGCGGGCCCGCTTTTAAGTTCGGTCACGTCGCCGCAACCAATTATACCCCAGTTGATCATATAGCCCCCTTTGCCCCTCTAAATCTCCCCTAAAGGGGAGACTTTTAAGAAACTTGTATTTTTAATTAATTGATAATCTAACTATTGTTCCCCCTTCAGGGGGTTAGGGGGCTTACAATATCACCTCAATCTGCGCCAGTTCATCGGCCGAAAAAACAATATTGTCCAGCGCCTTTAATGAGTCGGCCAGTTGTTCGGCGCGGCTTGCGCCAATCAGTACCGATGTAACGCGGTTATCTTTCAGCAACCATGCCAATGCCATTTGTGCCAGTGTTTGCCCGCGTTGCAGTGCAAGATCGTTAAGCCTTTTTATTTGGCTCAGGCGTTCTTCAGTTAATTGCGAAGCCTGTAAAAAGCCAGTTGATTTTGCAGCACGTGAATCTTCGGGGATGCCGTGTAAATATTTGTTGGTTAACATACCCTGCGCCAGCGGCGAAAACGGGATACAGCCCACACCTTCGTTGCCCAGTACATCCATTAGGCCACCTTCAACCCAACGCTCAAACATGGAGTATTTGGGCTGGTGGATAAGGCACGGCGTACCCAGCTCTTTTAATATTTTAATGGCTTTTGCGGCAACATCGGCAGGATAGTTGGAAATACCTGCATATAAAGCTTTTCCCTGGCGAACAATGAGATCAAGCGCCGCCATGGTTTCTTCCAACGGTGTTTCAGGATCCGGGCGGTGGTGGTAAAATATATCTACATAGTCCAGGTCCATACGTTTAAGGCTTTGATCAAGGCTGGCAACCAAATATTTTTTTGAACCCCAATCGCCATAAGGGCCATCCCACATGGTATAGCCGGCTTTGCTGCTGATGATCATCTCATCGCGATAGCCACGGAAGTCTTCTTTCAAAATGCGACCAAAATTTTCTTCGGCCGAACCCGGAGGCGGGCCATAGTTGTTGGCCAAATCAAAATGGGTAATGCCGCTGTCAAAAGCAAGGTGTAAAATTTTGCGGTAGTTTTCGGTAACATCAACGTGCCCGAAATTGTGCCACAAACCCAGCGAAATAGCCGGTAATTTAATGCCGCTATTGCCGCAGCGACGGTATTGCATTTTCTGGTATCTGTTTGCAGACGGTAGGTATGTCATATTTATAAAAGGTATGAGTGAGATGGATTGTATCAGAAGTAAAAATAGAATTTTAATCAGAATATTTTGTCTGAATCAGAATTTACAGGATTTTAGAATTATCAGGATCAGGCAGTAAGCATTTTATAATTTGTTAATCTTAAAATTCTGTAAATTCTGATTCAGACAACCTCGGCAACCACGAAAGTACTGCCTCCCACAAAAACCAGGTCGTCGGCACCAGCTGCGTTTTGAGCTGCCTGTAAGGCCTGTTTAACCGAAGCGTATGTTGTTCCCTGCAAACCGATGCTTTCAGCCTTTAGCCTTAAGCTTTCAGCCTCTAACCCTCTTGGTATATCGGGTTTGCAAAAATAGTAGGTAGCGTCTTTTGGGAGCATGCTTAAAACCTTGGCGATATCCTTATCATTCACCATGCCGATTACAAAGTGCAGGTGTTTGTAGTTAACGGATGCAATGTTTTTTAAAACCTCCTGTATACCATCGGGGTTGTGGCCCGTATCGCAAATGGTCAAGGGCTTTTCCGTTAATGTTTCCCAGCGGCCATGTAAGCCGGTAAGGGTTTTTACCTGCGATAAGCCTGTGCCGATATCATCATCACTAATATTGAAACCTTGAATACGTAGTTCGTCAATAGCAGTTAACACAGTCTTTACATTTTTGAGCTGATATGAGCCTGTAAGATCGAGCTGGATGAGTTGTGAGTTGTGAGTTGTGAGTTGTGAGTTTTTTGTGGCCGTTAAATCGAGCAGGTTTTCTTTTTGACTTTTGACTTTTGACTTTTGAATTTCCCAAATACCTGATGCAAATGAAATGTCAGTCTCTTCTTTTATGGCCTTGTCAATAAAAATCTGCGCCGTTTCCGACTGGTTTTCGCCAATAATAACCGGGATGTCGGGTTTAATGATCCCCGCTTTTTCGGCTGCTATCAGTTGTAAAGTATCACCCAGGATATTCATGTGATCCCAGCCGATGTTGGTGATAATGGAAAGCAGTGGGTTGATGATATTGGTGGAATCCAATCTGCCGCCCAGGCCAACCTCAATGATGGCTATGTCTACCTTCTCCTTTGCGAAAACATCAAAAGCAAGGCCAACAGTCATTTCAAAAAATGAGGGACGAATCTCATCAAAATCTTTAATGTGATCTTCAACAAAATCAATCACCGTTTGCTCACTGAGCATTTGCCCGTTAATGCGGATCCGTTCGCGAAAATCTTTTAGGTGGGGGGATGTATACAAGCCTGTTTTATAACCGGCCGTTTGCAGTACCGCCGCCAGCATGTGCGATGTAGAACCTTTGCCATTGGTGCCGCCAACATGCACGCTTTTAAATTTATGCTGGGGGTTACCAAGCCGCTTGCAAAGCTCGATGGTGTTATCCAGGTTAGCTTTGTAAGCCGAAGCCCCATCGCGCGTAAACATAGGGAGTTGAGTGTATAGGTATTGGATAGTTTCCTGGTAGTTCATTTGTTTAGTTGGCAGTTTACAGTTTGCGATTTGTAGTTGGGAACGGAAACCGAATTGTTTTCTTAACACGTGGGCATTTACTAACAAAATGTAAAGCTATTTATTGGTTGCGCAAACTGCAAATTTTTAACTGCCTACTGAAAACTGACATCAATTTACCTTAAACACAAACACCACCGTGCCAACCTGGGTATCCGGTGCCGAATCAAGGGCATTTAGCTTGGAGTTTTTTACAGCATCTTCGCATTTTTGCAAAAGTGCTGCATCGGTTATGGTTGTACCACGGGCACCGGCCCGTGCGTATATCACGTTGCCATCTTTGTCAACTCTTATATCAACCATTATTTTGCCTGTTTGGCGGTTGTCATCGCTAACAGACGGACGGCTTACAAAATTACGCTGGGCCATGTTAAGGCTGCCACCGTTGCCAGATCCTGTTCCGTTGTAATTATTGGTTAAGGTACTGCCTTCCGGCTTGCCCTGGTTGCCGGGTTTATTGCCGGTACCATCACCCTGGCCCGTGCCGGTTGTGGCTTTGCCTTTGTAAAGGGCGTTTTGGTTCACAACGGGTTTTGCAACCGCTTTGGTAGGCTGTGGTGTAGCCACTGCAGTTGTTGGCTTTTTTGTTGGGGCGGCCACTTCGGGAGCATCTTCGGTATTTTG
The DNA here is from genome assembly GCF_056402115.1 of Mucilaginibacter sp. P4_C11. Classification (NCBI taxonomy): domain Bacteria; kingdom Pseudomonadati; phylum Bacteroidota; class Sphingobacteriia; order Sphingobacteriales; family Sphingobacteriaceae; genus Mucilaginibacter; species Mucilaginibacter sp. P4_C11. The sequence goes on along the minus strand of NZ_JBFUIA010000046.1, from coordinate 40,093 downwards.
GGTTACCACGGTTTTCTCGCTGGCCTGCGGCGTAGGTTTATCTTCCGACGGAGGGGCAGGGGTAACCTTGTCGGGCTTGGTATGGTTAGCTTTCTCGGCAACCGAAGGTTCTTCGGTGCTCATATAATCATTACCCATACCTTCATCAGTGGTGCCATAGTTCACCAGGATACCACCGGTGCCTTCCTCTTGTTTTGGTGGGTTTTGAAACACGATAAAATAACATGCCGCTATCAGCAGGGTCATGATAATGCCTGTTGCTAAAAACGCCTTTGGATAGTTATTTTGCTCTTCCCTGTATTCCATTTTAGTATCAAGTAGTTAGTATCAAGTATCAAGACTTGTTTAAGAGTATCAAGTAGTAAGTATCAAGACTTTTTAATCACGCTTCGTCTCTTTAAATCTTTCACCGTTTCAATGTCATGTCTTTAAATACCAGGTGAAGCTATCTTACTACTTGATACTTACTACTTGATACTATCCCTTTGGTTCCGTTGCTAAAACCAGTTTTATGTTTAATTTTTGTGCTATATCCAATACCTGTACCACGTCCTGTATGGCTACGGTTTTATCTACCGATAAAACAATGGTTAGTTCTTTAGCCATGGCTTTGTAGGTTGATAGTTCGTCCATGAGTTTATCTACCGGTACTACCTTTTTATCAACGGTGTACACCAGATCTTTAGTAATAGCTACGTTGATTGTTTTTTTGGAGATAGACTGCCCGCTTGATGATTTTGGCAAAACCAGCTTAACCACGTTTGGGTTGGTAACCGTAGAAGCGATGAGGAAAAACAAAAGCAGGAAGAACATGATATCGTTCATTGCCGATGTATGTACCTCGGCTGATGCACTTTTATGTCTTTTTCTTAAATTCATTTGCTTGGCTCCTCTAACAGGTCAATAAATTCAATGGCATCAGTTTCCAGTTTCAGGATCACCTTATCAACCATCATATTTAAAATATGGTAGCACACGTAGGCCACAATACCCACAAACAAACCGGCGGCAGATGTTACCATTTTTACGTATAAACCGCCAGATATAACACCCATACTGATGTTATCTGTTTTAGAAATATCGTAAAAAATTTTGATTACCCCGGCAATAGTACCCAGGAAACCAAACATCGGTGCTATACCGGCTACGATACCTAAAATACCAATATTTTTTTCCAGTTTGGATACCTCCAGCTTGCCAATGTTTTCTATGGCGCCTTCAATATCTTTTATAGGGCGGCCAATACGCAATAAGCCTTTTTGAAGCATACGGCCCAACGGCGTATTGCTGTTACGGCAAATAGCGATAGCCGATTCCAGGTTGCCCGAATGGATGCTTGACCGTACCTGTATCATCAGGTTCGACTCATTGCGGGATGCCTTGCGAATGGTAAAATAGCGTTCAAAAAATATTACAAGCCCAAGTACGGCCAGTATGCCAATAGGTATCATTACCCACCCTCCTTTTATCAGCAGGTCGCCAAAACGTAAATCTTCTGCGGGTGCTAATTGAGTGGCTGCATGGTTAGCGGTATCTACTAAGTGCTTTGCTGTATCTGTTACTGCCTGTATTAATAATAATGTCATTTCTTAGGATTGTATGGTTGTATTGTTATTTTATCGTCGCTTATTTTCCCAGTGGAAACAATTTTTTGTTTAGCATCAACGGCCTCGTCCCGTACGAAATATGTTCCTAAACTCAATTTAATAAGTCTACCTGGTACATTTTGAAGGATATGTGCATTAAAGCCTAATTTTTTATATTGAATAATGGTATTTTGAGCATCAACCTTTTTCTTGAAAGCTCCTGCTAAAAGTTCATATCGTACACGACTAAGGGTATCATTAACGGGTGCCACTGCCTTACTTAACGCAGAATCGGGCTTCAAAATTGCCTTTTTAATAGTATCAGCAGGCTGTGCCGCTTTTTTTACAGAGTCGGTATCGCTTTTTGTAACAGGAGTTGCCTTTGGCTCCGGTTGCAGTTGCATTTCCTGGCCCTTGTTCAGATGCAGCCACTGTGGTTTAAATTTGTAAACAGTTAATGCGGCGCTGGCCAAAATGATTACCACTATTAATATAATAGCCCATAGGCTTATACCACGCCTTGGCTCTGGTTCGTCATCCACATATTCTTCAGGTTGATTAACAGTTTCTGTAAACTCGATATTCCTTACTGGTGGGGGCAGCGGCAAAGGCTCTGGTGATGGTATTGCAGCTGTTGCCTGCACTGGCGTATCAGCTGGCTCTGGCGCAAGAGCGGCCGTTTGAGCAGTTACTTCTGGCGCAGCAGGTTGGTTTAATTTTTTTATGCTGACGGGCGCGTACCCATAAAAAGATGCGTTATCACTATTGCTTATCTTTGATTTAAAGGCAATTTTGCCTTTATCCGTAAAAAACCAACCCAGATCAGCAAACGGCACTTCCTGCAAAGCGGCCTCTTGTTTTAAGGCGCCAATGTATTTATCGGTAAAGTATTTAGATGATGCCAGCGAGATTTTTTTCTTTTCGGCAATGTATTTTGTTAAAGTATCATCGCCATCAAGTGTTTGCGGATCAAACTGGATTTTATAACCGGGTGGATAGAATTTACGCTCGGCATCGTTATACCAGGCGCCCACACGTACATGTACAAAATAGCCAAGGCCCGGCACACTTATTTCGCCGTGCTGGCCCAGTAGTTCACTTAAGTAATTGGCTATATCCATTTGTTAAAATACGGTTTTATGGTAATTCAATAATCTTAAAACGAGAAACCAACGCCGCCAAAGATATTAAATCCGTAGTTAGGATAGTATACCCAGTTTTGATAACCTGAGTTTAAAATGTTATTTGCTTGCGCGAATACAGTAATAACCGGTGTAACGCGGTATTCAACACCACCATTCAAATCAGCAAAGGAAGCAATTTCGCGGTTCTCGGTTAACAGGCTTGTATTTGGCGACGGCGTCCCTAACGGACCCGGCACAATGCCAAATGGCCTGTCATAGGCAGTTCCTCGTATCAATAATGAACCGGTTATGCTTACTTTATTGTTAATATGTATGGCGGTACCCGCTGTTAACAAAAACTTAGGCAGATTCCAGGCTTGCGCTTCTGTTGCCATTTTATAATCCTTAAACTCAACGCGGCCAAAAATGTTTACATCTTCGGTTGCTTTAAAGTCAAGCTCGCCATTAAAACCGCTTACACGCGACCGGCCTTTATCATATATAACATCAAATTTATAACCTTGGGTAGTTTGAGTGCTTACAAATAAGGCCATATCTTTTATGCTGTTGCGGAATACAGCTGCTTTAAAGCTAAGTCCCGGTGCCAGTGTGCCTTTTAGGCCGGCGCTGATATCCAGCTGATCAACGGAGTTTTGAAGCTTTATATTTTGATTGATGTATGGGTTTACATTGGCAAAATCGCGTATTGATGCCCTGTTTACATCACCTTTGGCCTCAACAAACAGGCGTACATATTTGGGTATTACCTGGTATTCTAGTTTTGCAGCCGGGAAAACAAAAAAGCGGTCATAGTCGCCAAACTCTTTAGCGATGGTTACGCCTGCATCAATTTTATAGTTGGTGCCCTGGAATTTGATATAAGGGTTTAACCGCAGGATGCTGTTATTTAAGTTATAGGCACTGTCTTTAGGGTTGGCCAGGTCAACCGAAGCGCCCAGGCCGGTATAAAACTGTTTAATGGTTTGGTTTACAAAGCCCGAAAGTACAATATTGCTTTCGCGTGCCTTATAGGCATTGCCGAATGAATATCCATTTAGTTTTACCGAGTAGGTAAAGTCGTTTTCAACATCTTTAAAGTTTTTGGCCAGTTCAACTTCGCCGCTGATATCATTAAAATATTGTTTTTGCGGGGTAAAGGTTAGGGGGATTGAATCCGGGTGACCGTAAAAATAAACACCACGGCGTTTATAATTGATGCGGCCGCTGATGGTATTCTCTGAATTGATGCTTTTGATGAACACGCCAACCTCATCTTTACTTTCGGTTTGCTTATCCCATGAGCCCGATTGCGAAAAGTGTTTCAGGAAACCGCCAACCTGTAAAGCCTGGTCGCGGCCATTGCCAAAATATGCTTCGCCAAACAAGGTTTTCATGCTACCTACACCCGCTTTAACATAGTTGTTAAGCAATACCGAGTCTTGTTCGGCAGGCCGTTTTTGAGCATCAAGACGTTTAATTTCCGAATCCTGGTCAAGCTTTTTATCCAGCGGGGTATAAGCTAATGGTGCTTTAAAAGGCACTTTATCTTCCAGATCGGGGTTGCGCCGAATTTTTACCGCATCGGCTAATACTGGTTTGTAAGCAGTGGTTACCACAATCTCTTCTGATAAACTGCCCCCGTTTGTCGGGTTGTTACCGTTGGCACCGCCTTTTTTTGTAGTATCCTGGTAGGCTTTGCTAACTACATCGCCCAGTTTTTTTGCACCGGCATCGGTTTTTTTAACAGTGGTTTTTGTTGTGGCTTTTTTTGCAGGCGCCTTAGCCGGCGTTTTGGCTTTGGTGGTTTTTACTGTTGCCTTTTTTGCAGGTTTCTTTGTTTGCGCTTGTGCAGGAACAAAGTATAATGCTATTATTAAGGTAAGCAGCGTATAGGTGTATCTTAATTTCATTGCTTGTCTTCTTTTATATTACTCTTCGTTATCCTGTTAATTTTGAGCTGGAGTTTTGGTAGTATCTGCAGGAGCTGCTTTATTGTCGCCGGTATCGGGCACTACAGGCGCAGCAATTTTGCTTGATTTGCCACCGTTTAACACATCCAGTTTTTGTTTGGCCGTTGGCAGTATATCATCATCGGCTTTATAATTATCAATAATACTTTGCAGGGTTGCTTTAGCTTGGAAATTGTCTTTCAGGGCCTTGTAGTTGTCGGCCAATAAAATATATGTTTTGGCTACCCAGTAATCGTAGTTTGGCATTTCTTTAGCCAGGTCAAAACACATTTTTTGCGATGTTTTGTACCGGCCTTTTAAATACTCAACCAGTGCCACATTGTATTTTGCTTCGGCTGCGGCAACTGTTTTGGTATTGGTTATGGTGTAGTTTAATTCCTTAATTGCGGTGGTTGTATCGCCCCTTTGCAAATAAGCCTTACCTGCATATAAACCTGTGCGGAATTTATCTTCCTGTGCGGTTTTGTCGTTTTCCCTAACCAGTTTTACATAGTTAAGGGCATCATCCGGCATTTTCATTTCGGCATAGCAAAGCAACAGGTTGTTAATGGCAAAGGTATAATCTGCCTTATATTCTGAATTGGTTTCAAGGCGTTTTAGGAACACTACCGCTTCGTTATATTTTTGCTGGCTGATATAGAGTTTAGCCATCGCTATTAATGATTTTTCGCTGTAAGCGCTTGTCCAGTCGTTTAATATCAGATTGTAATCTACAACGGCTTCCTGTGTTCTGTTCAGGTTGGTTAAGCTTTGTGCCCTTATAAATCTTGCCTGTTTTTCGTAAATCTGTTTGCCCGGAAACTTATCAAAATAAGCGTTTACGGCACCCAGGGCACCTTGCCAGTCATTTTTTAAATAAAGGTTGTTGGCAGCGGTTATCATAATGCTTTCCTGATCGGCAGCCGTGTAATTACCTATCGGGGTAGTTGCCGCGTAAGTAATAAATGTTTGGGCATCACCTTTATCGGTATAAATTTTTTCTATCTGCTTAAGGGCCTGCTTGGCTTCATCGGTTGATGAGTAATCCTGAATCACTTTTTTGAACGATTCAACGGCCACATCATCGTTACCTGCATTGTAATCAATTAACCCGATGGTAACCAGCGCACGCGGAATGTAGCTGCTGCGCGGATATTTCTGAATCATCGCCTGTAAACCTGTCTTGGCTTTTTCGCCGTCTGTTTTCAGGAAATAGGTGTAAGCTATTTCAAATGATGCGTCATCGGCGTAATCAGAATTCGGGAATTTGTTCAGCACATCATTCAATGTGCTTATCTTGGTATCCAACGATCCCTGCAATCCCTGGATCATCCCACGCTGAAACAAGGCATAATCTTCGCCCTGGCTATGCCTGGCAATAATGCGGTTGTAGTAATCAAGCGCTTTGCCGTAGCTTTTTAATACAAAATAGCTATCCCCAATACGGGTTACTGCATCGTTTTGCGTGCTTTCGTCTTTAACATCACCAGCTAAAAACTTTTCAAAGTAATTAGCTGCCTTTTTATACTGTTCGCCATAAAAGGCGGCGTAACCCACGGCGTAGTTGGCATAGTTGGCTACTTCGGTTTCCCTGGCTTCGGGCATGTCCAAAAACTGCTCAAAGGTTTCAACCGACTCGGTGTATTTACGTACCTCGTACATCGCTTCGGCCATCCAATAAGTGGTAAGGGCTGCTGTTTTTGGGTCGATAGGATTTTTTAGCGACCGAAGAAAAATACCAATGGCGTTTTCAAAGGCGCGCTCGTTATAAAATTCCAACCCGCGGTAATAGGTAACTTTTTGATAAGCGATCTGGGCGCTTTCTGATTTGTTGGGGATGGGCTCCAGTATATCTACCGCCTCTTTGTAATTGCGGGAGTTTAGCAGTTCTTCGCCCAATAAAACCTTCATCTCATCATTACGGCGTGAGCGAGGGTAGTTTTTAAGGTATAAACGGGTAGCTGCAAGGGCCTCAGTGTTAAAGTCCAGCTCGTATGATAGCTTGGCGTACTCATACAAGGCATCTTCCTGTAATTGCTTATCATAAGTAAGTTTGGATGCATTAAGGAAAGCATTGCGGGCGCTTTGCTTATTGTTCATCTTCAGGAACACATCACCAAGTGTATAGTTACCATTTTGGCTATATACATCTTTTTGCTCCACCAGCTTTTCAAGCTCGCTGGCGGCCTGGGCGTAATTACCCACCTTGTAAAAGGTATAACCTATCTGGTAACTGTCCTGCGTGTTTTGTGTACGCCCTTGGTCCCGGTCCTGGAAACGGCCATAGTACTTTACCGCATTATCAAAATTGGCTTTGGCAAAGTACGATGCGGCAATTATGCGCAGCATTTCGGTCTCGTTTTGCTGGTGGGTGCTGTTAACAATGGGTACCGCGTAGTTTATTACATCATCATAGCGTTTATCTAAAAAGTAAACTGCCGAGATATAATAAGGGTAGCTGTTTTCATACTTCTTTGATTTTTTTAACCGCTCAAAGTTCACCAATGCCAAGTGATAATCTTTATTGAGGTAAGCTATGTATGCAAAGTAATAAGTAGCATCTTCGGTAAATTCGGTTTTCTTGGTTTTTACTTCGGCAAAAAGCAATTGTGCGTCTTTGTAGTTGCCCAATGAAAAATAGGCATAACCTTTACGGAATTTGTACTCAGTGTTATCGTGCCCGTTAAGTTCGCCGGCTTGTACTTTATCAAACCATTCAATTGATTTTTCGTACTTTCCCTGTTTAAAATATGATTTACCTATCTGGAAATAAGCCAGCTTGGTAAGCGGGTTTTCGGGATGCTCCTTAATGAAACGCTGAAACATGCTTTCGGCATCATCATTATTAAGGTTAAGGGCGCAAAAGGCTTCGTAATATTGGCTGTTTTCTTTTACCAGCGACAGGTCTGATTCAAACTTGGGCTGGGTAGTAGTTTTAAGCCGGGTTGCTTCCAATAGTCGAAATTGCTCGGCAGCCGAAGCATATTGCCCCCGGCTCATGAGGTCGACGGCAGCATGGTAAGTTTTGTAAACCTGGGTAGATGGGTTTTGCTGTGCAAAAGCGGCTGAAGCAATAAAAACAGGGATTAGCAGGGGGATGTATCTTTTTTTGATCATAAAGCGCATACTAACGATGGTGCTAAAATAGCGAAACGAAAAGGGCTAATTAACACAAGTAGTTAACAAATGTGGAAAACACGTTTATAAAACGAAGGTAATACTAAAGATGATATGTGTGTGGAAAACTTTAAAATTGTTGACTGATCCGCACTACCGGGCCTTGACAAAAATAACCAATTAGTGTAACCCACTGCAATTTTTTAAAACTTTAAGCGTGTTTGATAATATGTTTATTTTCATGTGTTGCCAGATTTTCATATCAGCCAGGATATATCTTTTTGCTGGTAAGAAGCTTAAGCTGCTATTCATTTTGTTTTTTCCGTTGATTTGTAATGCACAAAAAACAAACGGGCCAATTGTTTTAACCGAACCGAAAATTTTGGTGCCGGTAAAGGAGTTTTACGTAGTGGGCGTTGTTGATGAACGCGATGACAGAAGCCCGATAGCTTGGTTGTTACCCGCAACACAGGCAACTACACCCAGGGTGTCGCTGGATCTGCAAGGCGGCGTGCCAATGGCGGTTAAGCAATATTTTGAGAAAAACGTACCTGTCAATAAAACATTGCAGCCTATAATTATTCACATTAAGAAGATTAGGGTGGATGAAACATTACAAACCTTTGGTAGGGTTGAAGGTAAATCATCCATTATATTATCTTTTTGGCTTAAAAAAGAGGGTGAAGATATACACTTAGTTGATTACCGCGGTGGTACAGGCTATACCAGGAGTACAGGCCAGCAAATGGATATAGGCGGTTTGTTAAGTAATTCGTTACAGGCAGGACTGGCTTATTTTAACACCTGGATAAATAAGCAGGCCGATAGCAATATAAAATTGGCCAAAGGCGTAAAACTGATTTTTAGCGACTATACCGAAAAGCCTGAAGGCGACACCATTTACTACTCGGCTAAACGGCCTTTAAAATGGGATGATTTTCAGCAAAAGCCGCCTGCCAGTAAATATGAGGCCGAGGTTTTCCCAAGTATATCTTACGGGGAACAGGCTGAGGTAGTTAAAGGAATAGTTTGTGTTCATATAAGTCTTAAACCGTATTTGCCAAAAAGCGCCTGCTGGGTAAAGAACGGCGCCCGTACACCTTACAGCTTAAATCACGAACAAAGGCATTTTGACATTGTGAAATTGGTGATGGAACATTTTAAACAACATTTGTTAAAAGAAAAGCTGACGGTTGATAATTATGACGGCCCCATTAACATGCAATACCTGGATTCGTTCAGGGAGATGAATGATCTGGAAAAACAATACGATGATGAAACCAATCACGGGATGATTGAGAGCGTACAGGAGGAGTGGAATAAGAAGATAGATAAAGAGTTTTTAAGTATCAAGTAGTAGAAATAGTATCAAGTAGTAAGTATCAAGATTTTTTGATAGGATATAATAACAGCCCGTATTCAAGGTTGATCATTTGATATAGTGAACTTGAAAACTACATAGCTGGAAATAAAAGTCTTACTACTTGATACTTACTACTTGATACTGTTTTTGTTTCATTTATTTTTGAAAGTTTAAAAACTTATCTATATTTGTGCATGGAATTGGCAGAAGGAAAGCTGAAGTTTATTGAGGCCTGGGGCAAGTTGGGATCGGAGTGGGGGATAAACCGCACAATGGCGCAGGTGCATGCTTTACTTATGGTATCGCCAGAGGCTTTAACGACCGAGGAGGTGATGGCCGAGTTGAGCATATCCCGTGGCAATGCAAATATGACCCTGCGAGATTTGATTGATTGGGGTTTGGTTGAAAAACAACATAAAACCGGTGAGCGTAAAGAGTTTTTTTATGCCGAAAAAGACACCTGGGTAATCGCCCGCCGCGTAGCCGAGGAACGTAAAAAACGCGAGCTTGATCCGGTACTGAAGATTCTTGCCCAGTTAACTGAAGTTAAAGGTGACGAAAATGACCCTGCTTATAAAACTTTTAAGACGTCGGTAAATGATATTAATAAGCTGGCAAAAAACGTAAACACAACTTTAGACACTATGCTAAAAGCGGAAGAAAACTGGTTTTTTGGTTCGATATTTAAAATGTTCAAATAACATTTTTTTTGAATTTTAATTTCAATATTTCTTGAAAATTCTATAATAATTATACATAAACAATCACAAAAACATGAACTACTTTATTTTAACTTACCTTGTTTACCTGCTGGTAAGCATCGCCTTAACTGTTTGGGTTGCCAAAGTACTATTCAAAAATGGCCGTATTTTTTTGGTAGATATTTTTCATGGCAACAATGAATTGGCCGACTCTGTAAATAAACTGCTTGTTGTGGGCTTTTACCTTATTAATATTGGTTACATGAGCCTGGCGCTAAAAGAAACGGGCACCATTGCCAGTATACAAGTTGTAGTAGAAGTATTGAGCTATAAGCTGGGATGGATAATTTTGATTTTAGGCGGTATGCACTTTTTAAACCTGGTTGTGTTTTTTAAACTACGAAACCGGGCTAAAAGGGATAAGGCATTTAATGTAAATATTGAATAATCGTTATCAATCAGGTGCTGAAAACATAGCGTTCACAAAACTGGATAGCAGGTGCCTCGCGATTACCTGCTATTTTGCAATTAAGCTGCCTGGTTAAGTTGTGCTCTTACGCTCCGCAATAAAACGTCGATGTCAAATGGTTTGGCTATAAAATCATCGGGGCCTCCATCATGTTGGAGCGAACGATCAGAAATATTGTGGCTTGCCGAGATGAGGATAACCGGAATATTGTTGGTCTCTTTCATGGTTTTAATGTGTTTGCATAACTCACGCCCATCTAAGCCGCCCAGCATAATATCAAGTAAAATCAAGTCGGGACTATGTTTTCTGATTCTATCAAAAATGTAATGCCCATCCGATAGTGTTTCAACCTCATAGCCCGATTCCTCAAGTATGTATTGTAAAACCTCCAATATGTCCTTGTCATCATCAACCGCTAATATCCGTCTCATGGTATTGTATTTTAGTATCTTCAAAAAATGCTGTTAATCATTAATTAACAACTTACGTTGATGATAAGCAAATGTTATACCAATTGCATTGATAAGTACTTTTAAATCAGTATAATATTCTGTTTATACTTAATTTTAAAGTAAAGTGAACAAAAATCCTATCAGGAGTGAAGATTAAATTTAAGTAATGTTATGTAAAAAGGAGTATTTATACTACTAAATAAGGGCACTACTTAGCAAAAATGTAACTTGCTTTTTTACACTTGGCACAGAAATACTTTTTTATGGGTAAAAAAAACAAAACCCTTTTGGTAAACCAACTGCGACGCATTTTAAAGTGGAAGGGAGCGCCACATTTTGAGCAATAATATACTGTTCTTGGTTTTTCGCTAATGTTTTGATCTTCTGTCATACTATATAGAAGGGGGCAATTTACGATATAGCCCCTACAAAACATCAAGCTATATATAAATACTACCAGTAAGTCAGTATTTGTATGCTTTTGGTTTGTAAAATTAATTAATGATTAATAAAGTACATATCGTTTGCGTTGGCAGCGATAGCAAATGTACCTTTTGATGGGGAGGAAAAATAAAAAATGCTTAGCAAAAAAACCTCGCGGAACCCGCTCTTCGAGCTCTACTTTACATCTTGGACATGCCTGCCTTTTCTTTTGCAAAGGCTTGATGTCTTGCTGTTGATTACTTTGTACAACCATAATACAATTAGGGGGTTATTGTATTTAATTATTATTTAATTTTTACTATAACAAAGATATGGTTATTGTCAATATCTCAACCACTAAGGTTATTTATTGTTGTTTCATCATTTTTATGGCATGAAAATTATTTTTTTGAAAAATACAATGCCTTTTAGGATCTTTTTTTTTAATTGTTGCTAATCTTTATTAAAAAAAACGGTAAAAATGAGAGGGATTTTAGGTAAATGCAGGCCGAATACCTGGGCAATTACTTAATTAGGTTATTAACTTTCTCTACAAGTTCAATCAGGTCAAAAGGCTTATTGATAATGCCGTCACAACCGTAATTTAAAAGATGGTCGTCATTACTTAAATAGGCCGAAAATATAATAACAGGGATATTGCCAAATTGGGGGTGAACTTTGATGCTTTTGCAAATTTCGCCGCCGTTTGTACCTGCAACACGATAATCCAATATAACCAGGTCGGGGCCGAATTCTGCTATTATTGGTAATACATCATCACTATTTGATGTACTGCGCACTTCAAATTGCTCATACGTGAGTGTTTCATGAACAATTTCTAAAATGTCCTGATTATCGTCCAATACTAAAATACGTTTTGACATAATGAAAAATTAAAATTGAAAGGCCGAAATGTATTTAAGTAACTGTTGCTAACTATGTTGAAATAATTATGAGATAACAGTAGTAGGGGCTATTATTTATCGGGTACGTCAGCAAACAAAAGTAAACATTTTTTGCAGAATGGAATGAACAAAAGGATGACGATTCAGTAATATTTTTGTTCTAATTAACATTTTTTTAAAAAAAGAACTTACTTGTGTTTTTTGAGGTTTTAACAAATAGTTAATACATAGGGAGGCCAAATAAAATCAATAAATGATGCCAAAAGCTTTTGGCTGTAAAAAGCTTAAAATCAAATATTGTTGTTACTTTAGTCGGGCAAGGGTTGGCTTAAGTGCCCAACTATTAACAGTTTGATATAATGGTATTAACAATTATTCTTATTTGTATTATCCTGCTTATTTTATTGGTAAGCTGGGGTAAGGTAAATCCCTTTGTAGCCTTTCTTATTGTTGCCATAGCTGCGGGACTATTACTGGGCATCCCGATAAATAAGTTAATGGCCTCGATACAAAAAGGTATGGGCGATATCATGGGCAAATTGCTCATCATTATTTGCCTGGGCGCTATGCTGGGCAAACTTGTGGCAGTTAGCGGGGCTGCCCAAAAAATAGCCGAGGTACTGGTTAAAGCAGTTGGCGAAAAACATATACAATGGGCTTTAGTTACTGCCGGTTTTATCATTGGCATTCCGCTTTTTTACGGAATAGGGTTTGTATTGATGGTGCCGCTTATATTTTCGGTAGTGTATAAGTATAAGTTGCCGGCTGTTTATATTGGTTTGCCCATGCTGGCATCTTTATCCGTTACACATGGCTTTTTACCGCCACATCCCTCGCCATCGGCATTGGTAGCTATGTTTCATGCAAATATGGCTACAACCTTTATTTATGGTTTGATGATAGCGATACCGGCCATTATTATTGCCGGCCCGTTATTTGCCCGGTTTTTAAAAAAAATACCTTCCGAACCATTAGCTACTTTCAGGGCCGACGAGTTACCGCCCGAAAAATTACCCGGAGCTTTAAATAGCTTTTTTACCGCTTTGTTGCCTGTAATACTGCTAATGCTTTCGGCTTTATTTCCTTATCTGGGTGTCAAAAACGTGTTTGTGGTAAAGTTGATAGCCTTCCTTGGCGATCCATCTATCGTAATGCTGATTGCCCTTCTCGTGGCTACTTTTACATTAGGTATTAAACAAGGGAAAAAGATGAGCGGCCTGGCAGGAAACTATACCGATGCTGTTAAAGACATAGCGCTCATACTGCTTATTATTGCCGGCTCGGGAGCTCTAAGCGAAGTTTTGACCACCAGTGGCGCAAGCGACCAGATAGCCGACCAGTTAAAAACGCTAAACATGCCACCTTTGCTTTTAGGTTGGGTAATAGCGGCCATCATTCGGGTTAGTTTAGGATCGGCAACAGTGGCCGGACTTACGGCAGCCGGTATTTTGGTAAAGCTGGTGACCAAAAGCCACGTTGATGCCAATTTAATGGTGCTTTCGATAGGTGCAGGCAGCCTGGCATTCTCGCATGTTAACGATTCGGGTTTTTGGTTGTTTAAAGAGTATTTTAACATCAATATAAAAGATACCATCAGGTCATGGTCGTTAATGGAAACTTTGGTTTCGTTAACAGGGTTGGCTGGGGTATTAATTATTAACCAGTTTATAAGGTAATTACCCGCAATGAAACGAATTGTAAAACCAATTACGCTATTGGTAATAATGCTGACGATAGGCCTTACCAGCTTTGCGCAGGAAACCGCAGGGAGCTTTTACACTGCTGCCGATGGAACAAAAATTTATTACGAGATTAAAGGTGAAGGTTTCCCGGTTGTGCTTATCCACGGGTTTTCGGGCACGGGCCAGGGTTGGAAGAGTGGCCATCTTTACCCCGATTTGCTTGCAGCCGGTTATAAGGTGATTATACTTGACCAGCGGGGTAACGGACGATCTGACAAACCACATACCGATGCCGGTTACGCCAACGATGCCGAGGCTAAAGATATTATTGGTTTGGTGGGTAGCCTGGGCATCAAAAAATACAATGTGGTAGGCTATTCGCGCGGGTCTATCATCGCATCGCGCCTATTGGTGCTGGATAAGCGGGTGCAAAAACTGGTTATGGGCGGTATGGGTGATGCTTACACCAATCCCGAATGGCCGAGACGTGTTCATGCCTATAAAGCCTTAATGGGCGATACCAGTTTTCATGATGTAGACGGAATGATAAAGTATATTCATAGTAACCCGGCTTTTGATGTACCCGCATTGGCGTTGCAACAAAAATACCAGCCTTCAACAAGTCCGCAGGAATTGGCTAAAGTAAAAATACCCGTATTATTGATAAACGGCACAGAAGATCATGACGGCGGATCGGAAACAGAACTGCATAAAATGATCCCCACATCCCAGCTAGGCTATGTACCCGGCGATCATAACGCTGCCTCAAAAACGGTACAGTTTTCGACTAGTGTGATGGAATTTTTTAAGTGAGTTGTGAGTTGTGAGTTGTGAGTTGTGAGTTGTGAGTTGTGAGTTGTGAGTTGTGAGTTGGCATTATGTTAAATATTGCAGTTTAAAAATCCTGTTAATCTTGTTACGATCACTAAATCGTGTTTAAAATTCTGTTAATTCTTTAATTCTGAAAATCCTGATTCAGACAACTCTTGCGTAAGGGATAAAAGCGGATACCGGCCTCGCGCCTAATGCCTGTGCAGTATGAGCCCGGCCCGCAGGGATACGCGCCCAAAACTAAATACTGTAAGCTACCACTCAAATAGTAAGTTTACTACTGCAAACTGCCCGCTGCTTACTGCAAACTGAATACTTGGCCTGTTATTTGTATAGGTGATAATTATTAACACTTATCAGATACATTATACCATGAAAAAGCTAATCATATTTGCCTGCCTGTCTTTTGCGATGTTGTTAACGTTTGCACAAAACACCCAGGCCCAAACTACAAAGAAAAAGGGAATAAGCGACCAGGGTAAGGGCGCTATAATAGGTGGTGCCGGTGGGGCTGTTGCAGGCGGTCTGATAGGCCATAATGTTGGCGGCGCTTTAATTGGCGGCGCTATAGGCGCCGGTGGCGGCTACATTATTGGTAATGAAACCCGCCGTGCAAGGGAGAAAAAAGAGCGCGCCCGCCGTATTGCGTGGCGCAGGGCACACCCAAGGCATCACGCGCATCCATACAGCAAAACAACTACTGTAACTACGGTTAAGTACCAGTAAAGGTTAAAAAAAGTTAAATTTATTTAAAAGCCCCGGTTTAACTACAACCGCGGGCTTTTTTTATTATCTTAAGTGAGTGCTATTATCAGCAAAGTGTAAAATAAAATTTGCTTAATAAATGCGTTAAAGGCGGGTTATTCTTTAAAAGTTTGGTTTTACAGGCAACAATGCCAAACAGCAGGTGTACATATTACGTTGAATAAATAATGGGTAAAACGTTTGTAGCATTATTGTTTTGTTTAATACCTTTTGCTATAATGGCACAAACCAGCAGGCCTAATGCCGATACAGCAAGAAGGCCAACGGATACTATTCCGCAGCGGGACTTGATAGATGTTTTCCGGTCGGTATTTAATGTTAAGCCACGGAAGGTATCGGTTACCGAGAAGAAGAAATTTTATTTCTCTTTTCTGCCTATCTCAACATCTGACGGCCGGAGCGGAGGCAGAGCACTGTTTACCTCAACTACAGCAGGCTTTTACCTGGGCGATCAAAAGACTACCAATCTTTCTACCGTTGTATTTACCCCTTATTTTAACCTTAAAGGGCGGTACGGCTTGCCGATTCGTTCAAGTGTTTGGCTTAAAGATAATCAGTGGAACGTTATAGGCGATATTCGTTTACTGGTTTACCCCCAATATACCTGGGGCCTTGGGGGCAATATGAACAACCACGACAAATTTTTGGTTGATTATAATTACATACGCCTTTACCAAACTGTGCTAAAAAGAATAAAGCCTTATTTTTATGCCGGCGTGGGGTATAATCTTGATTATTATGCCGATATAGATAGCCAGGGTGAACAAACCCTGCGCGATTTTACCAAGTACAAGTATGGTACCGCAACTGGCCAGGATGCATTTTCATCGGGAGCCACCCTGAATTTGTTATATGATACACGCAGAAACTCAATTGACCCTTTGCCCGGGGTTTATGCTAACGTGTCGTACCGGTTTAATACTAAAGTGCTGGGAAGCCATACCAATTGGCAATCGTTATACATCGATTTGCGTAAGTATGTTTCGTTAACTAATTCGGGCCCCAAAAATGTATTGGCATTCTGGACGTATTACTGGACATCGCTTACGCCAGGCACTCCTTATTTAAACCTGCCCAGTTTAGGCTGGGAGCCGTACCAGCGGTCGGGCAGGGGATTTCAACAAAACCGTTACCGCGGCCAACGACTGGCTTATTTTGAAACCGAATACCGCCGCGATATTACCCGCAACGGCTTGCTGGGTTTTGTTTTATTTGCCAACGTGAACTCGGTAACCGAACCAGATACCTATAAATTTACCTATTGGCATCCCGCGGGGGGCACCGGCCTTAGGTTTAAGTTCAATAAAAAATCTGGTACTAATATTAGCCTTGATTATGGTGTAAGCCGTAACTATTCGTCAATTAATCTGAATTTGGGCGAGACGTTTTAGTTGAGACGTCTATGGTCAATGGTCTATATAGACCATAGTGATGGTCTTAGTAGACAGGTAATCTCTGGTTGATAATTTATGATGTTATCCTATGGTAATAAAAGCACCTTTAATGATGCCCTGGCAACCATTATCTGTTGTTAGTACTATCTTTGCCCACAGGTTTCTGATTAACAAAATCCATAAACAATGGTTTATCGACTATTGACCGCAAAATTACATGACTAAAAAAAGATACTTCTTCCTTATCCTTATATTAGGTTCGCTAACAGCGCTGGCGCCATTTTCAATAGATATGTATTTGCCGGCTTTTGATACCATTGCCGCGTATTTACATACCAGCCCTGAGCAGATGACGCTGACGATGTCGAGCTTTTTTATCGGTATATCGGCTGGTCAGCTATTATATGGGCCGTTACTTGACAGGTTTGGACGCAAACGCCCCCTTTATTTCGGACTCGTTTTATACATCGTTGCTTCGGTAGGATGTTTTTTTTCGACATCACTACCGATGCTTGTGGGAATGCGCTTTTTTGAGGCCATTGGAGGCTGTGCTGCAACGGTAGCAGCAATGACCATGGTGCGCGACCTATTCCCGGTAAAAGACAATGCCAAGGTATTTGCCCTGCTTATACTGGTGTTGGGCGCCTCGCCCATGCTTGCACCAACCGCCGGCACCGCTATAGTTAACCATTTTGAATGGCAGGCGATATTTTTAGTACTTACTGTGATTGCTGTACTGATATTTATTGCCGTGTTTTTCTTCCTGCCCGAGAGTTACAAACCCGATCCTACTTATTCGCTTAAGCCTGTACCCATCATCACTAACTTTTGGGCGGTTATAAAAGAGCCTCAATTTTTTACTTACGCAGTAAGCGGCGCTTTTATATTCGCCGGTTTGTTTACCTATGTAGCATCGTCATCGCTTGTTTTTATCGGCATTTTTAAGGTAAGCAAAGGTGCGTTCGGATGGGTTTTTGGCGGCCTATCTATTGGCTTTATTGGAGCAAGCCAGGTAAACAGCCTGTTGGTTAGGTATTATAAAAGCGAGCGAATTATAAATGTTACCGTGGTTTGCCTGGTTATAATTTCGGCGATATTTTTAACCGGATCATTAAATGGCTGGTTTGGTATGGCTGGTACAATCGTTATGATATTTGGTGTTTTGTGCTGTGTGGGCATTTCAAGCCCCAATGCATCCGCCTTGTCGTTGGCGCCATTTACCAAAAACGCAGGCTCGGCATCGGCATTAATGGGCGCGCTGCAAATGGCGATAGGTGCGCTTGCATCATACGGCATCACACTTATTCAAAACCAAGGCACGTTGCCGATGGCCGGTGTAATGGCAGCATCCTCGGTTGTGGCTTTTGTAGTATTATTTGTAGGAAAGCGGTTTATTAAGAATAAGGTGGAAGCAGTGGCCGGTGCGGCAGTGGCGGCGCATTGAAAGTTTTTCGAAGGAAGAGGCCTGCCAGTCTGAGCCTGTCGAAGACTCGCGTGGACAGACCTTCGCCCGCTATGGTTCGACAGGCTCACCATGACAACCCTTTTTACAACTCAACATTGCCACCGATCTAAGATCTGCCCCCCCATCTGCACATCTGAAATTTGAAATCTGCACATCTGCCTACATCAGCACCTCATCAATTATCCCAAATTCTTTGGCTTCGGCGGCTATCATCCAATAGTCCCTGTCAGATACCTGGTAAACTTTTTCGTAAGGCTGGCCGCTGTGTTTAGCAACTATTTCATACAATTCCTGTTTCATTAGCAATATCTGTTGTGCTGCTATCTGGATATCTGATGCCATGCCCTGCGCCCCTCCTGATGGTTGATGCAGCATTACGCGCGAATGTTTTAAGGCAGCCCTTTTGCCGGCTGCGCCGCCGCATAACAATATCGCGCCCATGGATAAGGCAATGCCTGTACAAATGGTAGCCACATCAGGGCTGATGAAGTGCATGGTGTCGTAAATACCCAGGCCGGCGTATACCGAGCCACCGGGCGAGTTAATGTACATCTGGATATCTTTTTTAGCATCGGTAGACTGCAGAAAAAGCAGTTGCGCCTGGATAATGTTGGCTACGTTATCGTCAACGGCCTGGCCCATAAAAATGATGCGGTCCATCATGAGGCGCGAGAATACGTCCATCTGGGCTACGCGCATTTCGCGCTCTTCGGTAATATAGGGTGTCATGGCCGTTGGCAATGCACTTTTTTCGACTCCTGAGATGTAGCTGTCTACCAGCGAACCGGCAATAGCATGGTGCATGACCGCGTATTTGCGGAATTCCTGTTTATCAATATTCATGGTTTGAAGTAGTGAGTGGTGAGTAGTGAGCTTTAAGTCATAAGTCCTGTTTTTTGTCTATCAAGACTCCGGGCTTAAGACTTAGAACTTTCGACTTAAAACTTAAAAAATAACCGGGTTATTTTCTGTTTGAAACTCTGATGTTCGGGTTGGTTGAATAGTTGCTCATGAGCCGCCTCTATCTCTTGTTTTAATTGTTTGCGGCTGTATTGCTGTACCAGGCTATATACTTGTTTTTGGGCAGATACATCAACATGCAGGCTATCATCCAGCAACAGCATGGCTTCAAACAGTAAAGCATCAGTGGGCTTTTGGCTGCCAAGCAGGTGTGCTTCTATCCGGGCTATGTTATTTAAGGAAGTCCTCATAGGTTAGTGCTTTTTGTTTAACTGTTTCCCTTACTTTTTCTATGCACTTATATTTTTGCACGGTTGCCGATCGTACACCCGAGAAGCCAAATGTTTCGGCAACCTGGGTCATCGGCAGCTTATCATAATAAAACGAGCGGAGCAGTTCCATACAGCGCTTGCCGGCAGATTCCAAAAAGTAGAGTAGTTTGTTACCATCGGGTAAACTGATGTTTTCTTCCGCAGTGTTAACTATAAGAGCTTCATTTAACGGCGAGGTTTGGCCGCCTTCTTTATAACGTTTTATCCACAGATACCGGGCGGTACCGTAAATATAAGCTCCGTCGCTATTGTTAACCGATAACCCGACCTGTGCTGTTTTTTCGTAATAGCTTAATAAGGCATCCTGGAAAACATCTTTAGCTTCATCAAATGAGCCCCCGCAGCGGGCCACGTACTTTGCCACAGCAGGGAATACCTGTTTATATAGCCCTACAAAAAGCTCCTGTCTTTGCTGCGCCTGCTCCTGTAATTTAACTGTATCCATTGTTTACTGTTTATTACTATGTGCAAGTTAGGGAAGATATATCACCTTTTTTGAAGAAAAATTTTTGAAAAAAGATTCAATGATTTTCAGGTATTCCGAACCTCCCGCACACAAGCCGAACCACGCCTCTCGCCACAGGCAACTGACCTCAGAATTTACTCGCCCTTAACGCAGTTACCTTTGATCCATCAACACCGATAGTTTCAAAAATTATCTTGTTTTCCGTAAGTTCCGATACGGTGAAAACATAGCTGCGTGTTTTACCATCGGGCAGGGCTTCGGTTATGTTCATATTGCCGCCATCTAACGGGAAAGTTCCATGCGAGAGGAATTTACCACCCCACACAATCAAAAACTTCATTTCGGGCGTAAATTGAATGTATGGTGCCACTTCATCCAAATCGGCCTTTTTCATCGTATCGGGAGGGCTGGCATTGGGGTGCTCTACCTTTACATATTTCCATTTACCGGTAAGGGTGGTAACCGAAACCGAGGGCTTGCACGCGGTGATGAACAGCAATACAATAGCAAACAATAAAAAGCTATGTTTAATCATGATGGGGGATAATTGTTTGCCTAAGCTATAAAATTGCTTCCAAAATAAACAGAAAATTATTTGCCCTTCGCTTGTTTTTTCATTCGTTCTTCGGCTTTTTTTACCTCGTCCTTTTCGCTCATAGGGAAGTCGGTTTTCAATTCTTCGCCCGCAGGTTTAGCAGCGTTAACTTCAGCCTTTTTGCGTCCGGTTTTGCTATATGATGATGTTGCCATGATAGTGAGGTTTTAGTAACGTTACTATCTTAACTCATGGAGATTGAAATTTGTTTACAATTATTTAAAGTATCACGGGGATATTCGCTTGATAACCTGACAAGTAAAATGTATTATTATAACATGAAACCTGACATAGAAACAATTACTGTAGACGAGTTGAAAACTCATTTTGCCGAGATATTGAAGAAAGTTAAAGATGGACTGAGTTTTGCAATTGCCGATAGAAATAACACGCAAATTATTGGCTATTTCCTTTCTGCATCGCAATTTATCAAGCCAAAACGTAAGCTGGGGATATCAGAAGGTATCGCAACCGTCAATTTTAAGGCGGGTTTTAAAATGACCGCTGAGGAATTGATTAGATAGGGAAATCCTGCCAAATCCGAAATCGAACATCCGAATTCCCAAATCCAAAAATATTTTTTAAAATTGTTGTAACAACCTATAACCGTAACTGTCTAAATGACACTAAATAGCCAAGGACTCCCTTCCAAAAGGTATGCTACTTAGTATTGTGAGGGCCCGCACCTTAAGGGTTCCGTTAAAAAAATCAAAAAAAAATTAAATTCTAAATCTTAAAAAAATGGACAAATCAATTGTTATGCTTTTTTATGCCGTGCCCGTAATTTTATTATTGGTGCTGTACAAATTTGTTTTACGCGTATTCTTTGGGATGGTGATCGTCCCTGACGACCGTATTGGCCTGGTGGTTAAAAAGTTTACTCTATCGGGTAAGTCGCGGTTGCCCGATGGCAGGATTATTGCCACTAATGGCGAGGCCGGTATGCAGGCCAAAGCGCTTGCGCCGGGCTTGTACTGGGGTATGTGGCCCTGGCAGTATGGTATTACCATGGAGCCCTTTACCATTATTGAGCAAAACAAGCTCGGGCTGGTAAAAGCAAAGGACGGTGCATCCTTTGATACAGGCCGTGTGCTGGGTAAACCGGTAAACTGTGATAAGTTCCAGGATGCTATTGCATTCCTTGACAACAATGGCCAAAAAGGCCCGCAGGCGGCTTTCCTTACGCCGGGTAGTTACCGTATCAATACTTTCTTGTTCGAGATTGTAACGGTGCCTATTACCCAGATACAGGAAAACAAAGTAGGTATTATTACCACGCTGGATGGTGAGCCCCTGGCAAAAGGCGAGATTGCCGGTTACTCGGTTGATGGGCATAAAAACTACCAGGATCCTATAGCGTTTATTAACGCCGGCGGCCGCAAGGGCTTGCAGGAGGATGTTATCCTGGCCGGTACTTATTACCTTAACCCCTGGTTTGTAATTGTAGAGCAGGTAGATATGATATACATACCCATTGGTTATGTAGGCGTTGTTAACTCCTTTGTAGGCCCCGAAGGTAAGGATACCAGCGGTGATGCCTTTAAACATGGTAATATTGTAAAACGTAACGAAAAAGGCGTTTGGGACGAACCGCTTGACCCTGGTAAACACCCGGTGAACATTTATACCCATGCGGTTGAAATTGTGCCTACCACCAACATCGTGCTAAACTGGGCCGATAGCCGTACCGAAGCACATGAGCTTGATAAAAACCTGTGTACTATTACGGTAAGGTCATCAGATGGTTTTACATTCAACCTGGATGTGTCACAAATTATACACGTTCCGCGTAACGAAGCGCCAAAAGTGATAGCCCGTTTTGGTAAAATGAAAAACCTGGTATCGCAGGTATTGGAGCCCACCATTGCCAACTATTTCCGTAACTCGGCCCAACGGAGTGATGTTATCGGCTTTTTAGCCAACCGTATTGAAAGGCAAAACGATGCTAAAGAACACATTAGCACCGTGCTGCAAAGTTACAATGTAATAGGTGTAGATACCCTGATTGGCGATATAGTGCCACCAGCTGCTTTGATGAAAACCTTAACCGACCGTAAAATAGCCGAACAGGAAAAAGTAACTTACGAGATACAACGCCACGCGCAAATTGAACGTAAGGAATTTGAAAGCGCCCGTGCCGGTGCCGATATGCAGCCAGAGGTTGTAAAATCGACCCGCCAGGTTGAGATAAATACACAGATGGCTGCGTCAAGGGTTGCTGCATCACGTGGAGAGGCCGAAGCCAAAACCATTAACGCCAAAGCGGATGCCGAAGTTAGGATCACGATTGCCAAGGCCGATGCCGAAGCCAAAACCGTGAACGCCAAAGCTGATGCAAACGCCACCGAAGTGAATGGTTTGGCCGAAGGTGCTAAAATTAAAGCCATAGGTATGGCCGAAGCCGAAGTTACCAAACAAAAAACCGAAGCCATGGGTACCGAACAATACGCCATTGTGCGTGTAGCCGAAGCCCTTGCCAGCAATGGTATTAAACTGGTACCAGAAATAATGGTAAGCGGCAAGGAAGGCGGTGGCAATGGTATTATAGATGCCTTAATTGGCAGCGAAATGCTTAAAAAATTGCAAAAAGCCAATGAAGAAGGTGGGGCAATGAGTGGCGGAAAAGTGAGTGGTGAGTAGTGAGTAGTTGGTAAACCGGCATGTCGCTTCAAAAGCCTACTGTGTGTGACACATCTTTTTAATATGAATGTCATTTCGATAGAGCTTGAGTGGGAAAAAGCGGGGCGCGAAAGAGAAATCTTGTACGCCCCGCATTCCGATATGTTTGTGTTGATGCAAATCGTTAAAGATTTCTCCTCACCCTGCTGCTTAAATCCACCTCCGGTTCGTTCGAAATGACATTTTCTTTTGTTTTAAAGATGTGTACACACAGTAGCTTCAAGGGCTAAGAAATTTAAATCAACATCCATGTAAACACAAATGGCGCACCCTTCGATGCGCCATTTGTGTTTAATTCCACCAAACTAAATAACTTTCATCACCTGCAATGCTAAAAAGCCAATTGCCGCAACTATGGTTAACACCATGGTTAGTATGCCGGTTTTCATTTTGGCACGGATTCCGGGCAGACAGACTATTACAGATATCAGTACAAAAAAACCGATAACAATGGCGTTACGGATAACTTCGTCTGTTGATATGATATCGGTATAACGGTCGTTTAATTTAATATCAAGGTCCTTTTTAAAAAAAAAAGCCTGTTTGAGCGCGTTATACATTACGGCCCATGACAGCATTATCCATCCTAATTGTTTTCTCAAACCAAAACCAATGGCACCCAATGGCAACATTAAATAAGGTATTACTACAAACAAAAAGGACGGGCGGTACGAGCTGGATTCGGTAATCATTCGTAAAACGGCGGTGTCGCCCTGGGCAAGCGTAATAAAATACACGGCTAAAACGGTTAACGAAACGATGCCGATTACCCGTTTTGCCGAAAAGAACTGCTGATTTAAGGGGACTTTTTTTGCTTGCTCAGGTTTTGGCGAATTTAGCTCCTGTGTTTGTTTGGTAACTTTACGCTTCAGGTAAAGGTTAAATTCGTCATTTACTTCTTTAAACTGTTCGGGGGGCAAGTCCCTGCGCTGAAGTTCGATGTACGCCGTTTCGACAGCAAGAGGCTGAAAGTTTCTTGAATTGCGGATAATAGCGATAAGTTCTGAGCTTGCAAGTCGTTCGTACTTGTACTCAAATGAGTTAGCATTAATAAGCTGGTCCATAATAAAGGTAAGGAGGTCAAATATATTACATCAGCCAACATCATCATATACCAGCAAGTTGGTATTATTTTTTCACCTGTTTAAGCTCGGTTTTCAACTCTTGTATTTGTTGTTGTGCCTGCCTGTTCTCCAAATAAAAATAAATAGCGCAGCCTAAAAATATCTTGCCCAATACAAAAACTGCTGCAAAAACCCATTTCCAGTTTTTGTGTATTTTTATGTGACTCGATTCGGCTTCGGCTTCTACTTCTATATAATGATGTTTGTTGTTGTAATTTTTGTTGCCATCGAATTTCTCTTCACTACTTTGCCTGGCGTATTTTTCGGGTTGGGTGGCTTCGCGTAAAATAATATCGCTTATTTCCTGCTCTATTTTATTCCAGGTATCAGCCGGAGGCGTAATGGCCATGTTTTGAGCTATACGCTCCATATCCAGTTCCAGTTGTAGCAAGGCTTCATTAACCTCCGGGAACATGGCTTTCATGTACATCAGTTCCTTAACCTCATCGTCAGATGCAGCGCCCGTTACAAAGGTTTCCAGTATTCCGCTCTCTATGTAATCCTCAATCCTCATTTACTGTTCCTGATAATCGTAAAACACTCCTTCAATATTTTTCTGATGTCGTTTTCAGTCTTGTTTAATTCTGCTGCAACTTTACCAATCGTTTTGCCATGCCAGTGCAACCCACAAAAAACAAATTGTTGTTGGGTATCCATCTGTTGGATAAACTTATTTTTACCTGTAAACGGCTGCTGGTGTTGGCTGCCACCAATGTTACATTCCCCGATACTTAAAAAAAAATCTGCCAGCTTTTTACGGGCCATCAGCTGCAGGCGGCAAAACGCATTTACACCCGGTTTATAAAATTCGTCAATCTGGCTTTGGGCATCGGTAAAAACAGCAATGAGGTATTGCTCGGCTTCTGATCGGTTTTTTACAACCTCAAATATATAGCCCAATAGCATGGCTGCGTAGTTATTATACAGATTATGAACAGCTAATGACTTGCCCTCAGCAAAGGTTCCGGAAGTTTGTAACTGCGTATTCAAAATCAAAGTAAAGAGGGACTTGGTTTAAAAACTGGAATCAAATATAATTACTTTTTTAAATTAAAAGTTAGTTTAAAAATTATCTTTTTTCAATAAAATGACTTTTAAGTATCTGAGGTATACGTATTTATAGTTAAATGTTAATTTTAGTTAAAATGCAATTTCGTTGCAGTTACAGATAGGATTTATGCTTATTTTTAAACATGCTTAAACATCTACTTTTATTACTACTGGGCAGCGTAATTCCGGCATTGGCCATTGGGCAAACTATTCAAACCGGGGTTGTATTTGAAAATAAAACGCGTGTAACGCTACAAGGCATCAGAATTGAAAACCAGGCCACTCATAAAGTTTTCATAACAGATAAAGGCGGCTCATTTACCATCGGAGGTAAAGTGGGAGAGGTGTTGGTATTCAGCGGCAGTTTTTACCGGGCAGATACCGTGCTGTTAACCGACAATAAACCAATGGAAATTTTCCTGGTACCGGAACATAATATGCTTAAACAGGTTGATGTTACTGCAACCGAAGCCAAGCACACAGGCTCGTTCCAGTCGCCAGATTATCATAATCAAACGGTGGTTTACCAGCCCGATGAAAAATATCCTCAATATTATAAAGGGGGCGTTGCTATAAGATTACACTATTTTAAAAAGGACGAAAAACGAAAAGCTAAACAAGCCGCCTTTTTAAAAAACCAACAGCAACAGGATGAAATAGCAAAGGTTTTTAATGCCGAAAATATGGCTAAGTACCTGCCCCTAAAGGGAAAGGATATGGATGATTTTCTGATCCTGTATACCCCGTCAACAAAATACTATTTTAGTGCTGCTTTTAACCTTGTTAGTTATCTGGATATCAGTTACAAAGCGTTTTTAAAGATTCCGGCAGATAAAAGAAATACCAACCTGAGCACTTCGACACCCGTTTTAGGAAAGCAATAAGTTTAACTTACAGGTTTCTGTACATGATATAGGTATCTACAAAGCCCAGTTGACGGTGCCTGAACCCGCCGGGAGTAGTTCCAATGATGGCGAAACCGTGTTTTTGCCAAAGCTTAACAGCTTTTTGGTTAGTTGAAATCACAAAGTTAAATTGCATGCCCCGGTAACCTTGTTCTTTAGCTGTGTCGATAGAGTGCAGGCATAACAAACTGCCAATGCCTTTGCCGCGGGTATCCGGATGAACCATGTAGCCACAATTGGCAATGTGGCTGCCCAGGCCCGGCTGGTTGGGTTTTAATATATAGGTGCCCAATATTTTGCCATCTTCTTCGGCAACAAAAGTTTCAATAGGGTTGCCAAACCAATATTTGTCTAAATCGGCCTTCGGTGTTTCCGGGTCAAAAGCGTAGGTATCGCCGCTTTGTATAACGTTCGAGAATATTTCCCAAATTGAGTTGTAATCCTGTTTTGTAGCCGGCCTTATTTGCATGGGGATAAACGTTGGTAGTTGTGATGCTTATTACGATGGCAAAAGTGCACTATTAGCCATTCAGATAAAAAAATAAAGGCAGATAATTTTGCAGCGTGCTGTAACAAGGGGGCAAAATTGCCGTCTGTTTCACAATATAGTTTATCGACAGCTTTATGCAAACAGAAACCGGTATCCCTGCGTCAGCAAATAGCAACAGCCCCAAAATAGGCTATGTAGATAATTTAAAGGTAGTGCTTACCGTATTGGTGATCATGCATCATGCATTTATTACGTATGGAGCGCCCGGAGGCTGGTATCTTACCGAAAAGACCACGCTTAAGGCTGCACTTATCCCCATGACTTTGTTTGTAGCCACCAACCAGGCGTTTTTCATGGGCTTCTTCTTTTTCCTTTCGGCATACTTTACCGAATCGTCATATAATAAAAAGGGCGCTCTGAAGTTTTTGGGCGATAGATTGAAACGTCTTGGTATCCCGCTGATATTTTATTCGTTTATACTTTCGCCGGTTTTAAGTTACCTTGTTTATAGATTTGCCCAGGGGAATAACATTACCTATCTGCAATTTTTGGGCGGCTTTCATCCCTGGATAAATTTTGGGGTGCTGTGGTTTGTGGCGGCTTTATTGTTATTCAGCGTGTTGTATGTAGTAGTAAGATTGTGGTTTGATAAAAAGCCAGGTGTAGTAAAACCAATGCCACCGGGTGGCTGGAAGATTATTTTATTTACCACGGTGCTGGCACTTGCCAGCTACTTTGTGCGATGGCTTTTTCCCGTCGGCTGGATCTTGAAACCGGTTGGTTTTCAGTTGGGGCATTTTGCGCAGTATGTGGCTTTATTTGCTTTGGGTATTATAGCTTCAAGGGGGAGATGGCTTAATAATGTAAATTATCAATTGGGTAAAAGTTTTGCCATAATGGCGTTGGTCATGATAGTAGTATTGTTTCCGGTATTGTACGCCGTGGTAACTATCAGCAAAAGCCCTATCGAAACCCTCAATGGGCATGGCAACTGGCAGTCATTAATGTATGCCTTTTGGGAACAATTTATAGGTATTTTTATCATCGTTGCCCTGTTGGGTATAGCCCGCCAAAGATGGAACAATCAATCCGCTTTTTTTAAAAAGCTCTCGCGCTTAACTTTTTGCGTTTATATTTTTCACCCGCTGGTATTGATCTCGTTATCGGTGTTGCTGAAACCATGGGCTGTCGATCCTGCCTTTAAATTGTTAGTTGTTGCACCTGGCGCTGTTGTTGGTTCATTTTTGCTGGCGGCTGTGTTAGTTAAGGTGCCGGGAGTGAAGGCCATTGTATAAACAGATTTAACGTCAAACTGTCAAGTTAAAATGACTTTTGACGAATTCGATTCAACGGGCAGATAAAGATTGCTTTTTGCTGCTAAAGCAATTACCAGCTGGTAATATTTTATAGATGGAATGGTATTTGTATCGTTAAACCAAATTGTAAATAAACTGCCGTGAAAGACGAGAACATAAAAACAGCCGCCCGGTTATTATTAGGGGCCGGTTTAATATTTGCCGGCATCAGCCATCTTACATTTGCCCGCAAAGATTTTAAGGCGCAAGTACCCGATTGGGTGCCATTAAAAACAGACGATACCGTGGTATACTCCGGCATTGCCGAAATAACATTAGGAAGTGCATTGGTGCTGGCCCCCGAAAAATACAAGGCAACTACAGGTAAAATAGCGGCCGCCTTTTTTACCGCTATATTCCCCGGTAATATCTCGCAATATGTAAATAAACGCAGCGCATTTGGATTAGATACAAATGGTAAACGATTTGCGCGGTTGTTTTTTCAGCCTGTGCTGGTGTATTGGGCGCTTAAAAGTACCGGTAATATAAAATAGCCGCTTAGCTTTTTATCGAAGCACAAGGCGTAAATGCCTGTTTTTGATCTCGACACCAGTATATAACCGGCATGATCAGGTTGCCGTGGGGTAATCATCTTGAACCTGGTGCCCTAAACCGATAAAAAACTGTTGTATTAACGTGTAGGTTTCGGCATCAGTATTTATTTCCTCGGATGGTTGGATGGCCATGTATTCACAGCCAAGGCACACATTTAGTGCCGAGATGATATTGCTATCCTTGTCATAAAATACCACCGCGTCGCGGTAAACAGGGGAACACATCCAATAGGGGATGTTAACAGCCGGGATATTCAATATCGTTATTAAGCGATCAACTTCAGGGGTCTGTCGTTTAAAAGTAGTTGTTTTTATGGCTGATTGATGAAATTGCCCGTTTTCGTCAATAATGTATGACCCCACCTTATGATATACGTTGCTCAAGTGGATGTGTCGTTCTGTCTCGCCGGAAGTGAGTGTTTGGTTTTCGCTACGGGTTTTAAGTGCCTCAAGTTCGGCAAGGATCACATTGAGCCGTACCTGGTAATCGCCGCCGCGCTGAAACGAATAGGTTTCAATATAATCGAATGTAAGGCTGTTAACGTAATCTGGCGACGAAATATTGGGTGCAGGCATGTCCATTTTTTTTCGTCGCCAAATTACGGTAGTTATTTTATATTTCTTCTTTTTCTTCCGCTTCTTTAGGTTCTTCCCGTTCAACAGTAATGGTACACTCGCCAACTAACGCGGCTACTGCGCCAACTGCCGCCAATACAGGTGCCAGGAAAATGCCCACAAGGCCTACTGCCAAAGGGAAAGTCATCAGTTCTTTGCCTGAATGATCGGTTATAGTTATTTTTCTGATGTTGCCTTCGGCAATCAGGTCTTTTACTTTTTTAAGCAGGATATCTCCGTTTATAGAGAATGATTCTTTTGTGGCCATGATAGGTGTTATTAATGGGTTAATTTTTAATAATAATTCAGCAAAACTTGCAGGTTGCAGTAATTTGTATTAATATACCTATGACTCTAACCAGCTCATTTTGTTACCGATAAAATATAATTAAACAATCAAAGCCCTGGATACGCCCGGCGACGCCCCCGTGTGTTTCTTGAAAAAGTTGGTAAAATAGGCAGGTTCTTCAAAGCCAAGGCCATTGGCAATTTGGGCGATGGTCCAGTCGGTGTGCTTCAGCAGGGCATGGGCTTCTTTCAAAATCCTGTCGCTAATGTGATGGGTAGTTGTTTTGCCGGTTATCTCTTTTACAGATCGGTTTAAATGATTTACATGTACAGCCAGGTTTTGGGCAAAATCGTTGGCTGTTTTCAGTTTAAGGTACTGCCCCGGCGAATCAATAGGAAACTGGCGCTCCAGGTGCTCCAGGAATAAGCTGGTTATCCTTGCAGCCCCACTGATGTTTTTTTCGGCAGTTTGTGGTGGCTGTATCTTCAAAGCTTCATGCAGCATAATTTGAAGGTAGCTGCGCAATAAATCGTATTTATTTGGATAGTCGGAATCCATCTCCTGCATCATTTTGTTAAGTACAGCCGATAAAAAGGCGAGCTGCGCATCGTCCAAGAATAGAATGTGGTTGGTATCGGGCCTAAACAACGGGAAATTTCGGATGGCATGTTGATGCTCGTGCGATTCGATAAAGGCCTCGGTAAACAGGCAAAACCAGCCTGTTTGCTCCAAGGAGTTTTGCTCCCATGACGATGGTACCAACGGTCCTGAAAATACCAGTGCCGGTTTGTCAATAATAACATGGTTATCGGTGTAATGCATAATGCCGGTGCCTATTACCAGGGCTATCTTATAAAAATCCCGCCGCCCAAACGGAGATCGTTTAACGCAACCCCTGCGCAAAAAAACGTTGAAATGCCCCTGCCCGGCATTGTTCATGCTAAAAGGGTTGTTGGTTCCGTCGGGGTGGCGCTGGTAAAATTCCTGCAGGGTTTCTGTAAGCATATGTAAAGCTAAAGCGTTGCCTTTATTATTGCAAATTTCTGTTTGATTTTTATAGCTTACATGGTTTTCTATTTGTGCTTGTTTTGTCAATTTAAAGTAAGATTGTTTGTGTTTAGCTATAAATGGATTCGGTGTGTATTTGAATTTTATAATTATCTGATTGAATTCTATAAGCCCGTTTTTGCAAGCTGCATCTACTTTTGTTTCAAAAAAAATGCCGTATGGAAACCGGTTTCAGAAAATGGATCATCGTTATCACCATTATCACATCAACAATCATCGAACTTATTGATTCGACTATTGTGAACGTATCAATTAATACCATGAGCGGTAACCTTGGCTCCACCCTTGAGGATACCGCATGGGTTATCACCTCCTATGCTATCGCCAACGTTATTATTATCCCCATGACCAGTTTCCTGGCGCAAACATTTGGCCGTAAACAATACTATATCGGGTCGATACTGTTGTTTACGGCTGCATCGGTTATGTGCGGTTTCTCGACCAACTTATGGGAGTTAGTTATCTTCAGGTTTTTGCAGGGCATAGGTGGCGGGGCGTTGCTATCTACCTCACAATCTATTTTGTTTGATACCTTTTCTGTTAAAGACAGGCCTGTCGCCAGCGGCATTTTTAGCCTGGGTATCATTATAGGCCCCTCTATAGGCCCTGTGCTGGGTGGTTTTATTGTTGATAATTACCAATGGCAGTGGATTTTTTATGTCAACATCCCAATAGGCCTGGCGGCAGCATTCCTATCCTATATTTTCATCAAGGAAACACCCAGGCCGGCCGTTCAAAAGGCTATCGACTGGTGGGGCATTATATTATTGGTAATTGGCATCGGCGCTTTACAGGTAGTTTTAGAGCGTGGCCAAACCGACGATTGGTTTGCCGCCAACTATATCATTGCCTTAAGTGTTATTGCCTTTATTAGCCTGTTCCTGCTAATATGGCGGCAACTGGTTATCGATAACCCGGTTATTAACCTCCGGGTGCTTAAAAGCAGTACGCTTGCTATTTCGGCCGTCATGACATTTGTGCTGGGCTTTGGACTGCTAAGTGCCCTATTTGTTTTTCCGTTGTATACACAGCGCATTATTGGCTATACTGCTTTCCAGACCGGTACCATCCTGTTGCCGGGAACGTTAATGGCTGCCATGATCTCGCCTTTTTTAGGTAAGATGATCCAGAGCGGCATCCGGCCGCAGTATTTGATTATTTGCGGGTTTGGGTTAACTGCTGCGTTTGGCTATCTTATGTCGCGCAATAGCCTGCAATCCGGCGACGCCAATTTCCTGCTGCCGCTTATTTTCAGGGGCCTGGGTGCTGCTTTATTGATTGTGCCGCTTACCGCCCTGGCAGTGTCGGAGCTTAAACCTGCCGACATACCCCAGGGGGCTGCTTTAAATAACATGATGCGGCAAATGGGCGGTTCTTTTGGCATCGCCCTCACCAATACCTATATTGCCCACCGCGAAGCCGCCAACCGGATGGCCTTAATAACCCACGTAACCGCTGCCGACGATTTAACTATACACCGGCAACAATCATACATCAGCAATTTTATGGCGCATGGTGCCAACTACCTGCACGCCCTTGCCCAATCTATTGAGGCCCTTGAAAGGCTGGTGGTAAGGCAAACCTTCTTGCTGAGCTATATGGACGCGTTTTTGCTGCTGGCCATTTTAAATGCCTGCTGTATTCCGCTGGTTATCCTCACTATCAAAAAAAAGCAACAGGTTAAAGTTGGGAAAGTAGAAATTCCCGATGCGCACTGAAACGGGCCTCTTTCAACCCCCTGTACTTCATGCCTTTATTAGGTTTTGCAAATGCACTGTCATTAAACTATCTTAGGCCATATAAATCCACAAAACCTTATGGAACCGATAAAAACCCAAAGGCCGACAGTAGGTTGGAAAGCGCACTTAGATGACGGCAGCGAATTTTTTACCGAAGAGGCCATTACTGCAGCCGATGTATTGCTGGATAATTATATTGCCGCCTTACAGGGCGCTACTAATGAACGAACTGTCTGGAAAGCCATTGAAGCCGTTGTAAAAGGCTTTGACCAGCTGAATATTGATCATGATTACTTTATTGAAACCACGGAGCGCGAAGACCTGGCCGAATTTATCCAAAAGGCAGCCGAAGCAGCCGGCTTGTTCTATGATGGCGACGTGACCGAAGAGTGGCGCGAGGAATGGTAGGTTTGATTTTCCAATACACTATTTACCTAACCAATTCAAAAGTGCCGAAAGCTTTATTTTAGTTCAAAAAAGTTAAACAGAACGCTGCAATTTTTTATTTTTGATGATAACTACAACTCTAATACCTTTTGCAATATGAATATGCTTTTTGGCGGCGGCAGCTATTATTATTTGGTACTTATTTTAGAAGCCTTTTGTATTATTCATTGCCTGCGCAGGGGTACCCAACAACAATGGCTTTGGATACTTATTGTTATCCCTGTTGTAGGTTGCCTTTATTATATTTATAAAGAAATTTTAACCAACCGCCATGCCATCCRCATGCCTAAAGTGGATGTGGGCGCAGTACTTAACCC
The DNA here is from genome assembly GCF_056402115.1 of Mucilaginibacter sp. P4_C11. Classification (NCBI taxonomy): domain Bacteria; kingdom Pseudomonadati; phylum Bacteroidota; class Sphingobacteriia; order Sphingobacteriales; family Sphingobacteriaceae; genus Mucilaginibacter; species Mucilaginibacter sp. P4_C11. Next base: position 6,882 of record NZ_JBFUIA010000046.1, on the reverse strand, counting down.
CGGCGTAAAACTAAAACGGCTGGAGGATGAACTGCGCTTTACAGATACCTTTGCAAACAAAGTAAAGCTGGCCGATGCGTACCTGGAGGCAGGTTTTACCGATAAAGCTGTTGAGATATACCAGGCCAGCCTAACGGGGGCCTTTGCCGAGAATGAACATGTACTTGCCCAGTTAATTATTGCCTATTACGAGCAACAGCGTTACCAGGAGATTATCCCGATAGCGCAGAAAATTTATAAACTACCCCAGTTTGCCCGCTCAAAAGCGCATATGAAGTATGCAGAAGCCCTGGAAAACACGGGACAGGTTGATTTAGCCGAAAAGGAATTTAAGGCGATGAAGGGCCGCTACTCGTACTTTGAGCCCCGCTATCAATACGGATTGTTCCTGATAAGGCAAAACCGCCCAGACGATGCCTACCAGGTTTTTGCCGATATCCTGAACGAAGAACGCCAGCTAAGCGCTATGGAACGCAAAGCCAATAAAGTTTGGTTTGCCAAAACCAAGGATGAGCTAAAGAAACTGGCAGTAGCGTAGCTGTTTGTTTGTTCCGGATGGGGTTGCAACTTTCGGGATGCCCCGCTATCTATTGCGACGTCAGGCAGCGGTATCAGTAGCAATTATGATGATTGCCAAAGGTGTCCGTCCGTCCACAGGTGCCCAGTGTAACGACAGGAAAATAGTACAGCTTACCCTTAAAAACTCACAAAAAACGGTGCTTCAAAAACATGGCCCGGGCTTAGTTTCTGGATAGCTTCTTTGTGTTTAATGTCTTTTTGCTCGCCTGCGGTATCTGCGCAGCCTAACCATGGCTCGATGCACACAAAATCGGCACCGGGTTTGGCCCAGATGCCCAAATAGCTAAAATGGGGGAACTCAACCGATAGTGTTTGGCCGTGCTTGTCGCTTTTTATGGTTACCATCCTCGATTTTAACTCTTTAAACACCAGCGCATCGGCATTAAATAGATCGCGGGTTAATTGAAGCCTGTTTTTGGGCGTGGCTACCGGGTGACTTTCGCCATTAAAAAAACCATCGGCCGATAGTAGTTCTGTTTCCAGGTGTTCATCCGTTTCAAATTCAATGTAATAATCCTCGTACTTCTCGCCTTTGTTAAATGGAACGTTAAACGCCGGGTGGGCGCCAACAGAAAAGTAGATGGTTTTTTTATCAAGGTTAATTACCTTGTAGGTTATCCTGAGGGCGTTATCTATCAACGTATACAGTACCTGGTAATCAAACTTAAAGGGGTATGCCTTTAAAGTATTATCACAATAAGGCAACGAAAAACTAGCCGAAACATCACCAGCATCTAATGTTATAAACTCCGATTGCCTGGCAAAGCCATGGCGGCCCATGGGGTACTTGCTGCCATCAACCACCAGTTGGTTATCAATTAAGCCACCTACTACCGGGAATAAGTTGGGTGCATGCCAGGGCCAAATGGCGGCATCGGCCTGCCAAATGTGTTCAACGCCGGTTGCCTTATCAATTAATGAACTTAACTGCGCACCTTTAGTATCGATGCTTGCCTTCAGGTATTCGTTTTCGATGGTAATCATAACAATTAGAATTTGACAGAACCCGAAGTTAGGGATTTGTTTGAATTTCAGGAATTACTTCAAAGTTAGATTTTCTAATTTCTATTAATTCATACTTCCTTCATCTGCCACTAATCATCATCTTCTTCCTTCTTTGGCTCCAATATCACAAAAGCGCTCCGTTTTGGCGCTGGCATAACCGCAGTTTCGCCTTTAACAAACTTCCAGATCACTTCGTTCAAATCGATATCGGGTGCTGCATCTTCCTTGGTCAGGTTAAACAATTCAGACCGGCGGCTGCTTTCATTTACGGCAACGTTGCGCTGCTCCAGGTCAACCTGTGCGGCTTTGGCCACGTACGGGCTAAAGTCGGCTTTGCTGGTAAAGCAATCATATAAAGGCATGGCGGCAGCATCGTACTGGCTCATGGGCGGCAGGCCTAATATCAGCTCGATGGTGCGTAATACGCCTGATGTGGAGTACATGCCATGTATCACCGTGTTGCGCTTTACATATGGCCCGGCAACAAACACCGGCGATCGGTGTGCATCCACATGGTCGGGCCCGTTTTGGGCATCATCCTCTAAAATAAAGACTACCGACTCCTTCCAGATGGGACTTTTAGACAGGTGTTCAATAAACTGGCCTATTGCCTGGTCATTATCCCCAACAGCCGCTATGGGCGATAGGGCACCTTTGCGCTGCCCGCTGGTATGGTCGTTCCCAATCCTCACGCTGTTAAAACGGGGCACAGCGTTAATAGCCAGTAACGAATCGAAATCGTGTTTCCAAATATCTACGCGTTTAATATCCTTCACACCCAGGTCAAAGCCCGGCGACTGCGTGCAGTAATGCCCCTCTAATGATTTAAGGCTGGCCTTACCCGGGTTGCCATCGGTAACAAATTCGCCGTAGGTGCGGTAGCTTACACCGGCCCGTTTGCAGTAATCCCATATAAAGCCATCGCGGGGGTAGGCTGTTTTGCGGGTGCCCTCGTAGTCGTAATTACCACCGCGGCTACCATAGCTGGTTGGCCATGTTTTCTCTACAAAATCGGTGGCGTAGGCGGCGTTGCTCCAGTTGTGTCCGTCCGCACTTACTTCCGCGTCTACATAAAAGTTATCAAGCAGTACAAACTCGCTGGCAATGGCGTGGTGGTTGGGCGTTACTTTTTTATCAAAAATACACAACGAAGTATCGCCGTTGCCCTGCGGCATATCGCCCAAAACCTGGTCGTAAGTGCGGTTTTCTTTAATAATGTAAAACACATGCTTAATAGGCGATTTTTCGCCCATCCGGCGGGGGATAGGGTTGCCCTCTTCGCCCGGTGCTGTTTTGGCTATTTTGTTGTTAAAAGGCGTGTTGGCATACACCTGTTTGGTATAAGCCTTAAGCTCATTTAGGTTTGGCGTATTTATAAACGACAGTGCGCCTTTAAATAAGCCGCCAATGTATTGTTCCCTGCTATTGATAGCCCCCTTTTGATAGCCGCTGTTATCGGCCTTTTTTACAGGCTGCGGGCCTTGCGGGTTGGCCATTGATGTAAAACCTTTGCCGTTGGCAACCAGTATTTTTTTACCCAATATTTTAACGTTGGTAGGGTACCAGCCTACGGGTATAAAGCCCATACTGCGGCTGCTGCCGGGTTTGCTTACATCAAACACGGCCAGGCAATTGTTATCGGCATTGGCTATGTACAGCATTTTTTCATCGGCCGATAAGGCAAGGCCGTTGGTAGTTGAGCCGGTAAGATGGGTAGGGTATAAGGCTGTAGAAATAGTTTCAAGCGCCCTGCGCGTTGTCGTGTTTATTACCGATACCGAGTTATCATTGGCGTTGGCTACAAACAACAGGCTGCCTTTTTTATTCAGCAGCAATTCGTTGGGGTTGCTGCCTGTTTTTATGGTTTTAAGCGTTTGGGTAGCTACATCGTAAATACCAAGCTGGCCGCATCCCCATAAAGAAATATAAAGCGTTTTTTCATTTGGCGATAAGATGCAGCTATAGCCCTCAGATGGCAGCTTGAGCCGTTGTAATGTTTTACCATCGTTAGGGTTAACCGTATAAAGTGTGCTATCCTCTTTAGTAACCACATAAAGCCTGGTGTCGCTTTTATTGACCGCTATTCCACTCGGCGATACCTTGTCTTTTGGCCATGATTTTGGCGCCAGTTTAATAGTATCGGGTTTGCCCAGTTTAGTGCCGGTTATATTAAAAACATAGATCAGGTTATCGTTACCGCCCGATGCGTAAAGCCTTTTCTCGTCTTTGCTGAAAGTAAGCCCGTACCATGATTTGGCTATCACCTTTTCATCCAGCAGCTTCTCGTTTTTTGGGTCGATAAGCTGGATGGACTGGGTACTTTGGCCGTTGTTGGTAACCGCCAGCAGCTTGCCCGAGGCCGATAGCTGGATGTTGAGCGGCAAATCGCCCAGGGGCAGGGATGTGCCTGCCGGGCTAAGCTTCCAGCCGTTGGGTAATAAAACCTGCCCTGTTTGGGCTATTTTGCCGGGTGTTTGGGCAAATGTTGTAACTGACGATGCTAAAATAGCTAAGCCGATGAGTAGCTTTTGTTTCATAACCGAATGATTGTACGTCAAAACTAAACAAACAAACGGTTATGATGTGTTACTTAACAAAAACATAATATGTAAGATTATTGCTATAATTAACATAGCTGTCATTTCGACGAACAGGTGGTGGGTAAAAGAAAGGGGTGAGGAGAAATCTTTTACGACTTGCGTGTTCGCTTGTCGCTTGTATAAGATTTCTCCTCACCCCATTGCCCATGCCATCTCGCTGTTCGTCGAAATGACAGGAGTTATATATTTACTTACTTCAGCAAATTCTTCCAGCTTACCTGGTCGCCGATGATTTTTTCAAGGTCGGCGCTGGCTACGCGTTCCTGGGCCATGGTATCGCGGTAGCGGATGGTTACGGTATCGTCCTCCAAACTCTGATGGTCAACCGTGATACAGAAAGGCGTACCAATAGCATCCTGGCGGCGGTAGCGCTTGCCAATGGCATCTTTTTCTTCGTACTGTATGTTAAAGTCAAGCTTCAGACGGTCCATAATTTCGCGGGCTTTCTCGGGCAAGCCATCCTTTTTGGTAAGCGGGAAAATAGCCGCTTTAACCGGTGCAAGGCAAGGGTGCAGGTGCAGTACGGTACGGCTGTCCTGTTTCTCTTCGGTGCTCAGTTCTTCCTCTTCAAAAGCGTTTATCATCGTGAGCAGGAACATCCTATCCAACCCTATCGAAGTTTCAATAACGTAAGGCACATAGTTGCCATAAGGTTTGCCTGTTTCCGGGTCAACCTCGGGGTCAAAGTACTGCATCTTTTTGTTCGAGAATTTTTCGTGCTGGCTTAAGTCAAAATCGGTACGGCTGTGTATGCCCTCTACCTCTTTAAATCCAAACGGAAAGTTAAACTCAATATCAAAAGCGGCATCGGCGTAATGCGCCAGTTTTACGTGTTCGTGATAACGGTATTTGGCCTCATCGGTACCCAGGGCAAGATGCCATTTTAAACGGGCAGCTTTCCATTTTTCAAACCACTCTTTTTGAGTGCCAGGGCGTACAAAGTATTGCATCTCCATTTGTTCAAACTCGCGCATGCGGATAATGAACTGGCGGGCAATAACCTCGTTACGGAAAGCCTTGCCTATTTGCGCAATACCGAAAGGAATTTTCATCCTGCCCGATTTTTGCACGTTCAAATAGTTCACAAAAATACCCTGCGCGGTCTCCGGGCGAAGGTAAATCAGGTCGGCATCATCAGCCACGGCGCCCATTTGGGTGCTAAACATCAGGTTAAACTGGCGCACATCTGTCCAGTTGCGGGTACCACTTACCGGGCAGGCAATTTCGTGTTCAATAATCAGTTCTTTAAGGCGGGGCAGGTCCTCATTTTTAAGGGCCTCGTCCATATCGTGCTGCAGTTGCTCGGCTTTATCGGTTTTACCATCCTTATCGTAACGGTCAATCTTATCCTCCAAAAGCTGATCGGCGCGGTAACGTTTCTTCGAGTCCTTGTTGTCAATCATCGGATCGCTGAAACCATCAACGTGGCCGCTGGCTTTCCAAATTTTGGGGTGCATAAATATGGCGCTATCAATACCAACAATGTTGTCATGCATTTGCACCATGGCTTTCCACCAGTAGGTTTTAATGTTGTTCTTCAGTTCGGCACCATTTTGGCCGTAATCGTAAACAGCGCTTAAACCATCATAAATTTCGCTCGATGGGAAAACAAAGCCATACTCCTTGGCATGCGATATAACATTTTTAAAAAGTTCGTCGGTTGATTTGCTCATAATAGCTGCAAAGATAGTTTTTTTGTTTATTTCGGATTTGGGAATTTCGATTTCGGAATTTGTCTGAATCAGAATTTTTCAAGAAGTATTTGTTTAATGGTGTTCAAGAAGGCTACGCCGTTTATAGAATTTAAGAATTAGCAGAATGGAAGAGCGGGAAATTGCGAAGTTTTCAGAACTTCGCAAGTATAGGTAATCGCAAATCAAAATAAATCCGAAATCGAAATTCCCACATCCGAAATAACAATGGCGTTCCCTTCGGGCCGGGCTCATCCGTTCATACTGCACAGGCATTAGGCGCGGGCCGGTATCCACTGCTATCCCTAACGCAAAACCCGGAAGCGATGAGGCCGTCCGTCCGCACAGGTGCCCTCACTCTATTTCGGACAAAAGCGGACGCTTTTAACTCTACTCATCGCCATAAATTGGCAGCAACTATCGCCTGCTAAACCTTAACCATACACGTGGCGTTATTTTAGAAAACAGCCAGTAGTTAAATACCAGTAACGATATAAATACAAATGTTAAAATCAGTTTTACCGGGTTAATGCCGTTGCCGGTGAGCAGTTTTGCCGAAACACCCCAGCATGATTTTAATAAAAAAATTAACAGCCTAACTATCATTGATGCCGATACATAAGCATATACTGCATTGCTAATTATGAAGAACCATTTTGGTATTGTTTTTTTCATGTCGTAAGCTTCAGCCTAAAATAAGCAGAATTTGGAAATAAAAAATAATGGGCCAGATGTTATCGGTTAAGTATTTTTTTACTCAGGGCTGACGCATTAGAAATTTTTATTAGCGATAAGCGTTAACAGAAATTTATGGTTCCAACCAGCCATTTTTCGTTTGGCCTTCAGGCTGGCCTTGCTGGTTTTATCAGCTTTCAGAATATTTAAGGCTATTTTTCTGACGACTGCCAGGTTTTGAGCGGCCTGCCTGTTGCGTGTGGTATTGTAGTCTTCGCCAAAACCAACATCCAGTTGCCAGTGCAACTGATTTTCTATCCCCCAATGTGCGC
>NZ_JBFUIA010000045.1:0-46116 GCF_056402115.1 Mucilaginibacter sp. P4_C11 | reverse complement strand
ACCCAAAACTATGAGATGTATGCCTGTGCATTTGGGCAAGTTGCTCGCCCAGCGCCTCCGATGCCTTTTGCGTAGTATGCCCGGGTGCTATCCATTCCATTAATAAATAGCTTTCCGTATCCGTCTCGCCTTGTAACAGGACTTTCGGCACAGCTATAGTTTGGGTACTGCGGATAGTTTCCAGGCCTTGTGCTTCAAGATTAAACATGCCGGGGAAATTAAAACGGTCATTTACTTTTAACAAATAACTTTCTTTAACTGTTTGCAGATGGTAGACATGGTTGATACTACCACCGCTAACCGGGCTAACATTTGTAATGACTACGCCCAGCTTCGTTTCAATATCGTTAATAAGTTTCTTTGCAACAGACATTATTTCAGGATAATTAATTTATCAGGATAAACAGTTAATTTATTAGCCGTATGCAATTATCGGTTTAAAAAGTTATTTTTGCGGTTCAATGGAGCATATTCGTAATTTTTGTATCATCGCGCACATCGACCACGGCAAAAGCACACTTGCCGATAGGTTATTAGAATACACTAACACTATAACCCAACGCGAATCGCAGGCACAATTGCTTGACGATATGGATTTGGAACGCGAGCGGGGAATTACTATAAAAAGCCATGCCATCCAGATGGATTATGAGCTTAACGGGCAAAAATATATCCTTAACCTGATAGATACCCCCGGCCACGTAGATTTTTCATACGAAGTATCACGTTCTATAGCTGCCTGCGAGGGCGCTTTACTTATTGTTGATGCGGCACAAGGCATTCAGGCTCAAACCATATCCAACTTGTACCTTGCGTTGGAAAACGACCTGGAGATTATCCCGGTACTCAATAAAATGGATCTTCCCGGCGCTATGCCCGAGGAGGTTAAAGACCAGATTGTTGAGTTAATAGGTTGCAAACGCGAAGAGATTTTGGCAGCATCGGGTAAAACCGGTATGGGCGTACACGATATTTTACGTGCCATTGTCGAACGCGTCCCCGCCCCTGTCGGCGATCCTGAAGCTCCTTTGCAGGCTTTGATCTTCGATTCGGTTTATAACTCTTTCCGTGGTATTGTTGCTTACTTCAAAGTAGTAAACGGCGAGATCCGCAAAAACGATAAAGTAAAATTCTTTGCTACCGAAAAGCAATATATTGCCGACGAGGTTGGTACATTAAAGCTGAAGCAATCGCCCCGCGATGTTATCAAAACGGGCGACGTAGGTTATATCATATCTGGTATTAAAGAAGCACGAGAAGTTAAAGTTGGCGATACCATAACCCGGGTTGACCGCCCGTGCGAAAGCGGTATCCAGGGTTTTGAAGAAGTAAAACCAATGGTTTTTGCCGGTATTTATCCTGTTGATACCGACGAGTACGAAGAATTGCGCGAATCAATGGCCAAACTGCAGTTAAACGATGCATCATTGGTTTTTGAACCGGAATCATCGGCAGCTTTAGGTTTCGGTTTCCGTTGCGGCTTCCTCGGCATGCTGCACATGGAGATTATCCAGGAGCGGTTGGAGCGCGAATTTGATATGACGGTGATCACCACTGTTCCCAACGTATCCTATATCGCTTACACAACAAAAGGCGATCCTATTATTGTAAACAACCCATCAGACTTGCCCGATCCAAGCAGAATTGATTATGTTGAGGAGCCATACATTAAAGCTACCATTATCACCAAATCCGACTACGTTGGGCCGGTAATGTCGCTTTGTATCCAAAAACGTGGCTCGATCGTCAATCAATCGTATTTAACTTCAGACCGCGTTGAGTTAATATTTGAATTGCCAATGGGCGAAATTGTATTTGACTTTTACGATAAACTGAAAACCATATCAAAAGGCTATGCCTCGTTTGACTACCACCAGATAGGTTACCGCCGATCTGATTTAGTGCGTTTGGATATCCGTTTAAATGCCGAGCCGGTTGATGCTTTGTCGTCATTGATATTCAGGGGCAACTCGTACGACTTTGGTAAAAAGATTTGCGAGAAACTGAAAGAGCTTATTCCCCGCCAGCAGTTTGAGATTATTGTACAAGCCTCTATAGGCGCCAAGATTATCGCCCGCGAAACGGTAAAAGCTTTGCGTAAAGATGTTACCGCCAAATGTTACGGCGGTGATATTTCCCGTAAACGTAAATTATTGGAAAAACAGAAAAAAGGTAAAAAACGCATGCGCCAGGTAGGTAACGTAGAGATACCACAATCGGCATTTATGGCGGTTTTGAAACTCGATTAAGCCCCCCAGCCCCCTGAAGGGGGAGCTTTTTGATAAGCAAGGTTGGCTAATAACATAAATTATACACTATCGTTCCCCCTTTAGGGGGTTAGGGGGCTATACATGAGACTTCTCGACGGAAAATACGTATCAGAAAAACTTAAGGTTGAAATTGCCGAAGCGGCAGCAAAAATTTTGGCCGAAACTGGCAGGCAGCCACATTTAGTTGCTGTTTTGGTTGGCCACGATGGTGGCAGCGAAACTTATGTAGCCAGTAAAATTAAAAATTGCGAAAAGGTTGGTTTTAAATCAACCCTGGTGCGCTTTGAGGATACGGTTACCGAAGATGAGTTGTTAAAAAAAGTCGAAGAATTAAATGCTGATGCCGATATAGATGGCATTATTGTGCAACTCCCATTACCTAAACACATTGATCCCGAGAAAGTAACAGAACGTATCGACCACAGGAAAGATGTGGATGGATTTCACCCGGTGAATCTGGGTCGGATGCAGCGCAACCTGCCATCATTTATCCCGGCTACACCGTATGGCATCACATTAATGCTGAAAGAATATGGTATTGAAACCGCCGGTAAGCATTGTGTGGTTGTGGGCCGTAGTAACATAGTTGGCTCGCCTATGAGTATCTTAATGGCGCGGAATACTACTCCCGGCAATTGCACAGTAACCATTTGCCATAGCCGTACCCCGGATATTAAAAAATTTACGTTAGATGCCGACATTTTAATTGTAGCCATCGGCAAAAAGAATTTCATTACTGCCGATATGGTAAAAGATGGCGTTGTAGTTATTGATGTAGGCATGAACCGTGAAACATCAGCCCTAACCAAATCGGGCTTTAAACTTTATGGCGACGTTGATTTTGAAAATGTAGCTCCTAAAGCCTCGTGGATCACTCCTGTACCAGGTGGTGTTGGCTTAATGACCATTATCGGGCTACTGAAAAACACTTTAGCTTCGGCCAATAAAGAAGTGTATAGTTAGTTTGATTGGGTTGAGTAAGTTAGATTGACTAAGTTAGATTGAGTTGAATAAGTTGGATTGAGTTGATTAGGTTAGATTAAGTAAGCCGTAATAATATCTCACTTAGTCTAAATACCGTATCCAACTTATTCAACTCAATCCAACTTAATCAACCTATCACTTAAACGCCTGCTTCACCTTATCCCAAAAGGAATTAATACCAACGTAGATATCGTCGCCCCTTATATCTACAGTATAGGTTTCCAAAAAGTCATTCTGGCCCTCCCCGCCCTTGCCGGTAGTTAGGTTATAGGTGTAACGATGATAAGGGCAAACTATCTTCCCTTTAACGCACAAACCCTGGCTTAGGTCAAACCCGGCATGCGGGCAGTCAATTGCAGTTGCGTAAATCTTGCCCTCAAAGCCCACCAGGCAAATGCTTCTATTTCCGGCTTTAACTTTTTTGATGAATGGTTCAGGAGTATTTTTTATTTCGGCAATTTTATACCAGTTCATAGTTATTCAAAATATTCCAGTTTAGCTTGCCGTTCATCACCATAATAACCAATATCATATACAATTCTGGATAACATTGTTTTAATGGCTATCGTATCTTTCGCGTCGTACATATCATATCGATAAACCAACAGATCGTTCTCCTCACTTAACTTAAACCCTAAATTCCTGAATAAATGAAGTTGATTTGATTCAAGATCGTCCGGATCATCCCCGTCTACAAGATTACTTGCTTTCGTAGAGATATTTAATATTTTTTCCGGCCCCATCTCAAAATCAAGATAAAACGGTTCTCCCCTGTGAGAAAAATTCAACCTCAATTTAGCAAACTTGCCATCTCGTAAATTAAAAAGGGCGTCATCAATATTTTGAGTATCATTAAAATAAGTATTTGACTTGCGCCTTAATTGCAGAATTTCTTCTTTTTCCGCAAGAAGCCTTTCTTCCCAAAAAGACTTTAAATAAATATCTTCGTCTCTGGTGTAAAAATTCTGCATTCTTTCAAGACGGTTCTCTCTTTCATAAAAAGGGTCTTTAAAACAATTGAGCATAAATAACTGGCTATTAACTTTAATTAATGCCTGGCCATAGTGATGTACATTCAAATATTCATGTTCCTTAATATCTTGTTTTATATGTGATTCGAGTGACAGTTTCTCCGCTTCCAGTATTTCAATAAGTAAGTCGAGTTCAGATTTCATCAGTGGACATGAGTATTTGATCTTAAAAATCGATCTTCAAATTCATGACCGAAGGGTTTTTAATTACCTCGTCCATATTAGTTACCAGCGTAATGCTTCGCCTGTCGGCCGAGAGTACGGCTCTAGGGTTATTGAGTTTTTTTATCGGTTTGGCAAAATTTAACACCACCTTGTAGGGCATATCTATCAGCATGGCTTTAGCCATCATAAAAGTTGATTTTGTTTTCTTTAAAAACGCGTTAAACTTTATCTTATCAACTATGCGGTAAAACCGGTGCGGCGTTATCTCATAGGAGTAATAGTCCTGCCCGGCAACCATTTGTTTAGCATCAAGGGTTTTACTATTGTTCTGCCCGGTTGACAAGGCGCTGATTTGACTATTCAGGGCTATTTTAGATACGTTTTGAAGGTAATATTTAAGGTCGGCAGCATCTTTGGCTTTATGGTTGATTGCAACCTTCATAATGCTTTTCTTCAGGTTCATATTTACAGTAAGGTCGCTGCTTTTTGCCAGTTCAATTTCGGCAGCATTCATTTTTTGCTGCGTGCTATCGGGCATAGCATTGTAAAAATTGAGTGTGGTATCCTTAACTAAACTGAACTGAGGGGTTTGTTTCAATGAATCGGATACCAGGTTTACCAACACCGAAACAGCCTTGCTCATGTCGAAGCCATACGCAACGTTACAGCTGCCGTCGCTTTTAAAGTCATAATGCTCTTCAATATCAACGCATGAACTAAAACATAACAAAGCCAAAAAGATAATTGGAACGTACAGTTTTTTCATGGCGACAATTGTTTTACAAATTAATTATGATTTCATGACGCTAAATTACGATTCAAAACTTATTATTTACAGTTATACAGGCACTTAAATATTGTTTATTTGACAATAAGTACTAACAACCGTATGCCGGGTGTGCAAAACGCATAAACGTTTTACCCTGCGTTTACCATTCAGCTTCACGCTTTCGGCTTATTTAGGTACTTTTGCAAAATATTATGGCACACCAAATTCCAGATGATGGCACGCTGCTTCCTTTAATGGAAGAGTTTTATACAATACAGGGCGAAGGATACAACACCGGCAAGGCCGCTTATTTTATCCGCCTTGGCGGCTGCGATGTTGGCTGCCATTGGTGCGATGTAAAAGAAAGCTGGGATGCCGAACTACATCCGCTTACCGCTGCCGATCAGATTGTTGCCAACGCATCCGTACATCCTTCAAAGGCAGTTGTGGTAACCGGTGGCGAGCCGTTGATTTATAACCTTGATTATTTAACCAGCCAGTTACATGACCGGGGTATAAAAACTTTTATTGAAACATCCGGTGCATATCCGCTATCAGGCGATTGGGATTGGATTTGCCTGTCGCCAAAAAAGTTCAAAGCACCAACACCGCAGGTTGCCGAACATGCTCATGAGTTGAAGGTAATAGTATTTAATAAATCGGATTTTGAATGGGCCGAGTATCACGCCAAAATGGTATCGCCCGATTGCAAACTGTATTTGCAACCCGAGTGGTCAAAATCAAAAGAAATGACCCCGCTTATTGTTGATTATGTGATGAACAATCCCCAATGGGAAATTTCGTTGCAAACGCATAAATACCTGAATATTCCGTAATATTTGTAACTTACAATATAAATTATCGTATTGTAGCAGATGAGAGTTGTAATCGTCTTTGCCCTGTTTTTATTCTTTTCTGTTACTGCATGGTCTCAGCAAAGGCAATATTCTACCAAAAACAGTGAGGCAATAAAATATTTTGCCCAGGCCGGTCAAAACCTTGATGAGCATTACTACGATGATGCTATCGAAAACCTGCAAAAGGCAATCGCCGAAGATTCGAAGTTTGTTGAGGCCCATGCCCAGCTTGCCGACGTATTAAAAATGCGGCACCTTTATAAACAGGCAATTGATGAATACCTTAAAGTTATCCAGTTAAATCCTGAATTTAATCGCTCCATTTACCTGCGAATTGGCGAAACGGAAATTTTTGAAGCTAAATACCTTCAGGCACAACAACACCTCGAAAAATATCTCACCTATCCCGATTTAACGCCTCAGAATAATGCGTTGGCCCAAAAACTTATAGCCGATACAAAWTTTAGCATCCTGGCTTTACAGCACCCGGTGCCATTTAAGCCGATTAACATGGGCGCCAATATCAATACAGCCGATGATGAGTACCTGCCGGTGGCAACGGCCGATGAAAGTATGCTCATTTTTACCCGTAAGATAAATAAAAACGAAGATTTTTATAAAAGCCTGAAAGTAAAAGGTAAATGGGATACGGCCACCTACCTGAGCAACCGCATTAACACCGACCAATACAATGAAGGCGCGCAATCCATATCGCAGGATGGTAAATACCTTTTTTTTACCGGCTGTAACCGCCCGGATGGCCGTGGCCGCTGTGATATTTATATTGCACAAAAAAGGGGCGATGACTGGGGCAAACCTTTTGACCTGAGCCCGCCGATAAATACCCCGGGCTGGGAATCACAGCCATCCATTAGTGCCGATGGACGTACGTTATATTTTGTTAGCAATAAAAAAGGTGGCTACGGAGGCTACGACATATGGAAATCGTCGCTAACAGATAAAGGCTGGGGCGAGCCCGAGAATATGGGGCCAAATATCAATACCTCCTATGATGAGCAATCGCCGTTTATTCATGCCGACGACAGTACCTTTTATTTTTGCTCAAATGGCTGGCCGGGCTTAGGCAACAAAGATTTGTTTGTAAGCAGGCTCGGCAAAGACGGCAAATGGCAAAAGCCTCAAAACCTGGGCTATCCTATTAATACCAATGGCGATGAAAACGGCCTTACACTTACTGCTTACGGTAACTACGCCTTTTTTGCTTCAGATAACCTCAATGGTTTTGGAGGGTATGACATTTATACTTTTGAACTCCCCGCAAGCTTAAGGCCTCATATTGTAACTTATGTAAAAGGCAACGTAAATGATATAAAAACCCATGAGCCGCTGGAAGCCGCCGTTGAGATCATCGATCTGCAAAACAATACGCCGGTTTACCAGGATTACAGCAATGCCAACGAGGGCGACTTTTTGGCTACCATAACATCGGGTAAAAACTATGGACTTAATATTTCAAAAAGCGGCTATTTGTTTTATTCAGATAATTTCTCGCTGGTTGGTTACAAAGAGCAAAAACCTTTTCATATTAAAGCCCTATTATCCCCCATCGAAGTTGGCAATAAGGTAATTCTGAAAAATATTTTCTTTGATACAAATAAGTTCGACCTGCAGGCCGAATCAAAAGCAGAGTTACTAAAGCTTGTTGAATTCTTAAATGTAAACCCAACTGTTCATATCGAAATATCAGGCCATACAGATAACGTTGGCGCTGTTCAGTTTAATCAAACACTATCAGAAAACCGGGCGAAATCAGTCTATCAATATCTTGTTACCAACGGCATACCGGCTGCCCGCCTTGTTTATAAAGGCTACGGCGAAACCCAGCCTATTGCGCCAAATACCACCGACGAAAACAGAGCCAAAAACAGGCGTACAGAGTTCATGATTATTGCGAAATAAAACGGTTGTTGTTTAATCCTATGTTGATTTTGGTACCTTAGGCCAACTAACTATAACCTCAAAAATGAAAACCATTTTATTGTCCTTATTCGGTATAGCGTTTTTTTGCTGTGCCGCTACATTTCAATCGCCTGATGCCGGCAAACCCTGGCAAAATAAAATGCAGCAACTACCTGGCAGGCTGGAGTGTGAATTTTATAATATCGGCGGCGAGGGCGTAGCCTATCATGACAGCGACAGCACCAATAACGGCAGCGGCAAGCTTAACCCTGCCAACGGAACTTTTTTAAATGAGTTCAGGATGAAAGAAGGTGTTGATATATCGTACACCAAAGCTCATGACCATATTGACGATAATCCGTACAACAAGGTACCACGCGACATGAACAAATTTTATGTTGGTTGGACACAACCCGGCGAATGGATCAACTACACCGTTAATGTAACCAAATCAGGAACTTATGCTATCGGCGTCTTATATACATCAAATGGCGATGGTGCTATCTCTATAGATGTTGATAGTAAAGATGCCACCGGGCCCATGAAAATAGCATCAACCCACGATGATCAGGATACCACTTCGTGGCGGCAATGGCATCATTGGAATGGATCAAACTCCATAGGCTCAATAACTTTAACCAAAGGTGTACATGTGCTAAAGCTTCACATTGTTGCTAATGGTAACATGAACCTGGATTATCTTGATTTTAGATAAGCTGCACATGAATATGATCATCATGCCTTACGGCCCTGCATCCATGAAACCTTATTTTGGGGGTTGTTAACTTTAGCCTTGTCTTTAAATGGGGTTCAATGAATATTTTACCTATTGATTTTTCAGAGGCAAGTATTTCAACCAAATTTTTGKTACGGTTGCCATCAAATATAAAATTCGCTTTGTTTTTTTGAGGGACGATCTTCATCAGGAAACTATATTGCCAATAACCCTGTTCGCTGCAAAAAGCAGCCGTATTTATTTCATCGGGCTGCGGGGTTTCGCTAATACCATAGCCAATGGGTGATGGCGCAAGGTTTGTAGCTTTTGATGTTTTGCTATCGAGGTAACAAAAGGCAAAATCAAGCTTTTTGCCATCGTTGTGACTTAGGTGGGGACATAACGGAAACTTATTAATAAAAGGAAAACTGGCATCCAAATAATTTATAACCGTACCGGGATATCTTTCATTCATTTGCTTGGCGACATCAAAAGCAACGTCTTTTAGCTGTGGCCGCACATAGTTACGATTAAAAATACATGTCAGGATATTGAGCGGTTGCAGGTTATTGGTCTTTGTCATCGGCAGCGGCACCCGCCCCAATAACTTAGCCAACGGTGGTACAATTAAAAATGTGCATGCAACATAAAAAAACAGGAACGCAGCAGTTTCGATAGCAAATATGGCATAACGGTTAACAAATTTCTTTTTAATAAAGGCATGCGTTAAAAACGACAACAGGTACACAACCCCACCTATTTGAGTGAACAGCGTTAATATTCCAAAAATCAAAAATATCGCTATCAGTTTTAAAGCTTTTGCCAATTGATTTAAAATTAAGGTTTTTGGCCAATAAAAAAGGGAAACAATGATTGCTTCCCTTTTTTACCTATATCGTTTTATGTTAGTTCCCCATTTCGGATAGGAACTTAATCCTCATCAATTGTACTTCTTCACGGGTATAATCATCGTTACCTAATTCGGCAAGGGCATCATCTATCGAGTCGGCTTCGGCGGTGCGGAAGTAATCAAATACCTCTTCCTGCTTATCCTCATCAATCACCTCATCAATATAATAGTTAAGATTAAGTTTGGTACCCGAGTTAACTATGGTTTCAACTTCTTTCAATATCTCTTCGTAGGTAAGTCCTTTTGAGGCTGCAATGTCATCCAGGTTTAAATGACGATCGATGTTCTGAATAATGAAAACCTTAAGGGCCGATTTGTTGGCGGCACTTTTAATTACCATATCTACAGGGCGGTCAATGTCATTATCGTCTACATATTTCTGAATAAGGTCGGTAAACGGTTTACCAAACTTCAAAGCCTTACCGGCGCCCACTCCCGAAATTTGTTTCAGTTCCTCGGTATTCACCGGATAGTGTGTACACATTTCCTCCAGCGACGGATCCTGGAAAATAACAAACGGAGGCAATCCTTTTTGTTTGGCCAGCTTTTTACGCAGATCTTTCAGCATTTGCAGCAACTGGGTATCCAGGGCGCCACCGCCTTGTTTAGGGCCGTCTGCTTCATCATCGTCATCTGTCCCCTCTATCACATGGTTCATCACAAAACGGATGCTGTGCGGGTTCTCAATAAACGAATTACCCAGCTTGGTTAACCGGAGTAAACCATATTGGTCAATATCTTTTGATAAATAGTTACTGAGTAATGCCTGGCGCAACAACGAATTCCACAGGTTTTTACCCTGCTCCTTGCCCGACCCAAAGTAATCAAGGGCATCGTGCTCGTAATTTTTAATTTGCGCGTTATCCTCACCCATCAGTATGCTGATGATGTAATGATCGTCAAACTTCTCGCCAATGTGTTTAATCAGGCTCAGGGCTTTATGCAAATGTTCTTCGCCATCAAAATGATCTTTGTGGCCACAGCAATTATCGCACATGTTATTACAGCCGGCCTCGTTAAAGTTCTCGCCAAAATAATGCAATAACTGCTTACGGCGGCAAACCGACGACTCGCAATAGTCAATAACTTCCTTCAATATCTGTGTACCAATCTCGCGTTCGGCAACAGGTTTGTCCTTCATGAATTTTTGCAGCTTGTCAATATCTTTTTCCGAATAAAAAGCAACGCAAACACCCTCGCCGCCATCACGGCCTGCCCTACCGGTTTCCTGGTAATAGCCCTCCATGCTCTTAGGCACATCGTGGTGAATTACATACCTGACATCCGGTTTGTCAATCCCCATCCCGAAGGCGATGGTAGCCACAATAACGTCAACATCTTCCATCAGGAATTTATCCTGTGTATCGGCGCGCACCTTGGGGTCTAACCCGGCATGATATGGCAGGGCTTTAACACCGTTCAGGTTAAGGGCTTCGGCAACCTCTTCAACCTTTTTGCGGCTGAGGCAATAAATAATGCCCGATTTACCCTGGTTTTGTTTTACAAACTTTACAATCTCTTTAATCACGTTACGCTTGGCACGTACTTCGTAAAAAAGGTTTGACCGGTTGAACGATGATTTGTAAATGGTTGCATTGTTCATTTGCAGGTTTTTTTGGATGTCCTGCTGAACTTTTGGTGTTGCTGTAGCCGTCAACGCAATGATTGGTATATTATCGCCAATATTACTGATCACCTGCCTTATCTTGCGGTATTCGGGGCGAAAATCGTGTCCCCACTCCGAGATACAGTGCGCTTCATCTACCGCAACAAATGATACCTGGTTAAGGCGTAAAAAATCAATATTTTCCTGTTTGGTTAATGATTCAGGAGCTACATACAACAGCTTGGTTTTGCCGGCCAACACGTCTTCTTTAACCCGGCCAATATCTGCTTTGGTGAGCGACGAATTCAAAAAATGAGCTATACTATCTGAGCCTCCGAAGGCCCTTAACTGATCTACCTGGTTTTTCATCAGGGCAATCAATGGCGAAATTACAATTGCAGTACCATCGCTCATTAGCGCCGGTAACTGATAACACATGGATTTACCACCACCTGTAGGCATAATTACAAAAGTATCATTACCCGCCAGGATATTAGTGATTATCGCTTCCTGCTCCCCCTTAAAGTTGTCGAATCCGAAAAAATTCTGAAGGTTATCAAATAGCGACTTCTTAGTTTCTATCATTATCTTAAATAATCTTAAAGTCCGATTTAAAAGTTTAAAGTAACAAAAATTTATGAATAAACGAGGGATTTACTTTTTAATTTTAATCAAATATGATTATTAAGTGAAAAACATTTTTTTTACCTAATCCATTTTAATCCTTGGCAAATTTAACCTGCTATCGTTTAGTTTTATTTGAGTGATAAATAACAGATTATTATCTATTTTTGTTACTGCAAAACCAAATTTAAATTTCCGTAACAGCGTGTGAGCAAAAAACCATTAAGCTGATAGTTTGATCCTGGGGATTTCCTTTTTTGCTAACGGCCGGTAACAAAATATTTCTGTTATAACCTGTAGATATACACAACTCAATAAAAACCAACCACACCAAAACCAAAATTTTATGAAAATTGCTGTAATTATTGTACGCACACTTGTAGCCCTGATGTTTTTGTTTGCATCTGTAACCTATTTTGCCATGGTTTACTTTCATGCATTTGCTATGCCCCCTGTAACAGGCAATATGAAAGTTTTTAACGACGGATTGGAAGCCTCGGGTTATTTAATGTTGTTTATAAAAATAACCGAATTGGTTTGCGCGCTGCTTTTACTATTTGGCAGGTACGTGGCCCTGGCTTTGGTGGTTTTATTCCCGGTAATGATAAATATCGTTTTAGTGAACGCCTTTTTGTCGCCATCGGGGCTCACTATGGTTATACCACTGCTGGCAGGTGTATTATTCCTGGCTTATACACAACGCGATAAGTACGCGCCTTTATTTACAGCAAAATAAACAATTGGGCGATTAGTTTTAAGTTGAAACAAAATCCGCTGTTGTCAATTGTTATAATAAAAGGAAATTATCATGTTAAAAGAAAGCAAAGCATTCAGTGGTTTTTCGGTAAACGACATTGCCAAAGCAAAGGAATTTTATGGTAAAACATTAGGCCTCGAAGTAAAGGAAGACGTCTCGATGCCAGGCATTTTACACCTGGAAATTTTGGGCGGCAACGCAATTGTATTATACCCCAAGCCTAATCATGAGCCAGCCACCTTTACCATACTTAACTTCCCGGTACCGGATGTTGAAAAAGCTGTAGATGAATTAACAACCCGCGGAGTTAAATTTATTGTTTACAACGAAGAAAACTTCAAAACCAATCAAAAAGGCATATTTACAGCCGGCGGTCCCGTAATAGCCTGGTTTAATGACCCGGCGGGTAACATCCTGTCGATTATTGAAGAAGCTAAAAGCTAAATAAACAAAGCCGGAAATTAGCTTAAAATAGCCTGAAGTCGTAAGCCCGAAGTCATAAGTAAAACTAACTTCGGGCTTACGGCTTAACTGGCTGCCAATATATTATCTGTGGGCTTCTTTTTTAGTACCAATGCGGTAATAACGGCTACAATTAATCCTACAGGCAAAATCTCCATATAAGTAAACAACACCACAAAAACAGGGTTCTTGTACATTTGCTTATAGGTATCCATTTTAGCGGCTTGTTCGCTAAGTTCTTTTGCACTTGCACCGCTGGCCCTGGCTTCGGTGAGTGTATGGGTTGCGTACTTTTCCATAAAATCGGGCATAAATTTATAGTAGATGATTAGCCAGGTAACCACGTATAAGGTAGATGCGATGAGCGAAATATATAGCCCTATCATAAAACCCTTCCCAAAGGTGATTTCGCCGCCGTTATATTTATCCCTGTAGTTTTTAACAGCTACAAATATCATCGAGAACGCGATGAGCATGGTAGCGTACCCTAAGTACATGTTGCCGTGGGTTTTTCCATCGGCATAACACATGGTTACAGTCACACCCATCAGGGCGGAAACTATGGCGCCTGCAATTAGCCCAAAAGTGATTACATTTTTTCTCATCGTTTTAAATATTTGGTACAAATTTGAAGGTTTGTGATTAAGCAGCAGTCATACTTTAGGGTGATTTCGAACAAATCACCCTAAAGTAGCAGCTTTTCAGGCAATGATTCCCAGCTTTTTAGCTTTATCAACAGCCTGGGTACGGCGTTCAACGTCAAGTTTCCAGAATAAATTTGACGAGTGGGTTTTAACGGTATTTAACGAAACAAACAACCGGGCAGCAATTCCTGGTTACTTAAACCGCTGGCCATTAATTGCAGTACTTCCACTTCACGTTTGCTTAAATTGAGTTCGGCTAATGCGGTTTCGTTTAAAACAAAATTATCGCTTGGGTAAACGTAAACCTCCTTCTCAACCTGTATGGTTTTTACTTTTGGCGAACTTAGCTTTAATGCCAGCCAGATACCCAGCGATGTAAAAATAATGGCTATGGCACCAATATAAATCTCAAGGGCGTGGTCTATGATAATAAAACGATACTCCAGCCACCGCATTAAAAACAGCAGCACGGCGAGCGAGCCCCCATAAATAATAATATACTTATTTTTTGCAAACCGGTTCAAATGCTTTTCATGTTATTCCCTTCAAAAATATAAAATAGCAGTTCAATGTCTATGTAATATCAAATAGCACAGGGTTAAAAAATATCAACACATCAGGTATTTTTTTCCCTTTATTAAAAGCATCTACCCAAAATGGGAATATATTCCTCAACTGTAGATAGGATTCAGCTATAATAACCTAAACGAAAGCTATATTAACGCCTTAATTAATAGCTAAAAGCCTTGTTAGCAAATAAAAGCATTATTGGTGCCTTAGGTAAAATTTTTATCTGTATTTTCGGTACAGTAATTGACTTAATGCGGACAAACTGGTTACCTGCGTAAAGATTTTTAGGAAATTACACTAAAAACAAAACTCTCGTCATCATTTTAACGTACACCCGATTACTTTGAAAACCATTAAAAATATAGGAATTTTAATACAATTAAAGCCTGGCCTTTGCCCGAAATCATTATTAGTTTATATGTTTTAACTGCTTTACCAGATTCCCGAAATTAACTATATGAAGAAAACATTACTGATTGTCGATGACGATTTAAGCATACTAAAGTTACTCAGTTTTATCCTTTCTAAAGATTATGATTGCGTTGTTAAAAACAACGGCATTGATGCATTTGGATGGCTGGAAGAAGGGCATTTTCCAGACCTGATTCTTTCTGACCTTCAGATGCCCTATTTTGACGGGCAGTCATTTGCCAAAAATGTTAAAATAAGTGGTTTTTACCGGGATATCCCGGTGTTGTTGTTGTCTGCGGCACATGACCTGGATGAACAGGTAAGCAAAATGCCTTTTAAAATTGACGGCTACATGCACAAACCCTTCAAACCAAACGAACTAAAGTCAGCAATTAACCAACTTCTACAAGTTTATGAATCATCAAACGTCTGATTGGAACGAAAATTCCGGTTCGCACATCAGGATCGCTTATGCAGGGTTGGAATTAAAAGACCAGATATTAAGCGGCCTTAGCAACTTTAATCTCATTTGTAATGATACCATCACTCAGCTTGATGTTTACCTGGGCGAGCAATCTATTTTAACAGTTCCGGATATCATCCTGATGGAGATTGATAAAGAAGGCAAATGTTTTGCACTGGTAGAATCTATAAAACGAAGCTTTTTACTAAATGGCTCTATCATCGTTTTGCTATCAACCCAAAATGATAAAGCCCTCAAACAAAAAGCGCTGCAATTAAGGGTACATGATTATTACAGTGTTCCGTTTTCTGTTGATGATTTGCGCGAAAGGCTAAACTTCCTGGTAACTTTTAAACTGATAAAACCGAAGCTGCTTGAGTTATCAAAAGAAGTTGATACAACTTATAAGATGCCTTTTGGAAAACGTGTTATTGACCTGGTTATATCAGGCTCAATGCTTTTCTTCCTATCCCCCATTTACCTGCTTGTAGCCATAGCCATTAAGTTAGATTCAAAAGGGCCGGTATTTTATAAAAGCAAAAGGGTTGGCACAGGGTACAAAGTGTTTGATTTTTATAAGTTCAGATCGATGCGCACCGATGCCGATCAGCTATTGGCTAAACTATCTACCGAGAACAACCAGTACGCAACCGAAGGCGGAGCCAGTAAAGCAGCTTTTGTAAAAATCAAAAACGATCCGCGTATTACCAGGCTTGGTAATTTTTTGCGCAACTCCAGTCTCGACGAACTTCCGCAGCTTTTCAACATCCTCAGGGGCGATATGTCTGTAGTAGGTAATCGCCCTTTGCCTGTTTATGAGGCCGAGATGCTTACATCCAACGAATGGTCTATGAGGTTCCTGGGCCCCGCGGGACTTACCGGCTTATGGCAGATTAGCAAACGCGGCAAAGAAGATATGTCTGAAAGAGAAAGAAAGAAATTGGATAACTTTTATGCTCAAAAGTATTCTATTTGGTTAGATTTACGGATTATTGTAGGTACCGTACCCGCTCTCTTTCAAAAAGAAAAAGTATAAATTAATGAACAGAAATATAGTAGTTGCTTGCTTTTTGTTAACCATTACACTGTTTTCCAGGCAGGTATGTGCCCAGGAGACTTTTATAAACACTGTAAACATGACATACCTGGATAAACTGATAGCGACAGCTAAAAAGAACTATCCGGAGGTAAAGGCAAAGCAAAGCCAGGTAAAAATAGCCCGCAGCACTTACAATCAAACAAAATTTGCGTGGGTGGATGGCTTAACGGCATCGTACATTTACAGCCCGCAAAATCTAGTTAACCAGGCCAAGCCAAGCATATTTAAAGGCTATCAGTTAGCCCTAACGCTTAATATAGGCCAATTGCTTAGAAACCCATCTAATACCAATATTGCAAACGAATCATTTAAAATAGCCCAATACCAGCAAACAGAATATATGCTTAGTCTTGAAGCGCAGGTAAAAAGAAATTATTTTGCGTATTTGGCTGCTATGGCCGAATTGAGGCTTCGCTCGGGCGCGGTAACAGATGCAGGAACTGCTGTTAAACAGCTTAAATACGCATTTCAAAAGGGAGAAACCACATTCCAGATCTATAACGAGCAATTGAACGCATATTACAACCAAAATGCGTTTATGTTACAGGCTGAATTGGCCACCTGGACCGCCAAAACAAACCTGGAAGAGCTATTAGGAATTAAACTGGAAGACGTAAAGTAAAATGGAGTTAAGCTTTTTTTTAAAACTATTAAAAAAATACCGGTTAGTACTCATTTTTATACCACTTATAACAGGTATAGGTACTTTCTTTTTAGTTAAAAAACTGCCCGATACCTATATTTCGCATGCGCAAATTGCTACGGGTATAATTGATGCATCGCGGCACCTGCTGGATAAAGATGCAAACGCAAGTCTCCAAACCCAACAGGCATTCAGCGAGTTTAGTAACCTGATGGCCATCATGAAGCTTAAGCGGATAGTGAGCCAGGTTTCCTACTCGCTAATAATACATGACTTAAAGTACCCTACCTACCCGTATAGCAAACCAAGCCAGATGCTTGCAGAAATGGCCGAATACCAGCGCGACGCCGCGCTAAAGCTTTTTGAGTACAAATTTAACCACTTTGAACCCCTGTTGCTTTATAACAAACAGGAGCGCATTTTGAACGACCTCCTGCATTCCATGAAATATGATGACGAATCCTTGCGCAAGGACCTGATTATTTACCGGGACGAAGACAGCGATTTTATAACTATAACTTATAATTCGGCCAACCCGGAATTATCTGCAGATGTGGTTAATATATTGTGTACCCAATTTATCAACTATTATTCAGAAGCCGTAAAGAAAAACCAATCCAATGCCGTTTCATTTTTATCCGAGCTGTTAGTTCAAAAAAGAAACGCCCTTCGTGATAAAACGGCACAATTGCAAAAATACAAAATAGACAACGGAATAATAAACCTTGAAGAACAGTCAAGAGCCATCTTTAGCCAGATAATTAGCTATAATGACAAAAAACAGGATGCAGAAAAAGAAATTGCATCATATGACGGGACACTAAAAAAGATTGACAGCAGGTTTGATCCCGGCGACAGAAAATATTTTGAGTCGGTATCAAGCAAAATTAACCAGGCTATTACAGTAACCCAGGATGAACTTCATAATACTCAAAACAGGTACATCCGCAGCAATTACGATCCTAAATATAAGCCTGCTCTTGATTCGCTTCAAAAATCATTATCGGCTCAAATAAATGTCTCATCAGACCAATATATTACCAATCCGCTTACTCATAAAGACGACTTGGTTAAGCAAAAACTGGGCCTTGAAATAGCACGCGACCTGGCCAAATATGGCCTGCAATCTATCAATACCGAACTGGCCAAACTGAACGCCAAATTTGCAAGCCTGGTGCCGTTTGATGCCAAGGTAAAAACTTACGACTTTGACATCAACATTGCCAGCCAGGAATACCTTGACGTGTTGAATAAATACAATGCTACCAACCTTAAGTCGAATTTCAACATCGAGCTGATACAGGTAGAGAAAGCCGAACCCGAAGCCCCGCAGCCATCCAAAAAGATGCTGCTGATAGTTATTAGCGTTGTGGTAACGTTTTTTGGCTGTGTGTTTATATTGTTCCTGATGTTTTATTTTGATAATACCATAAAGGAGCCGGCCCAGCTTGTAAATAAAACCCAATTACCACTACTGGGCTACCTGAACAGGATACCTGGCACCGACCTGGATATCAGGAAACTTTGGGATATTGAAAACAGGGATAAAATGCAACAATATAAGGATTTGTTGCGATCTGTAAGGTTTGAGATTGACCAGGAATTACGCGGAGAAAAAATAGTAGCTATTACCAGTTTAAGCCCGCATGAGGGTAAAACACTTTTTGCGGCAAGCCTGGCATACTCCTATGCTATGATCAATAAAAAGGTTTTATTGATTGATGGAAATTTTGACAGGCCGGATTTAACAAATGCACTACACCCTTTGCTGTTTTTAGAGGATTATTTTAAAAACAATCCGCACAACAGTATAGATGTAAACAGCAGCGTGGCTACTACCCTGGGTAACCATGGCAGCGATGTTACCCTGCTTGAAATTGCCGATGAAGCCTTTATTAAAAACCGGTTTGACGACTTAAGGTCAAAATATGATATTATTATTATTGATACAGCTCCGTTAACTGCCTTAAATAAATCAAAGGAATGGTTACTGTTTGCCAACAAAACTATTGCCATTTTTGAGGCAAATAAAGAACTGACCAACACGCAAAAACCTCACCTGGCATTTTTAAAAACGTTGGGAAGCAAGTTTGGCGGATGGGTGCTTAATAAAACAACGGCAAATAAAAAGAGAACATAACCCTGTATAAGGCATTTGCCGGTTTATTTTCAACCAGGGTAATTTTAGCTTTAGTATTATGAGAATAGATCCCATTGAAGCAAAGCGAGAGCCCTTTGAAGATTTAACACCGCTTCAAAACAAGTCGCGCAAAGCGGCAATCACAATAGCCTTTATCGGCGTGTTTGTATGGGCAATTAAAATTTTGTTTTTGTAAACCTTTGGCCATAGCAAATGCAGCACGAAACAACTAATAATACTAAGGTGAACGAAACATTTGGGGAAAGGCTGCTGCGCCAAAAGTTTTCAAATCCTTTTGTGCTTATATTTTTAGTACTGGCCGCTTTGTTCGTAAGCGTTGTGGTGTATAAACTTGGTATTATTGGCGCTGGTGCTATCATGGCAATTGTAATAGGCCTGCCCGTTTTAGTTGGCATTGTTGCCTATCCAAAATTTGGGATAACGATACTAATAGTTGCATCATTTTTTATTAGCTACATTTCTGAATTTTTGCCTGCCCAGGTGCCAATAGGCACCTTGCTGGATGCTATTACCTATTTGCTTATCCTGGGGTTTTTTATTAAGCAAAAAAGCGAAAACGACTGGAGTTATTTTAAAAACCCTATTAGTGTATTAATTATAATTTGGCTTGCATACAATATGATTGAGGTAGCTAATCCAGCTGCTGCATCTGTGCTGGCCTGGATTTATACGGTACGTACGGTTGGCTTTATCATGCTCATGTACTTTGTGTTTGTTTATCATATACGTACGGTTAGCTTTATTAAATATTTGTTTAAACTGTGGCTCCTGCTCGATATTATTGCCGCCGTTTCGGCATTTCAACAGGAAAAATTTGGTTATTTATCTTTCGAAAAAAAATGGCTCTATTCTGACCCCCAACGGGTAAGTTTGTTGTTTATAAATGGGCACATGCGCAAATCGGGTATCTTTTCCGATCCCGTTACGTTTTCCTATAACATGGTTATAGGTGCGCTGCTTTGTATTGCACTTATCATGAGTAATATTAACATCCGCAAAAAAATAATTTTGGGATGTATAGCCATTTTTTTTCTTACGGTTCTGCTTTATTCAGGAACCAGGGCGGCCTACGTTTTATTACCGGCATCGTTACTTATTTTGGCCGTACTGAATTTTAACCGCAAGGTACTTATAGGAACCGTTACGGCTGGTTTAATGCTTGCTTTTTTGATTGTAATGCCTACATCAAACCCGGCAATAAAAAGGTTCCAGTCTGCTTTTAGCCCATCCAAAGATGCATCCTATAATGTGCGGGCCGAAAATCAAAAAAAAATAAAGCCATATATATTGTCTCATCCGATAGGTGGCGGGCTTGGATCGGTCGGGATCTGGGGCCGCCGTTTCTCCCCCAACTCTATGCTTGCCAAATTCCCACCCGATAGCGGATATGTACGGGTGGCGGTAGAGATGGGCTGGATAGGCCTTCTTTTATTCTGTACCCTGTTTTTTGTGGTATTAAAAAATGGCATCAACTCCTTTTTTCTGATAAAAAACCCCAGAATCAAAAACTATTGTATGGCCATGGTACTGGTTATATTCGCCTTTAACATCGGCAATTTTCCGCAGCAGGCCATTGTACAATACCCATCCAATATTATTTTTTACTTATCTATTGCCATTATTGTTGCCTGCATGCGGTTAGACCTTGAACAACAAGCCATAACGACGGGTAATAATACAGAAACCACAGCATTAACCGATTGAATTGAGCCGATGTCGATAGTAACCACCATAAAAACAAACCCGAGGTTAAAAAAGTTAGTCCACTGGATGCTGATACCAACTGGCGAATCGAGGCCCCGGCGTTGGGTGCGCTGGTTTATTACGCCGTTTTATTATCCGCGGGGCAAGGGGGCTATTGTAAGGTATTATGCACGGCTGGATATTTTTCCGTTTAACAAATTCTCGTTGGGCAGCAAAAGTATTATCGAAGATTTTGCAACCATCAACAATGGCGTAGGCGATGTTATAATAGGCAGCAATTGCGGCATCGGCATCAGCAACGTTATTATTGGCCCGGTTACAATGGGCAATTATGTAATGCTGGCGCAAAACATTGTTATTTCGGGCTTAAACCATGGTTACGAAGATATAAGCCTCCCTCCCAGGGCACAAAAAGTGATAACCAGGCAAATCATCATTAATGATAACGTATGGATTGGCGCCAACTGCGTAGTTACTGCGGGCGTAAATATTGGCAAACATGCAATAATAGGTGCAGGCAGTGTTGTTACAAAAAACATACCTGATTATTCAGTAGCGGTAGGCAATCCGGCAAGAGTCATAAAAAGATATAATTTCACAACAAATTGCTGGGAAAAGGCGTAACAAAACAAACCATGCCGTTTATTAAAAAGCTTATCAATAAGCATACACTTTCCCTGGCAAGCAATGCAATTATGCCGGTTTTGGGCATGGCCATACTGGGTGTAATGGCGCGGCATCTCTCTAAAGGCGACTTTGGTGATTATATATTTTTCCTTGTTGTATTTAACCTTGCCGATACGTTCAGAACAGGTTTTCTGCAAACGTCGCTCATAAAATACTATGCCGGGGCCAACATCGAAAGAGCATCCAATATAGCCGGATCTGCCTGGTACATTGGTTTAGTTATAGTGCTCATTTTTGGTTTGGGCAATCTGTTATTATTTTTCATTCTTTCGTATACCGGCACAAGCCCCAACATGTTTCTTATAACAAAATGGCTTGGCATCGTTTACTTATGCTCGCTTCCAACAACAATAACAATATGGATACTACAGGCCCAGCAGCGTTTTGACAGGCTTTTTTTAGTACAGTTAATTAACCAGGGCGGGTTTTTCCTGTTCGTGTTACTGCTTATCGTATTCCGCCAAATCAGTTTACAAAATTCAATTTATTGCTACTGCCTAAGCAGTGTTATCAGCAGCCTKTTCACCATTTTTATCGGATGGTCAAAAATCAAAACACTGGGCAACAGAAGCTGGGCTTCAATAAAAGACATGRCCCATTTTGGCAAATATAGCGTTGGCACATCAATCAGTTCATACCTGTTGCGCAGTTCAGATACAATTATTATTAAAATGATGTTCCCCACAAATTTGCTTGGTGTATATTACATTCCGCAAAGGCTAATGGAGATATTTGAGATTCCTTTAAGGGCCTTTATTGCTACAGCATTGCCTGTGATGTCTTCGGCGGTACACCGCGAGGATAAAAAGCAGGTATCGTATATCATGAAAAAATATGCGGGAATGCTTACCCTCGCACTAATACCTGTAGCTGTCCTATCCTTTTTATTAGCCGATTTTGTTATCGGTTTATTATTCGGCATCGGTTATCAGCACTCTGATGCAGGCAATATTTTCCGTATATTTATGTGTTTTGTAATGCTGCTTCCAATTGATAGATTTTTTGGGATAACCTTGGACATTATTGGGAAACCCCAATTAAATATGATAAAGGTTTTTATTATGCTGACAGTTAATGTAGTTGCCGATTTTACAGGTATATTCATTTTTCACAGTTTATACGGTGTTGCTATAGCATCCATTTTTACTTTCTTTTCGGGAGCCATTTTTGGTTATTGGGCGCTAAAAAGGCACTTACAGTTTTCTGTTAGGGATATGTTTTATTTAGGGTACCTTGAACTGAACCAACTTATCAGCACCGGATATAAAAAGATGAGGAACAGATAAACAAGCAATTTCCGTATGGAGCTCAGGAACCGCAATATCATCATATTTTCACAAATGCAGTTTGATGGCCGCCTGGAATCAACAAACTATACCTTGGCAAAATACCTGGCAAAAAACAATAAAGTATACTATGTTGACAGGCCCTTTACCTGGCGCGATTATATGATGTATAAAAATACGCCGGCTTTTAAAATCAGGAAGCCGCATTTCTTTTCACCTCCCAACAGCATTATTCAGACAGAGATACCCAACCTTAAAATAGTGATTTGCCCGCCGGTGCCATCCATTAATATGTTACCCGAGGGGAAAATATATCGCCTGGCTGTTAAAATGAATGAATTAATAGTTGCCTCGCGGGTAAAAAAAGTAATAAAACAATTTAGCATCGACGATTACATTTACATCAACTCGTACAACTACACCTACCCCAACTTTCATAATTTAATAAAGCCATTACTAACGGTTTACCATTGCGTCGATCCGCTGATAGAGGTTTACCAAACCAGGCATGGTTTAATATCCGAGGATATTGTTGTTAAAAACGTAGACCTGGTAATTTGCACCAGCAATGAATTAAGGAACAAAAAGCTTAAGTTAAATCATAACACGCACCTTATTCCAAACGCGGCAAACATCAACCACAGCCAAAAAGCGCTTGATCCTGAATTGCCTGTAGCTGCTGTTTTATCGGGTATCGGCAAACCAATAATAGGGTATTTTGGTAACATCGAACGCCGCGTTGATTACAACTTGCTCAAAGAATTATTAGATCAAAATCCCGACAAGAATTTCGCTTTTGTAGGCCCGGTGGATAATAATTACGCGGATATGTCGGTATTTGAACGGCCCAATGCCTTTTTAACAGGAGCAGTGCCTTATGAGCAAATGCCCGCAGTTTTAAAAGGTTTTGATGTAGCCATTATCCCATTCAAAAAAGATGAGGTAAGCAGTTCTATTTTCCCCCTGAAGCTTTTTGAATACCTTGGCTCGGGCAAACCAACGGTATCATCCAATTTTAATACCGATTTAAAAGAATTTACAAAAGATACGGTTGCTTACTGTAAAACTGCCGAAGAATTTACCATTGCCATAAACGAGGCTTTAAAGGACACGCCTGAACTACAGAAAAAAAGACTTGCAGTGGCTGCCGAAAATACCTGGGAGCACCGCGTTATTGAAATAGAAAAACTTTTGGCATTAAATTTAAAGCTAAAGCTTAAAGCGATAAATCAATAATAACGCAACTTTTTTATTAAAATACAGTAAAAGTTATAAAACATAATAAACAATGGAGATCATCAAGTTTATTGCTTCGGTAATCATGTGGGCGGCTTTTATATACCTGGGAATATATTGCCTGTACCTTTTTATCTTCTCGGTTTTAGGGAAGTTGGTACCTATAAAATATCCTCCCGCTGCTACTTCATTAAGCAAGTTTGTTATCTACATCTGCGCTTATAAAGAAGATGAAATTTTATTGAATTCTGCGGCAAACGCGTTAACGCTTGATTACCCTGGCGACAAATTCCATGTATGTGTGATAGCCGATTCGCTTAAGCCCGAAACTTTGGTAAAGCTAAGGCAAATGCCATTGCAGGTTGTTGAAGTGTTTTTTGAAAATAGCACCAAATCAAAAGCGCTGAACAAAGCTATTGAAAATACGGTGCCCGGATTTGATGCAGCGGTAGTTTACGATATTGACAACGTTGCTGCGCCCGACTTTTTGTACCAGATAAACAACTACCTGCAGGCAGGCGAAAAGGTGGTACAAGGCCACAGGATAGCCAAAAACAGTAATACCAATGTAGCAGTGCTTGATGGCATAAGTGAAGAGATTAACAACCACATTTTTAGGAAGGCGCAACGGGTATTTAATCTTTCGGCGGCTATTATAGGCTCGGGAATGGCGCTGGAATATAACTTATTCAAAACAACCATGGGCCAGATTGATGCTGTTGGAGGCTTTGATAAACAAATGGGGCTGATACTTACCCGCCAGAAAATTGGCGTTGCCTATGCCGAAAAAGCCTATGTATATGATGAGAAGGTAAGTAACCCCGAAGTATTTAAAAAACAACGTAAAAGATGGCTTTCGGCCCAGTTTAACTTGTTGCGCAAATACGGCATGAGCGGCTTTAGCGAATTATTTTTGCGAGGTAATTTTGATTATTTTAATGAGGTTTATCAAACTGCTATACTGCCCCGTGTGCTCATGCTTGGTTTAATGCCGTTTATGTTGGGCATATCTTTAATAATACCAGGTATTTGTCCCGCCTGGCAATTATGGCTGGCTGCAACCTGTTGCTGTTATATTGGTATTTTGGTTGCAATACCGGGTCAGTTTTTTAACGGCAGGTTACTTATCGCTGCTTTAAAACTGCCATTGATTTTTTTTACTATGTTATTTTTATTATTTAAACTTAAAGGAGCCAACAAAAAATTTATTCATACACCACACGATCATACAACATGACCAAAGCTCAATAAAAACTACTGGGTTATTTTTTGAAACCTCTTCTTTAAATTAAGGAAAGGGGTTTCATATGCATAAAATGATAGTGAGGCCAGTGCTATTGTGCAAGCAATTGTAAAGCAATAAATTATTATGTTTTGAACTACCAGGTTTGCCGACTGCATATATTTTTCTGTGATAAAAAGTATCAGGAATAACGGAAACTTGTGCAATAGGTAAATACCATATGAAATTTGCCCTATAAACTTCATGCTTTTACCCTGCAACGAGTAAATACTTGTATTTGTTTGACATAAATTTACTATCAGCAGCGAAGATAATATAGAAAGTATTACATCGCCGTGCGCAATATAATGGTTAAGGTAAAAAGCAGTAAAAATAATAAAGGCAAGCAAAATTAGTACCTGAAAATATTTATTAAACATCAGATCGAAAAGAGACTGCAATTTAAATTTAACTGTTGGGTGCTTAGTATTAAAATATAAAACAGCTACCACAGCCCCTATCATCATATTATCAAAACGGGCGTAATAAAAAAACTCATTAAATGTTTTCCAGATAAACCATTCATGAGGCAAACGCACAACAACAACGCCAAGCGTCCATATAAATAAAATGAAAACAAGCAACGTATAAAGGATATGTGAAATTTTCTTGATCCTGAAAAAATGTGGATGAAAAATATAAAATTGCTCTTCGGTACCTATAGACCATATGGTATCAAATACTACAGGCAGCAAGTGTAAGCAAAATGCAAGGTTGGGTAAAAACAATAAAGACAACCACAAAGCCTTGGTTGAACCCTCATGAGGATAAACAAAGAAACCTACAAAAACCGTAAGGAAATATAGTGGCCATATCCTTAGCGTTCTTCGGATATAAAAGTCTTTAAAATTTATAGCTGTAAAATTTCTCTTTTCCTCAAGCAACAGGTATGTTATTAAAAACCCGCTTAACGAGAAAAAAACAGTTACGCCAACTCTTCCGAAATTTAAAACATTTAAAAAATCAAGCCGTTTAAGATGAAAATCAACCTTGTGAAGTTCAATATGGCATACTAAAACCATTGAGGCTGCCAAGGCGCGTATACCATTTAAATTAGGAAAGTAGAGCTTCTTTTTACTGTTTAAAGTCGGCGTTTTGTTTAGTATATCATTCATATTTAAAATTCACAAAACATTTTTAAGCAATATACGCGAATATAGCCATAATATATTTAGGTAATCTATCTTGTAAATAGCGATTTATTATAAAAATGCAATTTGTTTTATTAAACTAAATAGTTAACTTTTGTAATTGTAAATCGCGCTAAACAATTATGTGTGTTATCTATAAATGAAAAAAGTTTCTATTATAACCATAAACTTTAACCAGCCGGCAGTAACCGAAGAGTTGCTATCGTCCATAGAAAAAACAAACACCTATGAAGGCCTGGAAGTAATTGTGGTTGATAACGCCAGTAAAACAAACCCAGTTCCCGGTTGGCTGGCAAAATATCCCAATATTAAATCCATCCGGTCGGAAGCTAACCTGGGCTTTGCCGGGGGTAACAACCTGGGTATTAAACATGCCACGGGCGATTATATTTTCCTGGTAAACAACGATACCGAATTTACGCCTGGCCTTGTAAGTGAATTGGTAACTATTTTAGAGACACATGATGATGTGGGCATTATCTCGCCCATGATAAAATATCACAGTGATAAAAGTTTAATTCAATACGCCGGCTATACGCCTATGGATTATTATACCTGCCGTAATAGTTGTATTGGCTTAAAACGAAAAGACCAGGGGCAGTTTAATCACATCACCGGCCCAACAGCCTATTGCCACGGTGCAGCCATGATGATTAAAAAAGAAGCCATTGACAAGGCCGGGCTTATGGCCGAAAATTTTTTCCTGTACTATGAAGAGGTAGACTGGTGCGAGATGATCAAAAGAGCCGGCTACCAGGCCTGGCTAAACACGGATGCATTGATATATCACAAAGAATCCATATCTGTTGGAAAAAAAAGCAAGCTTAAGGAATATTTCATGAACCGTAACCGCATCCTGTTTACGCGGCGTAATGCACCCGGCTACAAAAAGGTAATCTTTTTTATTTATTTTCTGTTGCTGGTGGTGCCGCGTAACCTGATAACTTATATTAAAAATAAAAACTACGATTTTATACCCATGCTTTTTAAAGCAATCTGGTGGAATTTCACCCACTCAAAAAACAGCACTAACTTAGGTTACAATATAAAAACCATAGCATGAAAATAATTTTACTGTTAAGCCTTTTTATTGTGTTTTATACGTTTGCAGGATACGGCATCCTGCTATACTTTATTATAAAACTAAAAAGAATGGTGAGGGGGCCCAAAAAACCTATAGCCGAAGATTTGAGCGTTCTCCCAACCTGTACGCTGGTTGTGGCCGCCTATAACGAGGAGTTTTTTATAAAAGAAAAAATAGCCAATAGCTTACTGCTCAATTACCCGGCAGGTAAATTGAAAACAATTTTTATAACCGATGGCTCGTCTGATAACACTCCGGGCATCATTGCGGGGTACCCCCAGATCCAGCTTTTGCATCAGCCGCAGCGCGCCGGTAAAATAGCTGCCGTTCATCGGGCTATGGAGTTTGTGGATACAGACGCCGTTGTTTTCACCGATGCCAATACCTTTTTGAACAAAGATGCGCTAATAAAAATCTGCAGGCATTACGCCGATCCTACCGTCGGCGCGGTGGCCGGCGAAAAACGCGTGCATTTTGACGAGAATGCCGATGCAAGCGCCGCCGGCGAAGGTTTTTACTGGAAATACGAATCGGCCCTTAAAAAATGGGATTCTGAATTATATTCTGTTGTTGGTGCCGCCGGCGAGTTGTTCAGTGTAAGGCGTTCGCTTTATTTGCCGGTACAGGCAGATACGGTATTGGATGATTTTATGATATCTATGCTGATTGCCGAAAAAGGCTACCGCATTGTTTATGAACCCGAAGCCTACGCTACCGAAACCGCATCTGAAAATGTATCCGAAGAGTTAAAACGAAAAATACGCATAGCAGCTGGTGGCATCCAATCAATATTGCGGCTAAAAAGTTTGTTTAATCCTTTCCCCTACCCAATCCTTTCCTTCCAGTACATCAGCCACCGGGTATTGCGATGGACAATTACCCCCTTCCTGCTCATCCTATCGTTTGTGCTGAATATTGTCCTGGCTTCAGAACCCGGCGCAACGGGATGGCAACTGCTATTGTTTGCGCAGGTATTATTTTACCTGCTGGCATTTTTAGGCTACATCATGGAAAAGAAACAATTACGGGTAAAAATATTGTTTATCCCCTATTACTTTTGTGTGATGAATTATGCTGTTTTAGCCGGTATCATCAGGTATTTTACCACTACACAAAGTGCCGTTTGGGAAAAAGCACAACGCCGGCAATAAAAATTATCATGTTGGCATACCTGCCGGAAAATTACCACCATGAAGCAAATTGAAGTGCACATTGAACTATTAACAAATATTTTATGGCAGCCCTCAACCGATTGCAGTTTTAAGTTAAATAGTGATGTTGACATTTGGCGGATTTATATCCCTTCGTATAAAAACCAAACTGCACAGTTTCTAAATATCCTGCAGCCCGATGATATTGTACGGGCAAACCGTTATGTACAGGAAAAAGATTGGATTCGGTTTATTATCAGCAGGGCGGCATTGAGGGAAATAATAAGCAGGTATATCAATCAACCGGCAAGGGATATCATCTTCGGCAGYGGCCCAAATAAAAAGCCATTTATTGCGGGAGCTGATTTGCGGTATAATGTATCCCACTCGGCAAACTGGGTATTAATAGCGATTGCAAAAACCGATGTTGGCGTGGATACCGAAACAATAGATGCCTCGTTTAATTTCCAATCCATACTGGAAGATTATTTCAGCCCCGCCGAAATTAGTTTTATAAATGATAACCCGGAAAATTTCTTTTTGTTGTGGACACGAAAGGAAGCCCTAATCAAAGCCACCGCCCAGGGCCTGGATGAAAACCTCAAACATATCCCCTGCCTCGACGGCATGCACATCACCAACACTACTATTTTAAAAACCGACAAAAACTGGTTGGTAAAAAGCTTCAAAACCGATGCTGAAAACCTGGGAAGCATAGTGTGTGAAAAAACCATTCAAAAGTTGCATTTTTTTGAAATAAACTTGTCAAAAAATGTATGATTTGTGTGGTTTTTTTGTTGCTTTTGTTTGAACTATTTACCTTTAAACAACCCGTATTTTAATATGCAGTAGATAGCCCTTACGCCATCCTTCCACCCTATTTTCTTGCCTTCTTCATAAGTACGGCCATAGTAAGAAATACCCACTTCGTAGATCCTGATTTTGGGTACCCTTGATATTTTGATGGTAACTTCGGGCTCAAATCCAAAGCGTTTTTCGGTAAGGGGGATAGCCTGTATCAACTTGGTATCAAATAGTTTATAGCAGGTTTCCATATCCGTTAGGTTAAGATTGCTAAACATATTTGATGCAAAGGTTAACCACCTATTACCTATGGTATGCCAAAAAAACAATATGCGGTGCGGGTTGCTCCCCATAAACCTGGAGCCGTAAACAACATCGGCAAAACCGTTTACTACCGGCTTCAGCAAATCGTTGTACTCGGACGGATCATACTCTAAATCAGCATCTTGTATTATAAGATATTCACCAGTTGCTTTTGAGATACCGGTATGCAGGGCTGCCCCTTTACCTTTATTTACATCGTGCTTAAAGTACTGGATATTAACATCCGGGTTGGATTGCCGGTATGAATTAATGGCAAACTCTGTATTGTCCTTTGAGCAATCATTTACAATAATAATCTCTTTTTGAATTTCATTGGTGAGGTTAACCGCTTTAATTTTATCCAAAATTAAGTGTATGGTATTCCCTTCGTTATAAGCCGGGATAATAATTGAAAGTTTTTGAATGCCCATTATATTGTTTATCAAAAAATCCGCTTCCGGATATGGTAGTGATATAAAGCTTAGTTATATCTTTATTGAAAATATTACTTAATGCAAGCTGTATTAAAACGAATAAAAACTTACTTAAAAAAACCAAAATTAATATTTCTGCTTGTATTCCTGTTCGTTTTAACCGTGTTGTTTTGGTTTTGTTTGCCAAAGCCACTATTTAAAAACCCTACATCATACGTAATCGACGATAATCAGGGCCAATTGCTGGGGGCATCTATCGCCAAAGATGGCCAATGGCGCTTTCCCTATAACGATAGCGTACCCGAAAAATTCAAGCAATGTATCATGGCCTTTGAGGATAAACGCTTTGAGCATCATCCCGGTTTTGATGCGCTGGCTTTTGGGCGTGCCATCAAACAAAACCTCAGCTCAAAAAAAATTGCCAGTGGCGGCAGTACGCTTACTATGCAGGTGATAAGGCTGGCTACCAAACACAAACGCAACATCTGGAACAAGCTGCTGGAGATTTTTATGGCGCTACGGCTCGAGCTCACTTACAGCAAAAAAGAAATATTAGCCCTTTACACCAGCAACGCGCCATTTGGCACCAACGTTATTGGCCTGGATGCCGCCTCCTGGCGCTATTTTGGTCGTAGCCCCGATAAACTATCCTGGGGCGAAATGGCCGCGATGGCTGTATTGCCTAATGCGCCGTCATTAGTACATCCAGGTAGGAACAGGCAAACATTGCTCAACAAACGGAACAGGCTGCTTAACCGGCTATATAAGCAGGGTGTTATCGACAGCATAACAGCCGAACTGGCAAAACTGGAACCCGTACCGGAAAGGCCCATGCCGCTGCCGTCCCTTGCTCCGCATTTACTACAGCGCTTTAAAAACGATTACGATGCCAAGCCAATGGGCGATACCCGTATTCGTACAAGTATTCGTTCGGGCTTGCAGCAACAAGTCAATGATATTTTGGAGCAACATCACCAGGTTTTAAAGGCGAACGACATTAACAATATCGCCGCTATTGTGCTGGATGTTGAAACCGGCGAAACGCTTGCTTATGCCGGTAACATTACCCATCATGAAGACCCGCAAATGGAAAGCGATGTAGATGTAATTGACGCCCCCCGCAGCCCCGGAAGTACGCTAAAGCCACTTTTGTATGCTTCGGCTATGCATAACGGGTTGATATTGCCTAATAGTTTACTGCCGGATGTACCAACCTTAATAGCCGGTTATCACCCGGAGAACTTCGATATGGGGTATGACGGTGCTGTACCTGCCTCGAAAGCCCTGGCCAGATCGCTTAACKTACCTGCAGTAAAACTACTGCAGCAGTATAAATTTGAGAAATTTTACGATTTTTTGCACAAAATTGGCATCACCACCTTAACCAAACCGGCAAACCATTACGGATTATCACTGATACTGGGCGGTGGTGAAAATACGCTTTGGGAACTTACAGGTGCTTATGCGGATATGGCCAGGGTGCTTAATCATTATGATAAATACAACGGCAGCTACGATCCTGGGGATTTTCACAACCCTGTTTATGGCAAACAGGAAGTTAAGAAACCCGACCTGGAAAAATCAGGCCTGCTTGATGCCGCTTCTATCTATGCCACTTTCCAGGCCATGGAAGAAGTAATGAGGCCGGGCGAAGAAATGCTGTGGCAGCAATTCAGTTCGAGCCAGCGCGTGGCCTGGAAAACAGGAACAAGCTTTGGCTTCCGGGATGGTTGGGCCATTGGTGTTACCCCAAGGTATGTGGTGGGTGTTTGGGTTGGTAATACCGATGGCGAAGGGCGGCCTGGTTTAACCGGTATTAACGCCGCTGCCCCTGCCCTGTTCGAGATTTTCAGATTGCTGCCCGTATCAAAAGACTGGTTTGCAATGCCAACCGGCGAAATGGTAAAAATTGACGTGTGCAGGCAAAGCGGCTACCGCGCCGGCCAGTATTGCCAGGATATTGACCAGGTACTGGTACCTAAAACCGGCTTAAGAGCGCCTGTTTGTCCTTATCACCAGCTTATTCATCTATCTGCCGATGGCCAATACCAGGTAAATGGTAATTGCGAACCACCGGATCAAATGCTTAACAAAAAATGGTTTGTGCTGCCACCATCCATGGAGTATTATTATAAATCCCGCAATTACCAATACCATGTACTTCCGCCGTTCCGGGCTGACTGCGCCGAGACGGAGAATGGGAATACCATGGAGGTGATTTATCCCAAAGATGGCGCAAAAATATACATCCCCCTTGAGGCCGATGGTACACGCGGACGGATGATTTGTAACGCTGCACACCGCTTACCGGGCATGAAAATATTCTGGCACCTGGATGATCAGTATATGGGTACTACCAAAGATTTCCACCAGATGGCTTTAAACCCACCGCCGGGCAATCATATCCTTACCCTGGTTGATGGTAATGGTAATACCGTTAATATTGGATTCGAGATATTAAGTAAGTAAGTGAGTGGTGAGACTTATTTCTGCGAAATAATAAAAAGAGAGGCCTTACACCCAACGTTTTTTGTGATTGATACGATGATGCAATAAAGAACATTAATCAGCTAAAAAAATGAAAAACTTAACTTACACAGTACTTATTTTATTACTTGCGTTCCTCACTATTTCGGGATGCACCAAAATTTCCGATCCGGCTAATAACGGGAAAATTGTAGCCAGTAAAACCGAAGTGAAAATAAACGAGCCAGATTCGCTGGTCTTAGTAGGTGCAAGCGCAACCGATTCTGTCCATTGGTCTGTTGCCCCGGCTGGCTTCAATATCCTTACAAGTTCTAATAACGCGTCGCGCATTGTTTTTACCAAATCCGGAAATTACACAGTTTCTGCAACAAAATTGGGTGCCTTGCCGGCAAGCATATCAATTAAAGTGAGCACGGATTCTGTCGTAACCACACCCGACACCGCAAAAATCGTTCAGCTTACCGGCGATCAGTTAACTATGAGTCCTGGAATTTATTTTAACGCCAAGGGGGATAGTCTTGGATTTGATTTTAACGTAACCACTGCCAATAGGTACTGCGCCAGTGGTTTACTCAAATACAACCAAAGTGTTGATGCCAATAATAATTTCAACATCGATTTTCTGTATGTGCAAGAGCCTAAGGTTTGCAAGAGTACCAATGATATACCGATGGTTGTAAGTCCGTTGAGGTTTTACCAAAAATACGAGGTAAATGGTACTTATCCGTTAAAGGTTACGCTTAATGGCAAAGTTTACACGGGTAGCATTGTCATAACTCCGGCTCAAGTAATTTTTAATTGGAATTATACGTCCGGAGTACTAATACCATTTAAAACCTATAACAGATCATCTAATACATTCCTGCATTAATTCTTTAATAACCGACTGATCCCAGAAAAGATCGGTCGGTTATTAAAGAATAAAAATATTAATCCTGTTATAATATTAAAAAATATTACTGTTTTTACCCAACGTTTCATGACTTTTACCCGAAGAGCATTTTACGTGCACACATATGTGTGATTTTTTTGAATGAATCTACCCAAAAAACAGGCTGAAAAACTGGTAAACGGATGCATTGATAACGACCGAACGGCGCAGGAAACATTGTATAAGCTGTTTCATGCAGAGATGCTTCGTGTATGCTATAATTACCTCCCCGACAAGCAGCTTGCCAAAGAGGCTTTTAATACAGGCTTCCTGAAAGTTTTTCAATCGATAAAGACTTTCGATACAGAAAAAGGAGAGCTTGGTGGCTGGATCAGGAAGATCATGATTTACACCGCTATTGATCTATGTCGCAAGGAATTAAAATTCAACACAACAAATACAAGCGAACTGGATCCGGATGAACATTTTATTTCACCGTTGGTGCTGGAGAAGCTTTACTTTGAGGACTTACTCCAAAACATCCGCACTTTGCCTTTT
Organism: Mucilaginibacter sp. P4_C11; assembly: GCF_056402115.1. Lineage (NCBI taxonomy): Bacteria > Pseudomonadati > Bacteroidota > Sphingobacteriia > Sphingobacteriales > Sphingobacteriaceae > Mucilaginibacter > Mucilaginibacter sp. P4_C11. Next base: position 12,017 of record NZ_JBFUIA010000045.1, on the reverse strand, counting down.
GCCACCCAAACCGTTTTCAATTTATCAGTTTTAGATGGTTTTAGCCACAAAGAGATTAGTGAACAATTGAATATAAGCGAGGGCACTTCCCGCTGGCATTTAGCCGAAGCAAAAAGAAAATTAAGAGAATTACTTGAACCATCAATAAGTAGCATCCGGCCAAAAGAAAGGAGTGAAAAAGCAAAATGAAAAACTCACTAAACTACCTTAAACTTTGGCAGCAAAAGCGTAGCGAATTACCTGTTAATGACAGCGCCCAGACAGACTGGCTGCAAATGCAAAACCTACTGGATTTGCATTTACCGTCGGCGGCACCTCATGATATTCCGCAAAGCGATAAAGTACTTAAGGCTTCAAAAATTATAAAAGCAGCTAAAGGATTTAAAGCACTTGTTTTACTTGTATCAACAACGGCAACTATCGTTACCGGCGTGTACACATACAGTCACTTCCATAAAATCAAGCACAGCGAGCCTGATAATGGGATCAAAAAACACATAGCACATGTAATTGCCGACAGTTTAAAAACTATTGATTCATTAAACCAGGCCGATAGCACAACTTATGGGGTCAACAACCCGCCGCAAATCAAATCCACCCCGGCAAACGCCGATAGCTTAGCTAATAATAACATGCCGGATAGCGGGTTGACCGGTAAAAATGTGCCGGTAAACAAAAATACCGGCATCAAAGCAAGTACCGGAAATTCTGTTTCAAATAAAAATTCCGGGCCATATGGTATATTAAAAGGAGGCAAAAACACAGGCACTTACACACTGGCAAATAGCCAAAACACAATGGTAAACCAACCTGCCCAACATGGCCACGCAGCAAATAGCAGCCATGCTTTATACACAAATAACAAGCAGCCATCGGGCGGCACTATGCCAACAAGCACCCCAAATGGATTAACCCAAGGCAATAGCAACTATAAACCACTTGTATTGTCTGTAAGCTTTCAAAAATCATACTACCGGGTATCTGGCATTGATAGCATTCAATCTGATGTCAATAATTATTTCACTAAACCGGCAATCAATAAGATCTTAAATTCCAACGCGAAGGGAAACAATGGAATACTAAAGCAAACTTCGGCACGTGTAAACGAAATTGTTGGCAAAATCACTAAATCGTCTCCAGATCTTTTAAAACTAAAAGCAGGTCAAAAACCTAAAAACGGTAAACAGGAAAAGGTTGTAAAAGCTAAACTATCGGCCCCCTTTAATTTTGATTGGGGCCTGCTTGCGGGCGTAAATGCATCTGGCAGCTTTACAACACAAAAACAAAACAGCAATTTTTATGGCAGCCTGCCCGTCGATCTGAATTTCGGGCTTTATGGCACTTATCATTTTAATGATCGATGGGCTATAAATGTGCAAGCCAAGGCCCTTAACCCACAAAAAATCAGCGGTTCCTATACCCATGCAAACGGTGCAAAAGCCGATAGCGGCGCTGTAGATTCGGGAAAAACCATCCGGGTAACAGATAGCCGTAAGGCATATTTTGTAAGCGTGCCTATTCAATTGGTTTACAAGCTTAATAATTACCTGGGTTTAAAAGCAGGCCCCGTTATAAACATACCCGTTAAGCAAATTACCGGCACCACAAGCTTTACACCTTTGGCTATAAAAACAGACACACCTTATTATACATCGGTAAATAACCAATTAAAAAATACCCGGTATGTTCCTGCTATCAACGTTGGCGTATCAGCCGGTGTAAGCCTGCAATATAACCGGTTTAGTTTTGAGGCTACCTATTTAAAAAGCATAAGCGGTTTCAAAGTCTCGTCGGATTTTGGGAGCTATAAATCAAACCCAGGCACTGTACAACTCACCGTTGGTTTCCAGTTAAATAACCCCAAAAAAAAATAAGGCGGCTTTAAAAATTACAAACGTATAACCTAAAATACACTGTCCAAAACCTGCCAGACTAAAACATTCATTATATTGCCTGCATAATTAAAACGTGGCATGCTTGAACATTATGACCTACATAATTTACTGGTAATCGACATTGAAACCGTGCCGCAGTATGGTACACACAATGAGGTGCCGGAGCATTTTAAAAAGCTGTGGGAGTTAAAGACCCAATACCAGCGTAAGGATGAATCTGCCGAAGATTATTACGGACGTGCAGGCATCTGGGCCGAGTTTGGTAAAATAGTTTGCATATCTGCCGGCGTTTTTACCAAAGGAAAAGAGGGTGTTGGCTTAAGAGTGAAATCATTTGCCGGGCATGACGAAAAGGATTTATTGGGCCGGTTTTCGAGTTTGCTATTTAGCCAGCCGGCTAACTTAGTTTTGGTGGCGCATAATGGTAAGGAGTTTGATTTTCCTTACATCTGCCGCAGGTTATTAATAAATGGTCTGCCATTTCCTCCTCAACTCCAATTAGCAGGTAAAAAGCCATGGGAAATTATTCACCTGGATACTATGGAACTTTGGAAGTTTGGCGATTACAAAAACTACACATCCTTAAATTTACTCACCGCCATTTTTGACATCCCCACCCCAAAGGATGATATTGACGGCAGCATGGTAGGTCATGTTTACTGGAACGAAAACCAGCTTGATCGGATTTGCACTTATTGCCAAAAAGATGTGGTTGCCACCGCGCAACTGATAAGGCGTTATCGTGGCGAAGATTTAATAAAAGATGAGATGATAACAATAGTCGGCCAATAATGCTGAAAGTAAAAAACCTGGAGGTTAGCTTTAAAACAGCAGATGGCTTATTTAAGGCTGTAAAAAACATATCGCTTAATTTACAAAAAGGCGAAACTATCGGGATAGTCGGCGAATCCGGTTCGGGTAAGTCTGTTACATCGCTTGCTTTGATGCGGCTTTTAGATGCCGATAAAACTGTTATCAATGGCGATGTGCTTTTAAACGATGTAAGTTTGTGCAAATTATCGGAAGCCGATATGCGCCACATCAGGGGCAACCGTATGGCCATGATTTTTCAGGAGCCCATGACCTCACTCAATCCGGTGCTTACCTGCGGCTTCCAGTTAACCGAGGCCATCCGGCTGCATTTGGGTTTAAGCAAGGTTGAGGCCAAAAAGAAAACTATCGAACTTTTTAACGAAGTACAACTGCCCCGCCCTGAAGCAATTTTTGATAGCTATCCGCACCAAATTTCAGGTGGGCAAAAACAAAGGGTGATGATAGCTATGGCCCTATCCTGCAATCCGGAGATATTAATAGCCGACGAGCCAACTACTGCGCTTGACGTAACGGTACAAAAAACAATTATTGAACTGCTGCTCTGCCTTAAAAAAGCTCGCCAGATGAGTCTCATTTTCATTTCGCATGACCTGGGGGTTATTAAGGAAATTGCCGACCGGGTAATGGTGATGTATAAAGGCGAAATTGTTGAAGAGGCCAATACGCCCGACTTATTCGATCATCCCAGTCACCCATACACTAAAGGCTTATTAGCATGCAGGCCTTCACCAAATCAACATTTAAAGAAACTGCCGATAGTTGCCGATTTTTTTGATGCAGAAAATATCCAAAACAAATCGGCGGTCACTATAGAAAACATCAGGACCTTGTATCATTATCCTGAAACTGAAATAAAAGCAAGAAGGATAGAACTTTATAAACAAGAACCTTTATTGAAGATCGGCCAACTCTCAACCTGGTTCCCGGTTAGTACGGGCCTGTTGGGTCTGTCAAAAAAAGTGGTTAAAGCGGTAAACAATGTAAGTTTTGAAGTTTACCCAGGCGAAACACTTGGCCTGGTTGGTGAATCGGGTTGCGGAAAAACAACATTAGGTCGTACCATACTAAGATTGATAGAGCCCACAGCCGGTAATATCAGTTTCGAAAATACAGATCTGGGGAGCTTAAAAAAGAATGAACTACGTGAGGTACGCCGCAATATCCAAATCATTTTCCAGGATCCTTACTCGTCTTTAAACCCTAAATTAACCGTCGGTCAATCCATCATGGAGCCTTTGCAGGTGCACCAGTTTTACGCCAATAATACCAAACGCAAAAAACACGTGTTGGAATTACTGGAACGTGTAAATCTGTTACCAGAACATTTTAACCGTTACCCCCACGAGTTTTCAGGAGGCCAGCGGCAACGTATCGTGATAGCACGGGCGCTGGCGCTGCAGCCCAAATTTATCATCTGCGACGAATCAGTGTCGGCGCTTGATGTATCTGTCCAGGCACAGGTGCTTAACCTGATCCGCGAATTACAGCAGGAGTTTAAACTTACCTATATCTTCATCTCGCATGATCTTGCCGTTATTAAACATATATCCGACAGGATGATGGTGATGAATAAAGGCGAGATCATTGAAACAGGTTACCCGGACGATATTTATTACAGGCCAAAGGACGAGTACACCAGGAATTTGATTGCATCGATTCCGCAGGGGTGATAGCAAAGGCAAACGCATCTAAACTGGGTTAATATAACTTAACACATTTCAGCTATTTAATTTATAAATATCTGATAATAAACATTTTATAATTTAACATGGTTAACATTCAACTAAGATTTCGCGCAATTTAGCTAATCGATATTTTGCACTTGTTGTTGGTCAAAACATTGCCAAATTCTTACTATCTTAAGTTGTGCAGCCTATCAATCCAAAAATTTGTGAAATTAGATTAAATTTAGCCGGATTGGCATGCATTCGTGTCTAACTCAAAAAATGGGCTCCTGTCGATTGCCCAAATTCACAACCTCAGATTCAAAATCAATTTCCTTAACCCTGTCTTTTTCGTCTTCTCCCCCAAACACCAAAATTCCGTATCTTAGCACAAATACTTTTGTATGTCTAAAAAAAAGAAAAATAATTCTTCTATCGTTCAGGTACTTACCCAAATGGTACTTGATGTATTTGAACAAAACGGCAATACGCCACTTAATTATAAACAGGTTTCTGCAAAATTAAACGTCCGCGATCCCGAATCGCGCGAAATTATATTTGATATTCTAAAAGACGAGGCTTTTAAATCGGTACTTAAAGAGGTTTCGCCAGGCAAGTTCCAACTTCTTGAGTTAAAAACATTTATGGAGGGCCGTGTCGATCTGACGAACGACGGTTCGGCATTTATAGTTACTGACGATGAATTGGAAAGCGACATTTTTGTTGCCCCACGCAAGCTTCGCAATGCTTTACATGGCGACCGTGTTAAAGTTTACGTATACGCCATCAGTAAAGGCAAACGTAAAGAAGGCGAGATCATTGAGATATTGCAGCGCGCCAAAATGGAGTTTACCGGAATTGTAAAACTATCTGAGCGTTTTGCATTTTTCATCCCGGACGACCGTAAAATGATGCATGATATTTTTATCCCGATGAGCGAGCTAAACGGGGCTAAAAACGGGATAAAAGCAGTTGCCGAAATTACCGACTGGCCGGCTGAGGCCAAAAACCCCATTGGCAGAATAAAACACATTTTGGGTGCACAAGGCGAGAATGACACCGAGATGAACGCCATCCTTGCCGAATATGGTTTTCCGTTATCCTTCCCGGTCGAGGTTGAACATGAGTCGGAAGAGATATCGGATGTGATCACCAAAGAGGAAATTGCCCGCCGAAGAGATTTCAGGGATATTACCACATTTACTATCGACCCCTTTGATGCCAAGGATTTTGACGACGCATTATCGTTTAAAATACTCGAGAATGGCAATTACGAAGTTGGTGTGCATATTGCTGATGTATCGCATTATATAGCACCCGATTCTGCCCTGGATAAAGAGGCGTTCGATCGTGCTACTTCTGTGTACCTGGTTGATCGGGTTATCCCGATGCTGCCCGAGCGCCTTTCAAATGGCCTGTGCTCGTTGCGCCCTAAAGAAGAAAAGCTATGCTTTTCGGCAGTTTTTGAACTGGACGAGAATGCATTTATCCAAACCGAATGGTACGGAAAAACCATCATTTACTCTGACAGGCGCTTTACTTATGAAGAAGTTCAGGAAGTAATTGAAAGCAAAGAAGGTGATTTTAAAGACGAGATTCTTAAGCTAAATGCCTTGGCTTATAAACTGCGCGACCGGAAATTTAAAAATGGCGCCATCAGCTTTGAAACTACCGAAGTTAAATTTAAGCTTGATGAAACAGGCAAGCCCATTGGAGTTTATGTAAAAGAACGTAAAGATGCCCATAAGCTAATTGAAGATTTTATGCTGTTGGCCAACCGTAAGGTGGCCGAACATGTAAGCAAAATGGGTAAAGGCAAGCACAAATACACATTTGTTTACCGTGCGCATGATTCCCCTAAACCCGATGCCCTGGCCAATTTTGCACAGTTTGCGGCCCGGTTTGGGTATAAAATAAATACTAAATCAGATAAAGAAACTGCAAAATCGTTAAACTTCCTGATGGAGGATGTAGAAGGTAAAAAAGAACAAAACGTACTTACCCAACTGGCCATCAGATCGATGGCTAAGGCGATATATACTACAAAAACCAGCAGCCACTACGGCCTGGCGTTTGATCATTATACGCACTTTACCTCCCCTATTCGCCGGTACCCGGATGTTATGGTACACCGCCTGCTGTTTCATTATTTAAACGGCGGACAATCGGTAAATGCAGAACATTACGAAAAGCTATGTTCCCATAGTTCGCAAATGGAAAAAAAGGCAGCCGATGCCGAACGCTCATCTGTTAAATATAAACAGGCAGAATACCTGCGCGACCAGGTTGGCAATACTTTTACGGGTATTATCTCGGGAGTTACCGAGTGGGGTATGTATGTCGAGATCATCGAAAATAAATGTGAGGGCATGATTCGCCTGCGCGATATATCCGATGATTTTTATACTTTGGACGAAAAAAACTATTGTATCATCGGTCAGCGTAAAAAGAAAACTTACCAGCTGGGCGATGAGGTAAAAATCAGGGTTAAAAATGTTGATTTGACCAAGAAGCAAATTGATTTTTCGTTAGTGCAGGATTGATATTTTAGGTGAGTGGTTGATTGGGGTGATTAGGAGAGTGGTTGAATTTTTAACTCGATCAACTTAATCCCACTCAATCAACTTAATCAGCCGTTAACTACAAACATGAAACAACTTACAGAACTACATGCCATGGTGAGCAAGGCGGTAGACGAACTTACTTTTCCGGCATATCCTACCGATCTTTACGAACCTATAAGCTATATACTTTCGCTTGGCGGTAAACGCCTACGCCCTGCCCTGTTGCTAATGGCATGCGACCTGTTTGGCGGCGACGTGGAAAAAGCGATAGAGCCGGCCCTGGCCATCGAAGTATTTCACAACTTTACGCTGATGCACGATGACATTATGGACAAGGCTCCCTTGCGCCGTGGTAAAATTACAGTGCACGAAAAATGGAACGCCAATGTAGCCATACTATCCGGCGATGCTATGATGGTAGAAGCCAACAAATTCATGATGAAGGTTGACGATTGTATTTTGCGCCGGGTAATGGATGTTTTTAACGAAACTGCCACGGGTGTATGCGAAGGCCAGCAAATTGACATGAGTTTTGAGCAGCGCAATAACGTGCAGATTGACGAGTATCTGGACATGATACGGCTTAAAACCGCCGTACTATTAGGGGGAACGCTAAAAATAGGCGCAATTATTGGCGGCGCTACATCAGCCGATGCGCAATTACTGTATGATTTTGGTGTAAATGTTGGCATAGCTTTCCAGCTGCAGGACGATATCCTGGATGTTTACGGTGATCCCGAAAAATTTGGCAAGCAAGTTGGCGGTGATATATTATCCAACAAAAAAACCTACCTTCTTATTAAGGCCCTTGAACTGGCAAAAGATAGCGAGGCCACAACACTCGAAAACTGGCTGAGCATAGAACAATATAACCCCTCCGAAAAGGTCGCCGCGGTGACCGGCATCTACGATAGCCTTGACATCAGGAATTATGCCGAAGATGCTATGCGAGCCTATGCCGATGCCGCCTTTAGCGCGTTAGACCAGATCAAGCTGTCGGAAGACAGGCGACAGTATTTGAGGCAGTTTGCCGATAATTTGTTGGTGAGAGAGTATTAATTATATTTAAGGATGGAAAAGAGTATTTTGCTTTTGTTAACAGGTTTGTTATGCTCAATTTCTGTCAAGGCACAAATCCCGGCAATTGGACCGAACGATTCTACACAATATATTCTTATTTGCCCAATTGAACCCCAGCCATCATTTCCAGGTGGGTACGACGCTTTTAAACTTTTCCTGCAAAAGAACTTAAAAAACCCTGACCCGCAACTTGATGTTCAAGGTAGGGTTATCATTTCTTTTATTGTAGAAAAAAACGGCTCCCTGACTCATTTTGAAATAAAAAGAGGGTTGCAGAATAAATTTAACGAAGAAGCATTAAGGGTGCTCAAACTTTCACCTAAATGGATTCCTGTTAAATTAAACGGCAAACCTATAAGATCAGGATATACAGTTCCCATAAATTTCACATTAGGCCAGTAAAACACAAAATGAAGAAAACACTCTTTGTAATATTCACGCTGATCGTCGGGACAATAGCAAACGCCCAAACCCTAACCTCCGGCGGCAAGCTCAAACCTGAGCAAGCCATTATGGACGTGCGTCATTATACAATCGCGTTAAGCGTTGATCCGGTTCAAAAAACGATAGATGGTTATACCACTATTGATGTAATCATGGCGCAGCCTACTAAGGTGTTACTTTTTGATCTGTTGGATTCATTAAAGATCAGCAACGTATTGGTAAATGGTAAAAAGGAATCCTTCACTTACCAAAACAACCTCATCAGCATCAATGCTGCCAAGGAATTACCTGCAGGCAAAGCCAGTGTTAAAGTGATATATTTTGGCAAGCCCCATGTTGCCCGTCGCCCGCCCTGGGATGATGGATTCACCTGGACGAAAGATTCTACCGGGCATGCCTGGGTTGCCATCACAGCCGAGGGAACCGGGGGCAAACTTTATTTTCCGTGCAAGGATCATCCTTCGGATGAGCCAAATGACGGTGTTGATATGCTGATAACCGTACCTAAAGACCTGGTAGTTGCCGGCCCGGGATTGTTGTTAAAAGTCACTAAAAACAATGATAAGGCTACCTATCATTGGAAAACCAATTATAGCATCAACAATTACAGCATCCTGTTTAATGTCGGCGATTATACTGTTGTAAGCAGGCCATATAAAACCGTTAATGGAACAACTGTGCCTATCCAGTTTTATGTATTAAAGGAGGATGCCGCTAAGGCCAACCGTCACCTTGATATTTTCGAGCAAACCATCCGCATACAAGAAAAGTATTTTGGCGAGTATCCGTGGGCTAAAGAGAAAATAGGCATTGCCGAAACGCCGCACCTGGGTATGGAGCATCAAACCATGAATGCCTACGGCAACAAATTCAGGTACAGCAAACTCGGCGGCAAAGATTTTGACTGGCTGATGCATCACGAATTTGGCCATGAGTGGTGGGGCAACAAAGTAACAGCCAAGGATTGGGCCGATTACTGGATCCACGAAGGTATTTGCACCTTTGGTGATGCCATGCCCATACGCGATTTGGAAGGCGAACAAGCATATATTAAACACTTCCAGCAAGCTGCCCTTTCATTTGGCAACAAAATCCCCTTGGTAATAGGAAAAGATATCGACGAAGAGGCGGCTTATAATGGCGACATTTACGGCAAAGGTGCTTTCTTTATGCATACGCTGAGATATATTATGGGCGACACTATCTTCTTCCCAACTATAAAAAACTTCGTTACAAGTCCTAAATACACCTACAGCAACATGGTTACTACGGCAGATGTGCAGGAATATTTTAGCAAAGCAGCCGGTATTGATTTGAAGCCCTTATTTGATCTCTATATTTACTCTGTTAATAAACTCGAAGTTCATGTAACTGCAAAACGCGGCGATAAGTACCTCATCCAGCTTCAAAATATTGACATGCCATTACCGGTTGACATTAGTGCCGATGGCCTAACCAAGCGATACACCCTGGACAAAAAGGGACTGACAATTACCAGCAAAACAATGCCTGTGATTGATCCGGATACGTATTATTTTAAGAAGCTTATTATTGAATAGATACCATTCGACATTATTGCTAAGTTCATTTGCTCATGAAAAAAACCTTAACCTTGTTAATTGTATTTATCGCAGTGTGTACCTATCGGGCCAAGGCCCAAAATACAGGTCGGGCAGATTCCGTTTACAGCATGGCAGATGTAATACCTGAATTTCCCGGAGGCGAGCGTCAGTTTTCGTCGTTCCTTGTCAAAAATATGCGATACCCGGCGAGTTGCCTCAAAAGAGGGATTAAGGGAACGGTGTTCGTAAAGATGATAATTGAAAAAGATGGAGCGGTAAAATATGCCTATTGCGTCCGCTCGGTAGATGCAGATATTGATAATGAGGCTATACGTGTTTTAAAACTCTCGCCAAAGTGGAAACCGGGAACAGTGGGTGGTAAACCTGTAAGAGTGTATTATACAGTACCAATCTCCTTTACTCCTACCGCAATAAAGCAATAAAAAAATCCCCGATCAAGTTTGACCGGGGATTTTTTATATCATCTATAAAGCTTTGCTAATTATTCAGCTGCTGCTTCTTCAGTATCAGCTTTTTTAGCTTTTGGTGCTGCTGCTTTCTTTGCTTTTGGAGCTTCTTCTGCAACAGGTGCTGCTTCAACTACCGCTGGTGCTGCTGCTACTTCGGCAACTGCTTCTGTAGCCGGAACAACTGAAACGTATGAACGGTTATCAGCTTTTTTACGGAAAACTACAATACCTTCGGCTAAAGCGAATAAAGTATGATCTCTGCCGATACCTACGTTAACGCCTGGGTTGTGTTTAGTACCACGCTGACGAACGATGATATTACCTGCAATTGCGGGCTGACCACCGAAAATTTTGATACCTAAACGTTTGCTATGCGACTCGCGGCCGTTTCTGGAACTACCGGCCCCTTTTTTGTGTGCCATTGTTTATATCTTTTATGAGCTGATAAATCGGCTCGGTTTAAAACTTTAAATTATAATGTGATACCAGTGATCTCGATCTTGGTAAATTGCTGACGGTGACCGTTTTTCTTTTTGTAACCTTTTCTACGTTTCTTTTTGAAAACGATTACTTTATCACCTTTTAAATGAGACAAGATCTTAGCCGATACTTTAGCGCCTTTCAAATCAGAACCTAATTTGAATGAACCTTCGTTTTCTGCTAACAATACACTGTCAAATTCAATACTAGCGCCCTCGTCACCTTGTAACCTGTGTACAAAGATCTGCTGGTCTTTTGCAACCTTAAATTGCTGTCCTGCTATACTTACTATTGCGTACATGTTTGTTAATTATTGTTTTAAAATTCGAGGTGCAAATATAGGGATTGGTTATTTAATAAACAACACCGCAACCTTTTATTTTTTAACTCTTCGTTCTGCGGTTGTTAAACTTTGATCAATTTCTTTGATCAGTTGTTTATTGGCATCTATCAATTTAGGATCGCCCGCAAAGTTCGAATCAAAAACAACCCGTTTTGTTTTGGTTTTATATTTAAACTCGATGACGTAACGCACCGGCTTTTCTTTAACGGTATCTCCTATCTCGTTCGACGGAAAATCCCAAAAACCAAGGTCGGCCGCTTTATGGTGCAGGTATAACAGGTCGTTATCAGTAAGTTTCACGTGCGTTTTCACCAGCGAATCTCTTTTATTAATATACTGGTAATCGCCGGCGAGGGAGTTGAATTTATTCACCAGGCTATCTTTGGGCCCATAAGCGATAGATATCGATTGGAAATCGGCATATCGGTAAGGCGCATTTTTTATCATCATACCGTAGTAGTAAAAACAGTATAAAAGGAACGGAACAACAATAGTGAAGATGAGGAATATTTTTTTAGTTCTTGAAGACATTTAATTAATTATTGATTTACTGAATTATCGAATTATTGAGTTGGTACCATTACATCCGTCATTGCGAAGAATGAAGCAATCCCCGATGTGCAAAGCGAATTTGTATGCTTATTCTTATGTTTAAATCGGTTCCATTTCCGGTGTTTTATC
>NZ_JBFUIA010000044.1:0-49572 GCF_056402115.1 Mucilaginibacter sp. P4_C11 | reverse complement strand
TTACTTCCCTTCCCTCCTATGCCCAGCAGCCTTTATTCAAGTTATTGAATAGCAAGGAAACCAATATCAAATTCAGCAATGATATCAACGAGACCGAATCGCTCAATGTGTTATCATACGAGTATTTTTATAATGGCGGTGGCGTAGCAGTTGGCGACATCAACAATGATGGTTTGGCCGACCTGATGTTTACCGGGAATATGAAGCCGAACAAGCTTTACCTGAACATGGGGCACATGAAGTTTAAGGACATAACCGACAGCGCGAGCCCTGATTTGGGCGGAAGACCGGATTCCTGGAAAACCAGTGTTACCATGGCCGATGTTAATGGCGACGGATTACTGGATATTTATGTATGCTACTCGGGCAAAACTGATAATGCAACCAGGAGCAACCAGTTATTTATAAACCAGGGCAATAACAAATTTAAAGAAGAAGCGAAAGAATACGGCTTAGCCGACCCGGGATATAGTACCCAGGCCGTGTTTTTTGACTATGATAATGATGGCGACCTGGATATGTTCCTGCTGAACCACAACATTAAAAAGATTGACAACATGGAACTGGCCCGTTATAAAGATCAAACTGATGATCTGGCCAGCAACAAACTATTCCGCAATGATAACGGGCACTTTACCGATGTATCAAAAGCGGCCGGGATAGTACAAAATCCGCTCACCTTTGGGTTGGGTGTGGCCATAGCCGATATTAACAAGGATGGATGGCAGGATATTTATGTAACCAACGATTACAACGAACCGGATTACATTTACATTAATAACCACAACGGAACTTTTGCCGAAAAATCAAAAGAGATGCTAAGGCACATGTCGCACTTTTCGATGGGTGTTGATATTGCCGATTTTAACAATGACGGCCTGCCCGACATTATGACCCTTGATATGTTGCCCGAGGATAACCACAGGCAAAAATCACTTCAACTGGAAGAAAACTACGAGTCTTTTGCGCTGATGCAAAACCAGGGACTTTACAAACAATATATGCGCAATATGCTGCAGCTAAACAATGGCGATGGCACATTTAGCGAAATAGCCCAACTGGCCGGCGTATCAAACACCGACTGGAGCTGGTGCCCTCTTATTGCCGATTTTGATAATGATGGATATAAAGACATTTTTATCACCAATGGATATCTGAGGGATTACACCAATAAAGACTTTTTACGTTACTGGGGCGATTACAAGATAAAAAAAGCAATGGCTGCCGAACCATTCCGCCTGATGGACCTGGTGATGGCCATGCCTTCAACCGCCGTGCCCGATTATATTTTCAAAAACAATCATGACCTTACCTTCACCAATAAACAGGTAGAATGGGGCATTAACCAGCAAAACATATCAAGCGGCGCTGTATACGCCGACCTGGATAATGATGGCGACCTTGACCTGGTGGTAAACAATATCAACCAGCCGGCATCTATCTACCAAAACAACAGTCGCGAGACAAATAATACATCTTACGTTGCCATTAAATTAAAAGGTACAGGTAAAAACACCAATGCCATAGGCGCAAAAGTAAGCGTGTATAACGGCAAAAATATCCAATACCAGGAGGTTAACCCAAACCGCGGATACCTGTCAAGTGTATCAACCACGCTGAATTTTGGCTTAGGAGAGCTGAAGAAAGTTGATTCTATCCGGGTTACCTGGCCAGATAATTCCACGCAGTTATTAAAGGATGTTAGTACCAATCAGTTGCTCACCATTAAATATGATCCAAGCGGAAAACTTTCGGGGCAAACTGCCGATGTAAAGAAGGCCATATTTAAGCACGCCGAGCCTGTTATTGATTTTAAACCTGAAGAAATTACGCTGAACGATTTTAAACGCCAGTTATTGATGCTGTTCATGTACTCCAAAACAGCGCCGGTAATTACCAAAGCCGATGTAAATGGCGATGGCCTGGAAGATTTATTTGTAAGCGGCGAAAAAGACAGTCCTGGCAAAATATACCTTCAACAGGCAGGCGGCAAGTATTTGGCTAAAGATATAATTAGGGGTGGTACAGATAATATCGGCACAACAGCGGCGGCTGCTTTTTTTGACGCCAATGGCGATGGTAAAGTCGATTTGTACATTGCAAAAGGCGGCTATTCGTTATATGAACCCAACACTGCCGATTTACAGGACGAACTTTATATAAACGAAGGTAATGGCCGGTTTGTGCTATCGCCTACCGCCCTGCCGGTTTTGAATACCAACAGTAAATCGGTAGTAAAAGCCTGTGATTTTGATGGCGACGGCGATCTTGATCTGTTTATAGGTGGCCGGGTAATACCGGGCCAATATCCTATGGCACCACAAAGCTATTTGCTGGTTAACGATGGCAATGGTAAGTTTACTACCGCCGTTGCACCATTTAATAAAATTGGCATGGTAACAGACGCGGAATGGATAGACCTGAATAACGATGGCCGCAAAGACCTTGTTTTATGCGGCGAATTTATGCCGGTTACCATTTTTATCAACGCTAAAGAAGGCTTTACCGATAAAACCGCTGATTATTTTAATACCCCGCAAAAAGGATTCTGGAATAAAATTGCCTTTGCCGATGTAAACGGTGACGGCAAACCAGATCTGATTGCCGGTAACTTAGGCCTAAACACCCAAATTAAAGCCACAGATAAAGAGCCTGCCGAAATGTATTTTACCGATGTTGACGGCAATGGCTCTATCGATCCGTTTTTTAATTTTTATATCCAGGGTATAAGCTACCCCTTTGTGAGCCGCGATGAGTTAAATGAGCAGATTTATCCCATGCGTCGCAAGTTTAACTCGTACAAAATGTATGCGGATGCTACTATTAATGAGGTTTTTAGCGCCGATAACATGGCCAAAGCCGGCAAATTGAGCATTAATAATATGCAGACAACGTTGTACCTCAATATTAATGGCAAATTCACGGCAGCGCCATTACCAACAGAGGCACAGTTTGCCCCTGCAAGCCAGATCCTGGCAGGCGATTTTGACCACGATGGACATACCGATATCCTTTTATTAGGTAACCACTCAGACAACCGTTTAAAGATTGGCAGTATTGATGCAAATTATGGCTGCCTGTTAAAAGGTGATGGCAAAGGCGGTTTTACATATGTGAATCAGCCAGCATCAGGACTTTCGGTTATGGGCGATGTAAAATCGGCAGTGGAGGTCAGCATCAACAATACATTATATTTACTGATAGGCGTAAGCGACGGGCCGCTTCAATTTTATAAAGAATAATGAATTACTTAAAAAAATCGCTCCTGGTATTTTGCGCGTTGATTGCACAGCAATGCTACGCGCAAAATACCAGTAATAATTACCCCGATTATTTGCAGCCAGACCATGCAGTAAACGCAGTAACCATGGTGATGGTACATGATGTAGTTGGCCCTCCTGTTGCCGCACGTTATTACGCTTACGTGATGCTGGGTGCCTATAATATTGTAGCTGCCAACAATAAAAACATTCCCGAACTGCAAAAATTCATCAAAGATTACAGGGCCAACAGTACCCTGGATACTATCCGCTTAAAATACGACTATAAAATTGCCGCTTTTTACAGCATCCTGGAAACTGCCAAACTGCTGCTGCCATCCGGATTTATGATGACTGATGACCAGGATGCCTTTGTGCAGCTGCTGAAAAAGACAAATACAGATTCAACCATCATTCAAAACTCCATTAAAGTAGCAAAGTTGGCCTCCGCGGCCGCTGTCGCGTTTTCAAAAACAGACCATTACAGCCAGTTGAGTGCACTAAAGAGATATACCCCTATAAAAGACGAAAGTAAATGGTACCCCACCCCGCCGGGATACTTTGAAGCCCTGGAACCCAACTGGAAGACCATCCGCACAATGGTGATAGATTCGGCCAATCAATACAAGCCCGCTCCGTTAGTCCCTTTCAGTAAAGATACAACGTCGGCATTTTATAAACAGGTAAAGGCGGTTTACGATGTATCAAAACACCTTTCGACGGAGCAAATTAACATTGCCCTGTTTTGGGATTGTAACCCATTTGCCATCACCACATCAGGCCATATGGCTATTGGTTATAAAAAGATCAGTCCGGGTGGGCATTGGATGCATGTAACTGGCTTGGTAACCCGCCAGGCCGGGCTTGATTTTGACCACTCTATCGAGGTAACAACTTTAGTGGGCGTTACGCTGATGGATGCCTTCATCAGCTGTTGGGAAGAAAAATTCACCAGTAACCGAATCCGCCCCGAAACTTTTATTAACCGGTATATGGATGTTAAATGGCAACCCGTTTTACAAACCCCGCCTTTCCCGGAGTATACCAGCGGACACGCTGTTATCTCCAATGCATCGGCCGAAATGCTAACCTATTTGCTGGGCGATAATTTTGCCTATACCGACAATACCGAAATTCCTTTTGGCAGCGGCCAGCGCAATTTCAAGTCCTTCCGCCAGGCAGCAGCCGAAGCGTCCATGTCGCGTTTTTATGGCGGCATCCACTATATGCAAAGTATAGAAAATGGCAACGCGCAAGGCAAGAAAGTTGGTAGCGCCGTCATCACCAAAATAAAAAAAGCTGGTATATTGCCGCTTGTTAAATAAAACTCATCTATCTGCCTTCGAATGAAATATATTACACATATCATCATGAAAAAGAGCGCCGCCTGTTTATCAGGTTGCGCATTAATACTATCGTCGTTATCTGCCATGGCGCAAAACACGCCTGTTTATAAAGATGCTTCGCAATCGATTGATACCAGGATAAAGGATTTGATATCTAAATTAACGTTAGAAGAGAAGGTATCCTTATTGGGCTACAGGAGCAAAGCTGTACCCCGTTTAAACATCCCCGCTTACAACTGGTGGAACGAAGGTTTACACGGCGTAGCACGCGCAGGTGATGCTACCATATTTCCGCAGGCTATTGGTATGGCGGCAACGTTTAATGAAAAACTGGTAGATTCTGTTGCCGATGCAATCTCGACTGAGGCGAGGGCAAAATACAACGTATCTACAGCACYGGGGCGCCGTTTGCAGTATATGGGCCTTACCTTTTGGACACCCAACATCAACATCTTTCGCGATCCAAGATGGGGACGCGGGCAGGAAACCTATGGCGAAGACCCGTTTTTAACGGCGCACATAGGATCGGCATTTGTACACGGGATGCAGGGAAAAGACAGCCGTTACCTGAAAGCAGCGGCTACTGCCAAACATTTTGCAGCGCATAGCGGCCCCGAAGCTACCCGCGATTCCTTTGATGCTATTGTTGATGAAAAGGACATGCGCGAAACCTACCTGTATGCGTTCCATGCGCTGGTAAACTCAGGGGTAGAATCTGTGATGACAGCTTACAATAGTATTAACGGCGTACCAAACTCCGTTAATAAAAACCTGGTAACCGATATTTTAAGGACGGAATGGGGCTTTAAAGGGCACGTGGTAACAGATTGTGGTGCCCTTGACGATGTTTTTTTAACGCATAAAACCATCCCGACGGCTGTGGAGACCGCCGCCGCGGGTATAAAGGCAGGCATCGACCTGGATTGTTCGTCGGTTTTCCAGGGTGACCTGGTGAAGGCTGTACAACAAAAACTACTTACAGAAAAAGAAGTTGATGTAGCCCTGTCCCGTATCCTGAAAACCCAGTTTAAATTGGGCTTTTTTGACGAAGGTGGCGCCGCGCCTTTTAAAAACTACGGTGCTGATAGTATTCACAACGAGGCTCATATTGCACTTGCCCGTAAGGTTGCCCAACAAAGCATGGTATTGCTAAAAAACGATAATAATGTATTGCCATTTAAACAAGGGCAATATACCAGCTTTATGGTTTTGGGTCCCAATGCAGCCGCTTTAGATGCGATGGTTGGCAGTTACCATGGTGTAAGCAGCAAAGTAGTAAACTTTGTAGAGGGTATTACCGGCAATGTAGACAAAGGCACCCGTGTAGAATA
Source organism: Mucilaginibacter sp. P4_C11 (assembly GCF_056402115.1). Taxonomy (NCBI): domain Bacteria; kingdom Pseudomonadati; phylum Bacteroidota; class Sphingobacteriia; order Sphingobacteriales; family Sphingobacteriaceae; genus Mucilaginibacter; species Mucilaginibacter sp. P4_C11. Next base: position 43,635 of record NZ_JBFUIA010000044.1, on the reverse strand, counting down.
TGACCTGGGCTGCGATTACCGGGACACCACCCATTTTGGCGGTATCTGGGGTGCCGGCAATGCCGATGTAACCATCGCTGTAATAGGTTTATCACCTGTATTGGAAGGCGAAGCCGGGGATGCTTTCCTGGCCGAATCTGGCGGCGACAAAAAGACGCTGAGCCTGCCCGCAAGCGAAATAGCCTTTATGAGAGAATTACGCAAGGGTGTAAAGAAACCTATCATAGCTGTAATAACTGCCGGCAGCGATGTAGACGTGGCCGCTATAGCACCGTATGCCGATGCCATCATATACGCCTGGTATCCTGGTGAGCAGGGCGGTAACGCATTGGCAGATATTATTTTTGGAAAGATAAGCCCGTCGGGGCATCTGCCGCTTACCTTTTATAATTCGGTTAAGGATTTACCCGAGTATACCAGCTATAGCATGAAAGGCCGTACCTACCGTTATTTTGGTGGTGCTGTGCAATATCCATTTGGTTTCGGCTTGAGTTATACTTCGTTTAACTATGAGTCCGCTTCTGCTCCGGCTAAGCAATATGCTGCAAAGGATACCATCAGTGTGACTGTTAAAGTAAAAAACACAGGTAATATGGATGCCGACGAAGTAGTACAGGCTTACATTAAATACCCGGCCATTGACAGGATGCCGGTTAAGGAACTAAAAGGCTTTAAACGGGTAAGTGTTGGCAAAGGAAAAGAGCAATTGGTAACCATAAAAATACCGGTTAAAGAGTTACAGAAATGGGACATCCAAAAGCACGGATGGAAACTATATCCAGGTGATTATAAACTAATTATGGGCAGTAACTCGGCCGACGAAAAGCTGAGTTCCAGCTTTAAGCTTACAGGCAAATAGGCAAAACTGAAACAAACTAGGGCTCCTGAGGTTAAATAGTTATAACAATAGGTTATAATTATGAAGATTGAGAAGCTATATGATCATGTGTACGATTGGATAATTAAATACGGCCCCGGCTTTATTGTTGGTTTGTTGGTATTATTGGTGGGGCTTTGGCTCATTAACCTGTTTGTAAAATGGTCGCACTCGGGGATGCACAGAAAAAATGTCGATCCCTCTGTAAAACCCTTCCTGCTAAGCCTGATTGCAGTTGCGTTAAGAATATTGCTGGTATTGGGTGTAATGCAGATAATAGGCATCCAGATGACCTTGTTTGCAGCCCTTATTGGTGCCTTTGGCGTAGCTGCCGGGCTGGCATTATCGGGCACCTTGCAAAACTTTGCCAGCGGCGTACTCATCTTGCTGCTAAAACCTTTTGTGGTTGGCGATAACATTATTGCCCAGGGCCAGGAAGGTACGGTAATATCGATCCAGATTTTTTACACCGTAATAACTACTTATGATAACCGGACAGTGATAGTGCCTAACAGCAAACTGTCAAACGAGGTGATCATCAATATCAGTCGTGAAGGTACGCGCCGGTTAGACCTGGAATTAAAAATGCCAAACAACATCGATATCAAAGAGGTAAAATCTGTTATAGATGAAGCTATCAACAAAACCGAAAGCATTTTACCAAAGCCCGAGCGGCGGATTGGCGTGGGCACCATAGAGGCCGATGGTTACCGGATTAATGTAAACCTGTGGGTAAATGCACACGGTTTCCAGGATACCAAACTGGCCATACAGGAAACAATTTTGCAAAGCATTAAAGATGCAGGCATCAAAATACCCGGCATGTAAGCTAATTGTCGTTTGTGAGGTTATTTTTACGCTTAAATATCCTTTGAATCAAAACGCGAATCAGTACATTCTCTATCGTGATTTTAAACAAGCGGCTAAGGAGTGATAAAAACAAGTAAAGCAGTGCTACACAGCCGAAACCGGCCCAGTTTGAGCCTAAGAAATCGCCAAGAAAAAAGGCAATTGTTAGCGTAACGAAAACAAATGCGACCATGAACACGGTAACCATAGCCACATCTGTGATAATAGCCGATATAATGCTTGTACGCTGTTCAATTGCTTGATATTTAAGCAGCTTATAGCGGGTTTCAAAATATTGCTTTATTTGTTTTACAATAGGTTGATAGGTATCGTTTGTTTCCATAAGCAGGTATAGATTTACTTAAGAAACAGAATACAATAAAAATGGTTTAATAAATTAATTAAAAAGAAACTAATTTATTAAACCAAAAACCAGGTAAAAAAACATTTTAAATCAACTCTTTAAGTATCCGTATCCCGGCATCGCTTATTGTTGTTTGCTGATAGCTTTTGTTTTCAAAAACGGCATTAACCCACTGCAATACTTTATCATCGGGATATTGTTTAATCTCGGTATTCAGCCAGTTGGCAGCAGCGCCCCTATCTTGTAGTTTTTCAATCGCCCAGGCCGTAACCAAATCGTTCGCCGGTAAAAAGTTACTTACCGTATTCTCAATTTTGGGTTTAAAGGCGATGATCTTTTGTAGGGATTTGTTGGCTTCATCAATATCCCCTTTTTTAAGATAGCATTGATAGTTCATCCAATCCTCCAGGCGTTCATCCACGTTTTCGGCATATGGTTTGCCTACGCCAAGGTTTGCAGGCCATTTTTTTGCCTCGTTGATAAAAATTATTGCACCGTTATAATTTTTTAATTTTATTTTTTGGGCCGCCTGCATCAGCTCTGTTTCGCGATATAATTCTCGGCCAATAGTTGCACCTTCAAAAGGCAGAATGTTAATACGGGCTAATAATTTACCACATTGGTTATAGCGCTTATTAAGTAACAATGTTTTAGCATATAAAATTCCGATGATGTAATTATCCTGGTGAGCTTTATAAAAAGGCTCCACGGTAGCCAAAGCATCGGCATATTGATTATGATTTACATAATACTCGCCAAGCAATTTATTATAACGCCAGCCTTTGTCCAGTTTTATCGCCATTTTTAAATCGACAATATCGCTCGCTCCCAGCTGCATGGCCGCCCGGGCAGCATAAAATGGCGCAAAATCTGGCTGGTTATCGCATTGGGCAAATAGTTTTTTGCTCTCCGCTATCCGGTTACGGTCTTTATACAATAGCGCCAGGAAATACTTAGGTTTCCAGCTGCTGTTTTGCTGCACCACCCATTGTAATACCTCTTCATCGCTATTGCGGAACGGAAACACAAAGGCTGCGCTTAACGCATTGGCTTTGGTTAGCAATTGTGTATAGCGTTTTCCCTGTTGGTGCGCCAAATAGGCCAGCTTATATACAACCAAGGCGTTAACCGGCGATAACTGCAAAACCTGCTCACTTTCGTTAACACAGCCGTTTTTATCATAACTATCCGCAAGCTCTAAATAACTTTCAATAGGTTGCTCGTTCCGGATCATGGAGCCGAAGGCGGTTTTATTTGCTTCCGTTGGATTTAGCAAATGCTTTTCAAACGCGGCGAAATGGCTAAGTGGTTCAAAAGTCAATATCGTTGCTAATACATCTGCGGCCTTTTTATCACTCTTTAACAGCCGGTAAGCAATGGCCTGCACCTGTAATGCTCCTATATCGTACCTGTTAAAATCCAGCGCTTTTGAAGCAAATTCCAGGGCCTTTTCGTAATTCTTTTCTTTAAGATACAAACTGCCTAAAGCCGAATAAGCAGCGTTTCTGTATTCTACCGATAGCGACGCAATATCAAAGCCATCTTTGGCGTCAACCAAGTTTCCGAATTGAGTATTGATAACGCCATAATAATAATTGGCCGCTCCATCGTTGGTGTTGATGCTCAAAGCGGTTTTAACATAGGTTAGGGCGTCGGCATAACGCATGTTATGATACATCAATACAGCACTTTGCACAAGTGCGGGCAGGTAATATGGATCTTTGCTTAATGCTTCTGTTAGCTTTATTTCTGCCTCAGGGTACATTTTTTGATCCATTAATTCTTTACCCTGGGTGTACAGGCCGTAGGCGCTGTTCCAGTCGAAACCGGTTGGCAAATCAAGCGGACGGCTTAAATTATTGGCATCGGGCCTGGCATCATAAATAAGCTTATTGCCGCCTATGGTTACTATTACATCTTTGGCATCCGCCTTGATAGAATCAGCGAAGATTTGCAGCGGATTGAGGGTTAATTTTTTACTGTAGATAACCTGCCCGCCCTGTTTTACTTCGAGCACATCATCTGTTTTTTGTACCGGGTTAAAGTATAATTTGAGCCAGCCATCAGCCGCCTTCACATTTAAAGCCCCGTAGTTGTTAGCTTTTACAAAGCCTTTGGTTTTCATAACCGGGTACCAATACTCCGTCCAGGTATCTGATGCGCCGGGTGCAAAGCTTTTGTGTTTAAATGGTGTAAAAGTACTTTTAGGCGATGTTTGGTTAAACAACCTGCCCGATTGAATTTCGGAATATTGTCCGTCGTTATCAGTCAGCAATTTTTCCCAAATCATACCCTGGTCTGATAGTCCCCAGATCCAGATCTTTTTGCCGGCTTTATCTTCGTGGCCGCCGTAACGTGCCATGCCGAAATCGTCATCGTGCCAATAGGCTCCAAAAAAATCGGTGTACTTGCCAAATACGTGGTATGATTTGTAGCCGCCAAAATTGTTGTTTTCGTAAAACGATATATCCCTCCCGTTTTGTTTATTTATCGGCCAGTCGCTATACTCTCCCTGGTGGCCCAGGTAATTGGTGCCCGGAAAAATATATTGCAGGTTGCCTTTTGTTTTTATCCCGGTGTTCATCCAATGGTAATATGGCTGCTCAATCGGCGTTGAATTATACCAGAACGATTTGGTGGTAAAGTATGCCTTATCTCTAGGCAGGTTAACCTCCATTGTCCAGGTGGTGCAGGTGAGCAGGTCAAGTACACTGATGATGCAGCTTACACTGCCGTCGGCGTTTTTACGGGTAAGGTAATCAACCGGGGTTACTGAATTTGGGGTATGACCGATGATGCCGTAATTTGGTTCGATACCGCCGCTTGTCCAGGGGCCACGCATGGCAATATCCCTGAATTTGATCACATGGTTTTCATAAACAATAGGCTTACCAGTCGATTTTTCGATAGCCGACCATATCTTTCCCCCTATCTGCGGCATTATGGTAAGCCTAATGTACTGGTTTTCCAGCTCCACTATCTTCCATTCTTTTGATACCGGTTTATCCGTAAATCCGTCGTAACGGAAATACGGGTAAACGTTGGTAAAGTTGGGGATTGGGTTAGGATCAGAGAAAGGATAGCTGATAATTGTTTTGTTATACTCCTTTACACTTGCCTCCTGCTGGGCAAAAGCCCTCCCTGTGCCTATGCAAAAGCATAAGGCCATCAACCATTGTTTCTTCATCAGCTTAGCTTTATTTAATGATCAATAACCAGCCTTTTCCTTTTTCAACCGGAATCCTGTCATTCAAACCAAATGTTTTAGCCGGCTGAAAACTTTTGATTTCCGGTGCGGTGATTGTGGCTTTAGCAGGGTCGATGCCCAGTTTTTTCCAGTCGATAGTCAATTTAAAATCAGTATCGGCATGTTCCCAACTGGCTATAGATACCATTGCTGCGCCCGCTTTTTTGTAAACAGTTGCCAGTACTTTGGCTTTATCTGTTTTTACCGGGTTATCATCAACCCAGTAACCAATCATTTTGGTGCCCTTCATACCAAAGTTATCCCAGGCTTTCCATATCGGCCTGGGATCGGCGCCATCGCTCCAGGGCATGCGGTTAGTCATCCCATACACCATGCCCCGCCATTTATTACCACCGCCTTGTAACATTTCGCCCATTAAACCAAATGGGATACCGCTTACCTCGGTCAGGAAAAAATCGGGGTCGTTCTTCTCGTAATCAAAATATTCGCCAAACCACAGGCGGTTCAGGTATGGAAAATGCTCCATGTACAGATTGGCGCTGTTATTAAAACCATCACTTTTATTGTATTGATTGGCCGAGTGAAGATCAATTATACCGGGGTGCCCGTCTTTAGTAAGTACGCGTTTAACACGTTTCATGGTTACACGGTCAAAGGCCACATCGTCTAAATAAATACCATCGATGCCTACGTTTTGGGTAAGCCAGTTCATGCCTTCTACATAATAGTTATGCCAGCGGTTCATGCCGCTGTTAATAATGGCAGCGTCTTTAATTTCGGGAACAAACCAGGCGGCAATGTAATCATCGCCAACGTGTTCCTGCAGCCAGCTGAAGCCGCCACCTTTACCGGGCGAATAAATTTCGTGCCCAAGGCTACGGAGCGCGAAGGTTTCATAAGCATGGTTGGATAGTTCGCGTATGGTGTTGTAAATTTTCACTTTTAACCCAGCCGTATGAGCCGAATCATCGTAAGCCTTCATTTTATGCCAGGCGATAAACGGGTAGTTGATGGTTGGGTTGATAGCCGTAGCATGGTGAATGTTTATTAAGCTTGCACCTGCTGCCTTAATGGTATCAATAGGTTTGTAAGCATGATAAAACCTGGTGGCCCACTGAAAATCGGTATTAATGGTATGGAAAGGGGTAATAAGTAAGGTAAAGTTGTAGTACAGCTCCTCTCCTTTTTTCAAATTCCGTTCGCCGCTGTAGTTATTTACCAGCACCGCTTTACCATCAAAGGCAATTTTGATACCGCCTTTATTTTCATTGCCCCATGATGATGGCAGGATCAATGGTTTTTGCAGGTAGAAATTGGTATTAAGCGGACGAACATATTTTTCATCGCGCAGCGAATATTGCAAACCACCGTTTACGTTTCCAACCCAGGCGCCATCCTGATTTTTATGGGCCACATCCCATTTCCACTCAAAATTTTCAGGACGATCTCCGCCTTTTTGGCCAAGGCCCATCATGTATTTGGCAAAGTCCATTTTAAGGGGGATATGCATATTTATCTCCTTTAAACTTACATCCTGCAAAGCCTTCACCTTTACTGTATAGGCCATAAAGCCGTCAAACTCCAGCGATGCGGATACATCCATTTGCAGGCTATCATTTGCGTTTACCGCTGTCCACTGTACTGTACCTGCTTCTTTTTTACTGAATTGCACGCCCTGGCTTTTCAGGTTAATTTTTTTGCCGTCGGCGTTTATAAAATGAAAGTGAATGCCTTCGGTGAGCAGGTTGTTTGGCGTGGCGGCGTATTCCGTCATTTCGGGCGTAAAGTAAGTTTGTACCTGTTTAGGGAAACCATCTTTATTTACTTCCACCTTTCTGCCCAGCAGGCTAATGGTATTGCCATCAACTGCTAATGGCGTATACGGTGCAATTACTGTATTCTCCTGTGCCATGGTTGAATTTAACCAACCCAGGCGGGTCATTTTATAAGGCTCATTTACGCCGCCATCTTTTAATATTTTGCTGTTTACTTTTATAGATATCGTAATCACTTTAGCAGCTTTCCCATCAGCCACGATAGTAGCTTTACCTGTATAAATCGACGGTAAAGCCGAAACGGGCACATCAACACCGCACCATAAAGCCTGGATATCACCCTGTGATACATTTACGGTTTTGGTTAGCGGTTTAGCGTCATAAGTGGTGCCGCCTGTATTAATACAAAACAACGCCGATGCGGGGATGGTTTTGCCTGCCGGCGAAGTAAGGTTACTGAATGTAACCTTCACATTTTCGATGTTCTGCAAGGCGTAAACACCCAACTGAAAGGCAAAGTTTTCGCCCCGGGCAGCTACACCCGTATATTTGTTTTGCGGCCCAAGTTCTATCCATCGTTGTGGCAAATCTTTGGTCATACGGATGGCGTTTAACCTGTCTTCCGGAAAAACCAGGAAGGCCTCTTTGTTATTTTTGCCGATCAAAGCATCAGTCTCTGCTTTGGTGGCAATAACTTCCATCGGGTAAAAGGTATTGAAAGCATCTATGGATTGAAAAGCCTTAACCGTAGCCCCGGTAACAGCGTCATAAGTGGAGGCCTTTTGCATCCACTCATTCGACGCTGTTTTTTCGGGCTTCAAATAAACTCCCCTTGGATAGTTAGATCGGCCTTCATTTTTGTAGGGCATGTAATAAACATAATAAGTACCCGTTCCCGAAGTTGGTTCAAATGTTATTTTACCTTTTTCCCGGGTGATATCGTTTACGTATACATTGGTTATTTTTTTGTTTGTTTTTGCATCAACCAAAATAATACGCTTATCCTGCGGGTTGGCATCACGTCTTCTCCAGGGAATATCTGCAACCGCTATTGCCGCCGGCGAACCGGTATATGATAATACTACCCGGTGATTTCCTAATGAATCGGGCAGCCAGCATTTCTCGCAATTGGTATAAGGTATTTTTTGTGCCGAAGCCGTAAAACCACCTAGCAGAAAAATGATGGCGAAAAGTTGTTTTTTCATGGTTTAAATTTAGTCAGTACTTTTAATATAATATCAGGTAGTCAATCCAATTTATTCATCGCAATTGGGTTAAAACCCGGTGCTTTTAATTTTTTTAATTCCCTCCTACGGGAAGTAAGCGTTTGGTGATGCGCCCAGTGGCAGGGAGGGGTTATGTGAGCGATATTTACCATGCCGATTGAACGCTTGATTTGACCGCTACCTCCTCTTACCCCGATGTTATTAAGTTAAGCAATTGACGGGATGCTCCGGAGGAGCAAAAGCTTTGTAACATAAATGAATTAACGTTTTTGCGTGCCAGAGGTACGCCTCCTAACGTTCCGTACCTCTGGCACGGAAGCTCATCTTGATTTTTTTGCTACAAAGCTTTCCCCCCGCTGGGGGAGAAAATCCTTAACTTGATAACTTCGCTCCTTCCCTCATTGAAGGAACCCCACAAATCCCCATCTCTATTTCCTTAAAAACCCCTCGCCCAATATTAAATAACCGGCGTAATACCCTTACCTTCCCAGTAATCAATAATTGGCTTATAGGGCCCGTACTTATGTTGTTGTTCTGAAAAAGGATCTTTAAACGGCCCTTTATCATAATCAATTGCTTTCTCTTCGTGGTTAGGATAATCCTCCTCTTTTGTTGTTTTGGCAGCGGGCCGTTGATGTTTTTTATCATCATTTACATAAGCTGCTATATCCAGTGCTTCGGCGTCTGTTAAAAACGTAGTGCCGGGCGTGGTTTTATCATAAGGCATGTTGGCCTTTAACCATTGCGCCAGTTTAACTACACGGTGCATGCTCGAGCCCGGGCGATATGCCAGCAGTCCCCATACTGGCGGGTATTGGTATGCTACGTTATCGAAAGCCATTTTGCCCTCGCCGTTTTTTGCGTGGCAACGTTCGCAATGCTGCGCGTATAGCTTCTCGCCATGATCAGATGATGCCGCTACATCGGGCAGTTCAACCGTCATGTTTTTTAGTCCTTTGGTGCGGGCATCAACGTGCGATGAATCGCTCAGGAATTTTAAATAGGCCATTATTGATACCATCTCCCTGCTATCCAGCGGCAAAGGCCTGCCCAGGTTTGGCCGCATTACGCAGTTGTTAATCCGCTCGGCCAGCGATAAAATGCGGCCCTCCCTTGCACGGTACTGCGGATAATCTTTAAACGACCTTACCAAATTAAAAGCATAAGGGCGTGTGCCTGCATCCCGGTGGCAATTGGTACAATTCATTTTATTACCGGTATAATGGCCATTAACACCATTAGGGCCAATGTAATACGCGGTGTGCAACATCAACTGCCTGCCATACTTCACCGCATCGCCATATTTGCCATGTGGTATTTTTGCAGTATCAATACTTACCAGGCTATCGGATGCTGTTGTCACAGAGTCTGTAGTGCCTGCTGGTGTACCGCCATTTGCGTTGCAGGACGAAAATAATTGTACGCTATTTGCCAAAACAAAAATGGCAAACAAGGTTACTACATATTGATATTTTTTATTCAATTTAATATACTTAATCATCACCAGGATATACTTAATGGTTTTAAATACGGATCGAGCTGTTTGTATTTGATAAAGCCGGCGCGATAAGTTGGTACCGATGTTTCCATAGTCCACTGCAAAACGCCTTTGTTGTTGGTTAATACAATGATGTGCCTTTTTGAGCAGCACACCAACGTGGTGGTATCATTTACCAGGTATGCACTGCCCATCCTGCCGTTAAAAATTTGTTTAGGTAGCTGGAAGTGCGTATCAATCTTCGAGGTTTTATTTTTTTCGTCAATCTTCATCGCAAACACGCCCGACTGGTGTTTTTCTACCCCGTTGTCAAAAAACATCAGTTCGCCTTTGGCATTGATGTGGGCAGCGTGTGCCTGGGTAAAATTACATTCGGCGGGCATGGCAATATCGCCGCCTTTGCCAAATTTATAAATCACTTTGCCTGTTTTGGCGTCAATCTTCCATATCTGGCCGTTGTTGTAAAACGACATGAGGTAATTGCCGTCTATGTCGTAATTCAGGCTGTTGGCGTGCATCCAGTCTTTTTTGGTTTTCAGCAGTTTTTTATCTTTCAGCGGATCGAGCACATCAAACACGCTCCATTTATAAAGCTGTTTGCCTTTGGTATCCATCACCATAATACCATCGCCATTAACGGTATCTTTTTTGGCACCGCCAATGCCGGTTAAATCCATAATCTTTTGATCCACAAAAAGGGTGACTATCTGCCCTTTATCATTTTTCAAAATTTCGTGGTGTATGGTTTGCTTAAAATCGCCCTGGCCCTTTTTAAGGTATAATAAGGTATCGCCCAGCAGGTTAATTTCCAATATCTCGCTGCCGTAGCTGGTGGGCTCGTCATTACGGCCTAAAATAGAAAGTAACGTATTATCTTTTGTAAAATTAATCACCTTAAAGCCAACCCTATCTATCATGTGGTACCACCTGATGTTTCCCCACGAATCAACCAAATAGGCTATGCCGGGTGCGTAGCGTTTATTGATGAGCATCAGGCCATCTTTAAACTCAGCAGGCAGTGTCGTTTTTTCGGCGGTTTTTGCTTTAAACTGATCCTTTAGAAAAAGCGGTAACTGGTGCGATTTAAAATCGTAAGTTTTACTTACTTTTTCGACCCCATTTTGCAGGGTTACGATGTTATAAAAGTATTTGGTATCGGGGGCGATATTGGTAAGTACAAACGAATGTTTAGTATTAGCTTTTGATACCGGAGTATAAAACCCGATACTTTTAGGCACATCGGCCCAGTATTTTACGCGTATACCGGCAGCTTTTGAAGTTGTTACATCAACCTGGATCTTTAACTCGTTGTTATTATGCACGCCAACATTTACCTGCTCAATAATTTGCCCGTTACCGCACCCGGTAAAAACGGCAGTACCTATCAGCATGGCCATCATTAGCCAACATCCTGCAAAAAACCTGTCTTTTATACTCATCGTACTAAATAAATGAAGAATATACGGCTTTTTAAACCGTATATTCTTTTAAGCTGATAATACCCGGGCTTTTATTGCTGCCTGCCCGAGTTGTTCAAATTAGGGTTAATAGTAACCTGGTTAAGCGGATACGGGAAATACTGATCGCGCGGTAATTGCACGGTTTGTGTTTGACCGGTACGTTTCAGGTATGCATTTACAACCACATCATATTTGCCAAAGCGCATTAAATCGGCCCTGCGTTTGCCTTCATAATAAAGCTCCCAGCCACGTTCCTGCAAAAGGGCGTCGCGGAAGGTAGCCTGGGTAAGCGAGGCGGCAACCAATTGCTTGGCGTGCGAACGCGCTTTAACCTGGTTTACCAGGCCAACGGCCTCAGTTGTAGGCCCGCCTAATTCATTCAATGCCTCTGCCCTGCTTAATAACACATCGGCGTAGCGTAAAATATCAACACTGTGGCCATCATAATAGGTATTTGCGCCATTCGGGTCGGCATATTTCATGGTAGCAACATCCGGCATGTATAAAACGCCCGCGGGAGGTGTAGCACCCAAAGTTGGCGGTTCTTTGTGGGTTAATCCATCAACGCCTTCGTATTGTGTAAAGAACATTTTCTTACGGTCGTCTTCATCGCCATAGCTGTTATAAAAATCCCAGGTTACGGCGTAGTACTGCCACCTGTCGGTAAGTACCGGGTGGTTAAGCGGGCCAAAGTGGTTTAATAATTCGGTACCGTTAACATTGGCATCGCTCAACACCGAAAATATGTTTTCTGAACACCATTTGTTATCTTCCTTAAACAAACCCGAATAGCTGGGATACAACTGGTATATGTTTAAATCCATTACCTGTTTGGCCAGGTCGGCAGCTTTTTGCCATTGTTTTTCGCGCAGGTATAGCTTGGCCAATAATGTCATGGCGGCACCTTTGGTAGCACGGCCAACATCATTGGTTGAGTAATATTTATTGCCGGCATAATTTGCAGGCAAAGTGCTTATGGCAGCCTGCAAATCTGCTATCAGCAGCGCATCAATAGTGGCAACAGGCGTAACCGGTGGCTGGCTGGTATATTTAGGATTGGCAACATCTTTCTCGGTAACCAAAACCACAGGCCCCCAGGCATCGGTAAGGTCAAGGTAAGCAACCGCCCGTAAAAACTTAATCTCGGACAGAAACTGGCTTTTAGCATCGTCGCTGATGGTAGTCATTGCCGAAAGATTGTAGATGGCGTTGTTGGCATCGGCAACAAGTTTATAAATCTGTTTCCAATCTTCGGCTAACAAACCGTTTGCCGAGTTCCATTGAACAAGCGAAAGCTGACCAGGGTCGCCGCTGTAGCTACAGTGGCCTACATCGGTTGTTAAATCCGTCAGGGCAAAGTGCCTTACTGTCCAATAGTCAAAGTTATCGCCAACAGCCGGGCCTTTTAAACGTGCGTAAACAGCGTTTACAGCCGCTACCGCATCAGATTGGGTGCGGAACGCATTGGTACTGGTTAAGCTGCTATATACCTTAGGGTCGAGGTTTTTATTGCAGGAGAACTGCAAACAAACCGCCGCTATGATTAGGGAAATACTATATTTTTTCATTTGCTTTAATTTTATGTTGATCCGTTGAGGGATGATTTATAATGATTAATGAACAGACACTTTAATACCAAAAGCAAAAGTTCGGAAAGCCGGGAATGAGTTAAAATCCAAACCGCCGGATGTGTTGCCGGTATGAACGTTCACCTCAGGGTCGGTTCCTTTGTAGCCGGTTACGGTAACCAGGTTCTGGGCTTCGGCATACAGCCTTATTCCCTGCACAATTTTGATATGCTGAAATAACGATGACGGGAAGCTATAGCCTAACGAAACTGATTTTAAACGGGCGTAAGAAGCATTTTCAACAAAACGGGAGTTTACATAACCGCCATAAGTGCTCAGGAAATAACCTTCGCGGGGGATATCTGTATTTTCGTTTTTACCGGCAACAAACCTGTTCAACGCATCGGTGCTTGTGGTTGATTCCAGTACCAGCCTGTTCATGTTAAACAATTTATAACCAAATGCACCCTGGATAAAAATGTTCAGGTCGAAACCTTTGTAATGAAAATCGTTACCAAAACCCATGCTGTAGTGAGGGTTTGAGTTACCCAGGTATTTTTGATCGGCCGGGGTTATTACGCCATCGCCGTTTACATCTACATATTTAGGATCGCCTGCTTTTGAATTTGGCTGCGGCGAGTAGGTTTCGCCGGTTTTAAGTACGCCTGCATAAACATAGCCATATAGCATGCCTAACTCCTGCCCTACTTCCAGCCTCGAAAATTCCCGGCCGGATACTGTACCGCTTGGGTTAGCTGTATTGCTGCTGATGGTTTTGATACCGCCCAGGTCTAAAGCTTTTTGTTTATTGTACGAGATGTTAAAACTGCTGTTCCATGAAAAGCCATTAGACCGGATGTTGTTGGTATTGATACCAAGTTCGATCCCCCTGTTTTCTATCGCGCCACCGTTTACCAGTTGGGTATTAAAGCCCCACCATTGACCAATTGGAAGATTGATTAACAGGTCTGAAGTTTTTTTACGATAAACATCGATAGTGGCGTTAATGCGGCCATCGGCAAAGCCCATATCCAAACCGGCATCTAACTGTGCCGTACTTTCCCATTTTAAGTTAGGGTTTGATAAGCTGGAAGGCTCGATACCTACCTGTAAAGGACCGCCGGGACTAAGCACCGTGCTGTAGTTGCCAAATGTGCTCAGGTATTGATAATTGTTGATCCTGTCGTTACCGGTAACACCGTAGCTAACCCGTAGTTTCAAGCTCGAGAATGTATTTAGGTTTTTGATAAAATCCTCATCTTCAAGCTTGTATGCCAAAGCACCTGAAGGGAAGATACCATGCCTGAAGTTGCTGCCAAATTTTGATGAAGCGTCGTCCCTTAAGGTAAACGTAGCCAGGATCTTATCTTTATAAGCATAGTTTAGCCTGCCGTAATAATCGGTTAGCGAGGATTCTGATTTGCCGCTGCTATAACCGTTAACTGTTGAACCTGCACTTAAATTATAGTACAAAAACACGTCAGTAGGGAAACCCTTTGCACCTGCCCCTAATGATTCGGAAACATCCCTTTGATTGGAATTACCTACCAATAAGGTAAATGCATGATCTTTTAAATTGTATTTATAGGTTAAATAGTTTTCAACCAACCACCTGAAAGCAGTCGACATTTGCTCGGCAGCTATACCGCCATTTGCTTTACCTGCTACCAATGTTCTTGGCGTATACTGGCCTGCCGTAACCTGGCTATACTCGCTGCCTGCGCCCAGGTGGTAGGTTAGCCCCTTGAATAAAATATAATCTAAGGAAACATTACCGTTTATCAGTTTGCTGCCGCTTTTGTTGGTCGGCTCCAAAAGCGATGCAAGGGCGTTGTTTTTACCCTGGTATACGTAGTAACTGCCATCGGCATTGTAAACCGGAATATTGGGTTGAGCAGTTAACAGGCCAAACAATGGCGCGGTAATGTCTCCGGAGTATGATTGCAGGGTTGAATTTGAGCTTGCGCCGTAAAAATTGGCGCCTAATTTTAGGTTTTCATTCAGGGTTTTCTCAGCACCTATCCTCGCGGTATACCTTTGAAGGCTGGTACCTTTTAATACGCCCAGTTGTTTCAGGTAATTACCAGATACATAAATTTTTGAATCCTTATCGGCGCTGCTAATACTTAAGTTGCGGTTTTGTACCGTTGCATTCTGGGTTGCAGCTTTTAACCAGTTGGTATTGGCCAGCGGAAAGTTTGAAGGGAATATAGCAGGCTTGCCATCTTCAATAGCCGTAGCATTTTGAATATCGGTGTACTGCTGCCCGTTTAATAGTGACGGATGGTAAGTTAAATATTGCTGACCGTTTGAAACATCGGCATCAACGGCTACTCTCCCAATTTTTCCTTTTTTGGTAGTGATCAAAACAACTCCGTTGCCACCGCGCGAGCCGTAGATAGCCGTTGCCGATGCATCCTTCAGGATCTGGATATCATCAATATCATTTGGATTAATCTGGTTACCATTATCGGTAATAAAACCATCAACTACATATAATGGCGAGTTGCTGGTATTAATGGAGTTACCGCCACGTATGGTAATAGATATGGTACCACCCGGTGCAAAGCTTGATTGTTGTACCTGCACACCGGCAGCTTTACCCTGTATGGCCTGGCCCAGGTTTGAAGTTGTACCCCCTAAGTTAAGGTCATCGGCTTTTACCGAGCTTACAGAACCCGTAAGGTCGCTTTTTTTAACCGAGCCGTAACCTACAACTACAACCTCGTTCAGTTTGTTAAGGTCTTCCTGCAGGGTTACATTTATTGTTCCGCTTGCGGCAACTTCCTGTGTTTTGTATCCTATATAGGATATGATCAAAACATTGGAACCCCCTTTTAGCGTAATTTTAAACTTTCCGCTTAGGTCTGTCGATGTGGTGTTTTTAACGCCCTTTTCGCTAATTGTTGCGCCTATGATAGGTCCGTCTTTATCTTTTACGCTACCTGTAATAACAGTTTGTGCGCTGGCCAGTATGGGCAGCAATACAAACAGGTAACAGCATATCATTTTAACAAGGGCACCATAAAGCTTCTTTTTTAAAAGTTTGCTTTGTGTGAAGCCCGGATCAGGATGTGTGTAAATTTTAATCATACATTTTGGTGCTAGTATTAATTAATTGTTGTTGGTTTTGAATAGTTTCTGTTCGTTTTTCAATATTGGAAATTAGGTATACAGCCTTGAAAAAGCCTGTTTTAACACAGCGCAAACGTTTGTTTAACACAAACTTTAACTACGCAAACGTTTGATAAATAGCAAATTGCAGCTACGCAACAAAGCAAAACACACAGATTTGCAATGTTTTAAGCGGTTTTTACCGGACGATTTTGATGGATTCTGCCGAAAACTTCCTGTTTTGGACGAGTGGCGGATTTTTTTGATTTTGAGGAGATTAACGTATCGGGGCCGGCCGTCAACTTTTGGTTCCGGCCGGGCAAAAAAAATGTCATTGCCTGGATAAGCAATGACATTATATTATTGGAGAAGAGACTTAAAAACTACTTAAAAACCGCTGTCGTCCAGCGCGAAACTGTTTTTCCTGTCTTTCCATTTGCCTTTTGTAAAATCCGGAAAGGCCACACTTGCATTACCTTCTTTAAGTGATTTGGTTGATAATGGCGTAATAACGCTCATGGTAACTGAATCATAAACATCAATAGGTGTTTGACGTTTGTTTTTTACCGATTCGATAAAGGCGTTAAATACAAACCAGTCCATACCGCCATGGCCGGCACCCTGGGCAAGTTTTTCGTACTTTTTCCATAGCGGGTGGTCGTATTTATCAAACCATTGCTGTGCCGGCTCCCATGAATCATCTTCTTTTGATTTATGGTCAATGTAAACGCTTTTGTTTACATCCATCCACAGCCCTTTGGTACCCTGCACGCGGAAACCTAAGGAGTATGGGCGCGGCAAATGCGTATCGTGGCTTAACAACACGGTTTCGCCATTGGCGCAATTGATCATGGTGGTGGTTACGTCGCCATTTTTATAGTTGATTTTAGCATTGGGGTGGCCGGGCGATAATTCTTCGATATAAGCACCCAAACCGCGTGCTTTCGAGCTAAAAGATACCAGGTTGGTAAACCGGTTACCCGCGTTGATGTTAGCATAATGCATACAAGGGCCTGCACCATGGGTTGGGTAAATGTCGCCATCTACATCAATATTAAACTGGGTACGCCATTGTGCTTCGCTTAAGGCTTTAGCACCATATTCCACGCCGGTGTTACCGTAGCTTCCTTTACCATCGTTAAACAGTACCGGCCTTAAATTGTGCTGGTAACCGCCTTCCAAATGGATGATCTCGCCAAAAAGATCCTGGCGTGCCATATTAAGCGCAGCCATTACGTCCCGGCGGTAACAAACATTCTCCAGCGTCATATAGGGCATTCCTGTTTTTTCGGAGGTATGCACAATGTCCCAATGTTCGTCTACAGTTAAACCGGCAATAACCTCGCAGCCCACATACTTGCCGGCCTTCATGGCATCAATGGCCTGCGGATGGTGAAACTGCCATGGCGTAGCTATGATCACCGCATCAATATCCTTACGGTCTAAAAGTTTTTTGTAGGCATCCAGCCCACCTGTGTATTCCGCTACCGGGGCATGACCTTTCTTGGCTATGTATTCGCGGCAAATTTTCAGCGAATGCTCCTGGGTATCACAAATGGCTACTACTTCTACATCATCGCGCAGCAAACCTTCGGCAATATGGCTCATGCCCCGGGCTCCAACACCAATGTAACCAAGCCTTACTTTGGCTTGTGCAGATGCAAACAAACTACCAGTCGGCAAGATGCTGAAGCCGGCTGCGGCAATAGCGCCGGTTTTTATAAATTCTCTTCTTTCCATTTTATAAGATATATATCAGTTTTATTTAACAGGCACTAAGAGTTAAGAATCAAGAGATTAGAATCAAGAAATAAGATAAGCGCAAGGCCTGAGCATAAAAAATATTACGTAACGAACTGTTCCTTCCTTGAAATTGATTCGTCAATCGGCTTGCTTTTTGTCTTGATTCTTGATTCTCTATTTAACAGGTAAATTATTAATGTCAATAACTGGCTTTGCACTTACGGCAGCCCTGGTGAATGGGGTGCTCAATTTTATAAAACCATCAAAAAAGCCGCCGTTTTTCAGGTAAAATTTATCTCCCTCAACGCCGCCTGCATAATCTTTCCGGTAGTTGGCTTTGGCGGTTGCATCGCCGGTGTATACAGCCCCGGTAAGTTGTTGCCAGTTATTTTCACTATCGCCTATCCATTGATTGGTAAACAGGGCTTTGCGGGTTTTATCGCCATTTTCGGGCTCAAAATTCTCAACAAACGAGTAAAGGCTGGTGAGGTAAGTAGCTTTTTGCGGGCGGTTAAAGCTGGCCACCAGGAACCATTTCCCGGCGGCAACGTCTTCAAAATAGGCGCTAAACGTTGTTGAATTTTTAGCAGCATCAGGTTCGGCCTTTAACAAAAATGCGTATGCTTTCCCGGCTTCCCAGGGGTAGTGCATATAACTTTGCCCGCCCGATCCTTCGTTACCAAATTCGCCAATGTGTACGCCAGTACCGCCTTTTATCAATTTGATGCGCATGCTGTCGGGTATACTCTTGGGGTCTTCGGTATCAAACGGGCTCCATAGAGAAAACAACACCCGCCGTTCGGTAGCCGAGTTTACCTGCATGCCAAAATATCCCTGGCCAAAACCATCTGCCATAAAATATGATCCAACAATATCCTGCCCTTTAGGAACAATTATCTGGTTGTAAAACCATTTCACTTTTGTTTTTTTATCATCGGGAACCGTAAACCTTAGGTGCACTGATGGCCCCCTCCTGCCGAAGTGGAACGAACTGCCTTGTTTTACATAAGCTATATCGGCATCGGGCTGTTTGGTTTGGATGATGAGGTCGCTTATATCAGCATAAACTGCGCCTGTTTTACTCATGCCCTTCAGTTCAATTTTAACATGACCGGCATGCTTTAAATGGATAGTCCCCATCTCAATGGTATCAAAAGCCCGGTTGCTTACCTTTTTAAATATATAATTTTCGCCTGCTTTTATCCCAATCTTACTTTCGCCCTGTGGCACCCGCAGCCTTAAGGATATCTTAATATCCTGTGCAACCGAAACCCTGAAATAGACATTCGGTGTTGATTTAGGATTTTTCCAATTCAGCAGGCCCTCATCCGTAATGGTATCGGGCGCGTTTACCCAGGCATTGCCACCTAAGGGAATCACCTGCTTTAACGAGGTAGCTTGTGAACTTGTACCCTGCGCCAGCGAAATGGTGGCCGTAAAAACACTTATTAAAAAAGAAAAGCAGAAGAAGGTTGTTTTTTTCATATTTGGTTATCAATAGAATACCGCCGGGTATCCTTTTATAAATGTACCGGCATTTAGGCCTTTGGTAAAAAATAAGATCCTGTATCTCCACGCAAACGTTTGAAACTGGCCATTTTTATCATTTAAATGGCATCAGTTGTAAATTCAAAAATAGTTTTACTGCTGAAAGTTTCCCCGGGCCTTAATACCGTTGTCGGGAAATGCGTATGATTTGGCGCATCGGGGTAGTGCTGGGTTTCCAGGCAAAAACCACTCCGGCGCATATATTTAGCCCCGTTTTTACCGGGAGAATTATCATCAATAAAATTACCGGTATACAAATGCACCGATGGTTCGGTTGTATAAACATAAAGCACTCTGCCGCTTTGCGGTTCGGATACAGTGGCAGCCATAACCAATTCGGCCGATGCTTGTTGTTTAATTACAAAGGTATTGTCGTAGCCCTGGCCCTGTTTCAATTCCTCATGGTCGGCATCAATCCTTTTGCCTATGGCTGTGGGCTGGGTAAAATCAAAAGGTGTATTTTCAACGGCTGCCAAATGCCCCACAGGCACGTGCATCTTGTTTACCGGCAAATAGTTGTTTAAAGGCATCATCAACTCATGATTTAAAATTGATGAGCCCGCCAATCCCGATAGATTAAAATAAGCATGCTGGGTAAGGTTAAGCAACGTGATTTTGCTTGTTTTGGCTTCAAAAGCCACCTCCAATTGATTTTTATTGTTCAAAGTATAAGTAACTGTTGTAGTCAGTTCGCCCGGAAACCCTTCTTCCCCATCAGGGCTGATGTACTTAAGCACTACGCCAATTTTGTCTTTTTGAACAAAATGATTTGCTCCCCATACTTTTTTATTAAAGCCAACCGCACCGCCATGATGATGAAAGCCGCCCGGCTTAACAGTAAGCTGGTGTTGCATGCCATCCAGCGTAACCAGGCCCCCTGCTATGCGGTTTGCAAAACGGCCTACTATAGCGCCGGTGTAATAGGGATCGTTCACGTATCCTTCTACATCATCATAGCCTAAAACAACATCGGCCATAGCTCCATCCCGGTCGGCCGTTATTATGGCCTGGATAGCTGCACCGTAATTGGTAACGGATACCTGCATGCCGTTTTTATTGCGCAATTTATAAAGCGTAATATCCTGACCATTGGCTGTACCCCAGTTTTTTACTGTTATCGTATTACCGCTCATATTTTAGGCTGATAAAAATTTTAAATTAGCAAATTGTAATAAACTTTTCTTGCTGTGATGAAATTAGTTATTAAGCACCTGAAAATACGTTACCGGGCCCCGAAAACAATACACAAACGTTTGCAATAGCCGCCAAACGGGCAATAATTTGATAATAATCTGCTAACTTTAATTTTATTTCAAGTACAGCAAAAGGATAATGCAATCAAAGCCAACTACTATAAAAGAGATAGCCCAGCTGCTGGGTATCTCGGTATCTACAGTTTCAAGGGCCTTGCATGACCATCCCAGTATCGGCCTGAGCACAAGGGCAAAAGTTAAAAAGCTGGCAGTCGAACTGAACTACGAACCCAATCAGACCGCCATTTTTTTACAGAAGGGAAAAACCCACACCATTGGTGTTATTTTGCCCGAACTTTCTGAAGCTTTTTTTTCATCGGCCATTAGCGCCATTGAAGATACCGCTTATAAAAAGAATTATACGGTATTGCTTGCACAATCACATGATGATGAGCAGAAAGAAAAGGAACTGGTAGAGAAAATGAAAAATCACCGTGTAGATGGGCTGCTGGTATCGGTAGGCAAAAACACTTCATCTTTTCAGCATTTTGAAAACCTTAAAAAGTATAACATTCCTGTAGTTTATTTTGACAGGATACCCAATATTGCCAACATCCACTACGTGGCCTGTAATATGGAAATTGGCACTATCGAGGCTGTTAGCTTCCTTTTAAAAAAAGGGCACCGTGCCATAGGTATGATCAACGGCCCCCAGACTATGGTGGCCACCGGCGAGCGGAAAGAAGGCTATATAAAAGCCATGACCAAAAACCGACTAAAATTTGATCCCTCGCTTATTGTATCCTGTGATTTAACGGAGGAAGGCACAAAAAAAGCTTTCGACGAGTTGCTGGCCAATAAAAGGAAACCCACAGCCGTAGTTACGTTTAACGATTATGTAGCCTTATTTGCCATTAAACACGCACAAAAGCTGAACATCAGGATAAATAAAGACCTTGAATTTGTAAGCTACGCCAATTTACCGTTAATCAATTATATGGAAAACATCCCGGCGGCATCTGTTGAGCAGTTCCCATACCTGCAGGGGCAAAAAGCTGCTGATATCCTGATGGATTTGCTGCATCACCAGGATAAGGGTAGTAATGAGCAAAGTGCTTATTACAAAATCATTATAGAATCGCAACTGATCGAGAATAAAAAATAAATAAAAAACGGTCAAACGTTTGCGTGGCAGTTTCATCAACTGTTTAAGTATGTTTGATGTGTTAACCGGATATAATATGTTTGATGATATACTGATAAGCTTTGGATTAAACGCTGCCGACTATGAAGTGCAGCCTTTTGGTTCGGGTTTAATAAACCATACTTATAAGCTTAAAGGCCATAGCGATGCCTATATCCTGCAGCAAATTAATACTTCGGTTTTTAAAAATCCCGGTTTTATAGCCAACAACCTGGAGTTGGTACGAACGTACCTGGGCAAACATAACCCCGGTTATCTTTTTGTTGCACCGTTAAAAACCATTGATGATCACTTTATGGTAAAATCATCTGAGGGGAAATTTTACAGGCTATTTCCATTTATCGATGGATCGCATACGGTTAACTTTTTGCAGGACAAGCAGGAAGCCTTTGAGGCAGCCGTTCAATTTGGCCGGTTTACGCGCCTGTTGAATGATTTTGATATCGGCCAGCTGCAATACACGCTATCAGATTTTCATAATCTTAAGCTCCGGTTCGACCAGTTTAAAGCAGCATCTAAAAATGCGTTGCCTGTTAAGTTGGCAGAAGCCGCAACCGAGATAAAGGAAGTTTACAATCAATACCAAATATTGCAAACTTACAACCAGCTGATATCTAATAACGAGATCCCCTTACGCGCCATTCATCACGATACCAAAATTAACAATGTATTGTTTGACAGCCAAAACCATGCGCTTTGTTTGGTAGACCTGGATACCGTTATGCCTGGCTACTATTTAAGCGATGTGGGCGATATGATGCGTACATACCTATCCCCCGCCAACGAAGAAGAGACTAACATGGATAAGATCCATATCCGCGAGGATTTTTTCCGCGCCATATACAAAGGTTATATGAGCGAAATGGGCAATATCCTGACGGAAGCTGAAAAACAGCTATTCGTTTTTTCGGGAAAACTAATGATTTACATGCAGGCCCTGCGCTTTTTAACCGACTTTTTAAACAACGATAGCTACTACGGCGCACAGTATCCGGGCCATAATTTAGTACGGGCAAAAAACCAGTTCAAATTACTTACCGAATACACTAAAGCCGAGCCATCATTTAAACTGCTGATATCAAGCGTTAACCGGGAGTTTTTAACGGCAGAAAAACAAAGCAATTAATATTTCAGCTGAAAGCTGAAACCATGTTTAACCACGAGGTGAAACCTCGCGGTAGCAATAATTTAGTTGATGGAATGATATTTTATGATGTGAAGTATCTCAAAAAAAATAAATATACCAACGAATACGGATAATGCGTAAATACCAAATCCCCATATTTTTTGAGCATTCGTTTTACCTATAAACTTCTTTTTGTTGATTAGATAGATAATAAACGCACATATTAAAACAAATACTAAAATCATGATATGAAAGGTTTAGAATAAAAAACAGTTGTAAAGTGGTTTAAATATATCAATAAGTTGGATTTTAATCTTCCAATCTCATTATATTTCCAGGTGAAGCCTCGCGGTAGCTTTGTTAAATTATTTATCGCCTGCCAGCCTATCAAATAACCCTATCACTTTCATATTACGCAGTTCGTTTTCCTCCCGGATGGCCGATGGATTCAGGAAATCTTTATTCAATTGTTCAAACCTTTCATCCAGGCTTTTTGATGTAGCCAATAGTTGCTTTAACGCAGCAATTATTGCGGGCTTTTGTGCATTATTAAACGACGCCTCGTTCACCTGCTTTTCAATAGCCTGGTAAGTGAGGTAATACACCCTGATATCGGCCATTAATTTAAAATGCTCAAATTCCTGCTGGTTTTTTGCTGGCTTTAGGGCGTACAGCTTTTGGCGGGCCGTAGTGCAACTATCCAGCAATTGTTTAACCGATAATGGTATGGGCGATTTTACCTCGCCCTGTTGTATTTCATAAGGTGTTGTTTTAAGTGCTTCCCAAAATGATATGGCCCCGGCCTTATCAAACCCGAACTGCTTTTGGCCGTAACTGTACACAAAGCCGGTGATATTTAAAGGCTGGTTACTTTTAACGGCTTCGAAATATGCAGCTATAGACATATTGAATCCCGACAGTGGGTACACGTGCCTGATGGCATACAGCTCGGTCATATCCGCTTCTGATTCATACACAGCCGAATATTGGCCGGATGTTGACCACGACGTCATGATCATCCCTTTATAGCCCAACTTGCTTGCAGCCGGGATAAAATTGCCGATATTTTTCAGGTGTTTTTCCCACAGGGTGAGGTTATAATTATCCGGGCTCGAGCGGATTGCCGGCGATCCCCAGATTTCGAAACCGCTTTCCATCAGCTTTTGGTGGTTGCCAAAATAGCTCATATCCCAGCCGTAGTTCCAATCTACAAAAACGGTTTCTTTGGGCAATGATTTAATGGCCTCAGGATATTTCAGCGCGATATCGGCCCAAAGCACAGGGCGTTTGCCCAGTTTTATCACGATTTCGCACAGCATTTTAATGTAATCGGTATATAGTTTGGATTTACCTTCTTTTTCGGCTTTGGCTTTACATTTGGCATCGTGCCCCAGCAGGTAGGTTTCATCGCCTCCTATGTGGATATATTTAGAGGTATGTGTGGCGGCAAGTTCGGTATATAAATCGGTAAACAGGGCTTTATCCCCATCCGTTTCCAGGGGGCACACCTGCGATACATCCTTTTGGTCCTCGCGTAGGTTTTTATAACGTTGGTGCCGTAAAATATATTCCACATGGCCAAAACTTTGTTGCAAGGGTACCACATCAATACCGAGGCTGTCGCAGTAGCGGATAAAGCTTTTAATTTCCTGCTTGCTGTACGCGTAGCGGTTGGGTATCAGCGGGTGTTTCTCGAAAGGATAGGTACCCTCCCACTCCATCACCAGCGTGTTCATCCCGTTTTGGCTTAGTTTTAATGCAAAAGCTTTAAGCGCCGGCATGGTCATTACCTGGATGCGCAGATCGAGATGGAAACCGCGCACCGCAAAAGGCGACTTTGCCTGCTGCGCTGTAACGGCGTTTAAACTAAATATCAGTAATAAAGCGGGTATTAATTTTTTCATAGAATGCCTTTTAAAGGGGAACTTAATTTTATTTGTGGTATCACCTCTGCATAGGTGTTCCAAAGTTTCTTATTCCCTCCTTGGGATGCGGTCGGAATGAGCGCAAAGGCAGGGAGGGGTTTATGCGAGCGACGAATTGCAAAGCAGCTTGAATGCCTGATTTAAGCCCCTACCTCCCCTTCCACAATGTCATTAAGTTAAAGATTTTCTCCCCCAGCGGGGGAAAAGCTTTGTAGTAAAAACATCAAAGATGAGCTTCCCGTGCCAGAGGTACGGAACGTTAGGTGGCGTACCTCTGGCACGCAAAAACTTTAATTCATTTATTCTACAAAGCTTTTGCTCCTCTGGAGCATCCTGTCAATTGCTTAACTTAATGACCTCCCCCCTTTTCCCAAGGGAAGGTACCGCACACACCCTGCGCTTTTCTATTTCTTCCTAACACCTATGATATCAAACCTACCACATCTATCTTCAAATCCAATTCCCTATTAGTCCCTAAATATATACACCACTTTTATCATCAACAAATAATATAGCATCCGGGTGTGTTCGCAATATTGTTGAAGGGTATTTTTCTGATACTGCGTCATTCAATGTATGCTTAACCGCATCTGCCTTTTTTTCGCCCGGCACAATGGCAAATGCAAAAGGAGCGTTTATCAATGCGGGGATGGTGAGCGTTAAGGCATGTGTAGGCACATCTTCTATCCTGGCAAAACAGCCGTCGTTTACCTGCTGTACGCGGCATGCATTGTCCAGATCGACAATTTTAACCAACAGCGGATCATTAAAATCGGCCACATGCGGGTCGTTGAAAGCAAGGTGCGTGTTTTCGCCGATGCCCAGGCAAACAATATCCGGCGGGAACTGGCTTAGCAAGTCTGCGTAACGCAGGCGCTCCTGCTCCGCATCTGCGGYGTTGCCATTAAGATAATGTACCGCCTTAAAGGGCGCTTTGCCAAACAAGCGTGCTTTTAAAAAATTGCCAAAACCTTGTGGTGCGTCCGCATCCAGGTTAAGGTACTCATCCATATGAAAAGCCCTGATCCTTGTCCAATCTATATCCCTTTTCAGCAATTCATCCAAAAATTCATTTTGCGACGGGGCCGCTGCGAAAATGATATTAACGAATTGCTTTGCTATTAGCAATTGGTTGATTTTTTCCGTGACGGCATTTGCCGCCGCTATACCCATGAGGTGCCGGCTACCCGATACTTCAACTTTCAACTGATCTATTATAAATTCTTTCATCGACTGTGAGTCATTTAAATTCTATTTCGATATGCTGCGCCGACCACCGGTAAGGAAAAAAATCTGCACATCTGAAATCCGCATATCTGAAATCTGCATATCAATCTTTTTGCGGCACACTTGTCATTTTAAATTCCAATGTGCCGCCGTGGCTTATCTGCTCGTGCGATATCATGTGGTTTTTTATGGGCTGGCCATCAAACGTAACTGCCTTCACGTATTTGTTTTGTGCCGATAGATCGGTGGCTTTAATAACCAGTTTATTGCCATTTTGCAGGCTAAGGGCAATATAAGGGAATTGAGGCGCGCCAATGCTGTACATACCCGATGCCGGGGTTACCGGGTAAAAACCCATGGTGCTAAAAATATACCATGCCGATGTTTGGCCGCAATCGTCGTTACCGTTGATGCCTACCGGGGCGTTGCGGTAATTTTGCCAGCCCACGTTTTGCCTTACCAGTTCCTGGGTTTTCCAGGGCATACCGCAATAGTTAAACAGGTATATGTAGTGGTGCCCGGGCTCATTATCGGCCCTGTAGTGGCCATCGGTAAAGTTGTGGGATAGTTTATCGGCAAATGCCTTTTCGCCGCCCATAAGGGCTATCATGCCCGGTACGTCCTGCATGGCGCCAAAGGTATAAGTCCACTTGGTGCCTTCGGTAAACCCGCTATCCGGCTTGGCCGACCATTGTCCGTTAGCATTGCGCGGCGCCATAAACCCGGTAGCGTTGTTATACACATTTTTATAATTCTGGCTCCAGGCTATCAGCTGCTTATAGTCATCATCCTTACCTAAGGCTTTGGCCACCTGGGCTACGCAATAGTCGTCAATACCATACTCAATAGTACGCGAAACCGATTCACGGGTTTTATCAACAGGAACATAGCCCAGTTTATGATAATTGGTTAGGCCGCCACGGGCTTCATAGCTTGTCCAAAGGTCGCGGTCGCCCCATTTTTTTTGTGTATCACCGTCGGGCGCTGTAAATGCATCTTTATGCATGGCTTCATAAGCCAGTTTGGTACTATACCCGCGAAAACCTTTTACATAGGCATCGGCCACCACGGCATCAGCATGCGTGCTTATCATAATATTGGTATAGGTTGGGTTTGGCCACATGGGCATCCAACCGCCCTCCTGGTACATTTGTAATAACGATTTCACCATACCATTTACCCGTTCGGGCTGGGTCAGCGTTAACAAAGGGTGCAAAGCGCGGAAAGTATCCCAAAGCGAATAATCGTTATAAGAAACACCGCTATGTACCTTATCGTCAAACGCACTGTAATACCGGCCATACTCCGAAAATTGCCTTGGGAACAACAGAGTATGGTAAAGGGCGGTATAAAATATGGTTTTCTGGCCCGCGGTAATCCCGTTTACCTGTATCACTTTTAATTGTTGCTGCCAGTTATCGCGGGTAGTTTTTACAACTTTGTCGAAATCCCAATCGGGAATTTCTTTTTTAAGATTATTGCGGGCCTGGTCAATACTGATAAACGAAGTGGCCACCGCTACTTTGATCTGGGTATTGGTTATTGTTTTAAAAGAGATAAAAGCCCCCATGCGGGTGCCAAATTGTTCGTTACTGCCTTTTTTGATGACGCTTTTATCCCAGGTGCCATACTTTCGGATCTGTTTATCAAACTTTATAATAAAATAACCCTTGAAGTTTTTAAGCTCCGGCCCTATCTGGGCTGATTGCCTGTCGGGATTGTAGCCGGTAATTTCATTATTGATAGTATCAACATGAACGTAGCCTTTTAGCTTTTTAAGTCTTGGAGCATAATCGTTTGCCCAATCCTTCAGTTGCGGGTTAAGGTTTATACCCTGGATAATGAGGTGGGCTTTATCCGCAGCCGGAAAAGTAAACCGGAACATGCCGCAGGTATTTGCTCCTGCTATTTCTGATTTGATGAAGGTTTTATTGTCGGCCTTTAACTTAACCGAATAGTAGTATGGCTTTGCTATCTCGTCTTTATGATCGTAGCTTAGTTTTCGTTCGTTTGGTAATACACGCAGGTTACCAACCTGGGGCATAATAGATACATAGCCGTAATCGCCCATCCAAACGGTTGGCTGGTGGGTGGCCAACAGGCCGATAACCGTTTTATCCTCGTATTGATAACACATGCGGCCCATTTTGCTTTCGCCGGTTTGGGCAACAAAGTTTGTCATGGCAAAGGGCACATTTACGCAGGGCATGGTACCACCGCCATCAAGGCCTTTGGCAAAACCGGTAATGGCGGTACCTATCAGTGGGTTAACAAAGTCTACTTCGTCTTTTTGAGTTTTTGTATTGTTTTGCTGGGCATTAACTGTTCCGGCGAGCAGTAAGCCGGCGGCCAGTAAACAGGCGCCTTTTTTAAATTTAGGGTACGATGCAAAAATCATTTTTCAATAGGGTGTTTAGATGTATTTATAACTCGGCGACAGCAAATCTCTTATTTTAAAATCATTCCGGTTAAAAGTGGTAAACTTTTTTTTGTTCAATGATAAATTGCATGTTTAAACATTTTAATCATTTTACCGGTCGGTTTAATTTTGCCACCTCAACCACAGAGCGGAGTGCTTACCGCCCTGGCAATTTTAAAGCTTACGATTTCCAATTTTTTCGGATGCTTTTTTTGATTTTTTTTGAAAAAAAATCTCCATTTTATTTTTGTGTTAAAAAATGTAGTATTTGTATCAATAAGTAGCACATTTATTGCAAAAAAGTTTGAATTAATTACCTCTTTTTACCTGTTTTGTGCATCAATAAAAGGCGATTTTGCAATATAAAAGGAAGCCTGTAAATTTGTATTGTTTGCCAACAAAAGAACAGTTTACCAAAGCAAAACGCCCCGGCAGATAAAGGCCCAGGGCGTTGTCTTTTGAATTTGAAGGTGGTTACAGTTTTATCTTCTTTTCGCCTGCATCCACTCCTTTTATAAATTTAATAAGGCCTGTCATGTAGGTTTGCTGGTCATCATACATACTCATATGGCTGCCGTTGGGGCAATACAAATAACTGCCGTTTTGTACCAGCTGAGATACTTTTTCCATATGTTTCGGGTCCATTGTATCATATTGACCGGCGATGCTTAGCGTTGGTACAGCTATTTTTGGTAAGTCGGCCATCCTGTCCCATTTAACCAGCTTACCGGCAACACCAAATTCGCTTGGTCCCTGCATGGTTACATATRGTGATTCGTTCAGCTTACCCATTGCCCTGTTAAGAGGTTCGGGCCACTGATCAAGCGGGATGCGGCAAATGTGCTTGGCATAAAAATTTGGCAGCAGTAATTGCATATATTCCGGATTCTTAAAATCGCCTTTGGCCTCAATGGCACGGATCTTTGCCAGCACTTTGGGGTCAAATTGCTTTGCTAATACATCATTGGCGTATTTACCATAATCGGGCACACTCATCATCATATTTGAAATGATAAGGCCTTTTAAATTACGCTGGTATTTTTGCGCATATTCCATAGCCAGGATACCGCCCCATGAGTGGCCAAGCAGGTAAAAATTACTGCTATCCAGTTTTAAGGCCTGGCGTACCTGCTCAACCTCTTCAACATAACGGGGCAGGCTCCACATGGATGTATCTTTAGGATTATCAGAATTGCCGCAGCCCAGTTGATCATAATAAACCAGTTCGATGCCTTCGGCCGGCAAAAAACTTTCCATACACTCAAAGTATTCGTGTGTGGCACCTGGACCGCCGTTAAGCAGCAGCAATTTAATTTTAGGATTGTTGCCCAGTTTTTTTGTCCAGACGTGGAACTTGCCCTTGGGTGTATTGATAGTTACTACCTGAACGCCACCTGTTTTAACACCACCGGTGGTGTCGCTAAAATAGCTGCTTAAAGTAACATCGCCCGGCTGGGAAATTGGAGGTTGCTTACAGGCGTTTAGCCATGCTGCAGCAGCAACAATAAGTACTGCAAAATATCTTTTCATCATAAAGTTTATGTTGTATAATGATATAAAGCTAACCAATAAAATTCAAGCCAACAAAAAGCCATTGTTGCAGCCAATGTAAATAGTTAACAAAATAAGCTTATAGCGTCGCGAAAA
Source organism: Mucilaginibacter sp. P4_C11 (assembly GCF_056402115.1). Lineage (NCBI taxonomy): Bacteria > Pseudomonadati > Bacteroidota > Sphingobacteriia > Sphingobacteriales > Sphingobacteriaceae > Mucilaginibacter > Mucilaginibacter sp. P4_C11. The sequence goes on along the minus strand of NZ_JBFUIA010000044.1, from coordinate 13,664 downwards.
TATAAGCATCAAACGGCACCTTGTTTCTATTGCTGATCCTGTTTAAATGATCGGGGTACCGAAGGGCTTCGTATTGGTCAACAACAGGCACAAATATTGGGATGCCCTAAATTAGCTACCATTTTAATGTTAACCATGATAAAATATAAAATACTGATTGTCAAATTATTACAAATATTGTTTCTGAAATATGTTAAGTTATGTTAACCCAATTACATGCATTTGCCCTGCAGTTGCAGCGACAGTTTTTCAGTATTGAAGCAATTGATACCCATATGAAGCTTTCAGCATTATGCTTTGGGCTTCCAGCATTTCAGTACTATTCTAAAAATTTCTTTTTTAGCTTTTTAATATCGTCGTTGGTTAATCCAATTTGGGTTTTAAGGTAGTTATCAACCGAGCCATATTGCTTTTTAATTTGGCTGAATGTTGCATCAAGATATTCGGGGTTGGCGGCCATTACGTTTTTGGCTACAGTTTCGTCAATGTTCATGGCTTTTACCATCATCTTTTCCATTTTGACGTTCTCGGCGGTGCGGTAATAGTTTGTGGCCTTATAATCATCCATAATAGTTTCATAAGGAACGCCTAAGCTGTACAAAATTAAGGCCGCGCCTATACCTGTACGGTCTTTACCTGCGGTGCAATGAAAAACAAGGCTTTTATCTGCCGGCAGGTTTAAAAGTTTGCCAAACATTGGTTTATACCTATCGGCCAATGGCGTTATGTTGCTGTAATAATTTATCAGGATAGAATCGCCGTTGCCTTTCACATTTTTAAAGCTATTCATCATGTTACCAACATTTTCGCTTCCGGCAGGGCACAAGATATAGTCGGTATTTGGATTCATACGATCAGGCGCCTGTTTTGACTCCTGCGTACCACGCAAGTCAACATCATAGGCTATGTTTCTTTTGTTTAACTCTGCCAGGTCCTGGTCGGTAAGCTTACTCATATCTGCGCTGCGGTAAACTTTACCCCATTTTATATGGTGGCCATCTTTGGTTGTATAGCCACCCAAATCGCGAAAGTTTACAGCCCCCTGTAATTCAACTTTGCGTTTGGCGCTATCGGCAACCTGTGCGTTAACACCTGTAGCAATACAAGTAGCTATTAATAATAATTGTAGTTTTTTCATATCGGTTTTAATGTAAAAAACAGGGTGCTTATTGCTAAGCCCCTGTTTTTTAAAGTGTATTGTTCAGGTTGATTTTATTTTGTTAACCATGTATCTTTAAATACATCATCGGTGCCACCAAACTGGCTGCTTATTGCTTTTTGGTAATTGGCACCGTTAGCATTAATTTCATCTAAAGGATATAACCAACGGCGCGGCAACTTACCGCCTGCAGTGCCAATACCAGTACCACCTTCGCTAAATTGCGCAGGTAAGCCGGTACGGCGGTGGTTAAGGAATGCTTCCCAGCCAGAGTTCATGAACAAGGCCACATATTTTTGTTGTAAAATTTGAGCAAGGGCTGTAGTTGGCGACGCTACATTATAGCTCACATTGGCCAGGAATGTGGCGTTATCTGTGGTAACCGTGCCAAGACTTTTACCCGCTGCATCTGATATAGTTACTGTTGAGTTTGTGGCAACATTTAAACCGAAGTTGCTGAACGAGGCAGCAATACCTTTATCGTACCAGGTTTTAGCATCGGCGGCGGTAAGTGTTGGAACCCAGCCCCTATTGATACCTTCGGCAATGTTGAAGCTCATTTCAGGATAACCAATAAAAATAAAAGGCTCGGCTTTACTGCCTGTAGCATCACCCAAATAACGTTGAGCATTAAAAAACGAATATTTACCGGTAGGGCCTTCGTTTTGTAGTGTCGCCAAAGCTGTACCCGGATCAGCGCCGATATAGTTTGCGAAATTACCAACATCAGTAGTTTTCACCGGAGTAGCCATTAAATATGTACGAGGATCTTGTGTAGATGTTGTGATATCCAGTACTGGTTTACCCACATTCATAAAGTTATTATACGAGTTGCTACCTGAAGCGAAAATAGGATATGGCGTTGCAGTTGTATATTTGTAAACAACGTTATCACTATTGCTTGTCATTATAGGATAGGTAGCTGCGTTACCCAATATAGCGGCAAACTGCGATTTTATGTTTAAATCGGCATTATCGTCGGCTCTTTTGCTTAAGCTTATCAATACTCTTAAACGGTAAGTATTGATAACTTTTTGCCATTGCAGGTTGGTTAAGGCAAAAATATCGCCACCATCCAAAACAGTTCCCGGTGAACCCAGAGCAGCTAAAATAGCATTAGCATCGTCCAACAGTTTCAATGAGTTTTTATAAACATCGTGCTGTGTATCAAAAGCCGGCGTAACATAATTTGCAATATCGCCTGCCTGGGTCATCGGAATATCACCTACCCTTTGTGCTAACCAAACTGCCGAGTACGCGCGGAAGAATTTTGATATTGCAAAATACTTGTTGGTTGTATTTCCAAACTGAGTTTTTGCCTGGAACTCCAATTGTACAGCATACTTCAATATCTCGTAACTATGAGCGCTGTATGACCAGCTATCTTCATTTGTACCCCAATATTTGGCATAGTTAGATACCTGGAACTGGTTGTTTTTATAAACATCACCACCAAATGGCATCTCATCTGATCTAACCAATATAGCGGTAAGGTGGTTAACTATTAGTGAAACCGGGATCGCCGAGTTCGCGTTAACCGCGTTGGGATTCAAATTAAGGTTTCCCTTCTGGCAGCTCGTGATTGACATCGTCAACACAACGGCTGCTGTTATTATTTTAAAAGCTTTCATCTTTATAAATATGTTTTATAAAATTTAGAATGTTACGTTTAGGTTAAACCCGTACCTGCGTGCAGTTGTACTTTGTAATGCGCCATTTGACTGGGCACCACCGGTAGTACCGGTAGTCGAGTCGAAACCAGAAGCATATTGGTCGATGTCGAAATCTTTACGTTTTGCAAAGTATAAGAGGTTTCTGCCTACCAATGATATTGATACCGCTTTAATAGCCCTGTTTTGCAGATATTTAGATGGAATATTATAACCAAGGGTAACCTCACGTAATTTGGCGAATGACCTGCTGATCATGAATGATTCGTCGATAGATTTAACGTTACCGTTCAAATACCCCTGAACAGTTATTGGAGTTGTGTTAGGTGCAAAAGTAAGGTCGCCTATGTTGGATATAACACCATTTTGGAATTTAGGCGTACCGCTTACAATTTTAACACCGGCTCCGCTTTCATTACCTAATAATGAAGGAGTTGGCGCTTGTGTACCGGTTTTAGTTGATTGCCACTCCGCTAAACGTGCGGCACCAATTACACCGTTAACGGTAGATAGATCGGTACCACCCTGCCTTGCGGCATAATAGTTATAATCGTAAATAACCCCGCCTATACGGCCGTCAACCTGGAAGCTGAAGCTAAAGTTTTTGTACGAGAACCTGTTGTTGATACCAAAGGTAAAATCAGGATTTAAATGGCCCAATGAACCATATAACTGGCTGTTTGATCCTGATGCCTTTAATAAAGCGCCACTTGCATCATAAACAATATTACCGGTACCATCTCTTAAAAATTTGGTTCCATAAACTTCATCCACCCTATCGCCAACGGCAAAGCTGTGATTAGGTACAAGCGCTATGCTTGAGTTAGTTCCGTAACCAATTGATGTAAGCGTTTCTTTGAATGTAGAGTAATTTACGTTAACATCCCATGAAAATCCGTCCTTGTTACGGAAAGGCGAACCTGTTAGCGCTATTTCGAAACCAGCCCTTTTGGTGGTAACCGCGTTTTCGTTTTGGGCATTATAACCAGTTGCCGGATCAACCGGGAACGGGTAAATTTGCGGGCCATTCTGTGTATCAAAATAAGTTACATCCAAACCTAAGCGATTGTTCAGGAACTTGATATCCATACCACCTTCATAAGATACCCTTTTTAAAGAATGCAAATCTGGATTGGCTTTTGTATTAGCGTATGCCACCGACGCGCTGTTATTATACAATGTTGTATAAGAGGCAGCATCCTGGTTTGAATAGGTTGGCCCGTCATATGAGCTATACAGTTCAGTTCCATAACCAAGCAATGTGTTGGTAGTTGCACCGGTGCCTAAAACTTGCTTATAAGCTGTACCAATGGTCGACATTGTTAATCCACTTTTAAGTACCGCCTCAGAAGCACGGAATTTTAAGAAGCTGATGGCTTCTGGCAAGTCAACATAATCAGAAACCGCTGTAGATAATGAAACTGATGGATAAAAGAAGGTGTCATGACCTGAAGCGAAGGTCGATAATTTATCAACGCGGCCTGTTGTATTGATATTAAGATACTTATCGTAAGCAATATCAAACGAGTAGTAACCGCTATACACCTGCATTTTTGAATTCCAGTTATAGGTAAGCGCAGGTTGTAACGAGTTTGACAAACCGTATACGTTTGGAATAGCCAAAGCACGAGTAGTGCCATAGAAGGAATCATAGGTAAATGAGCGTGAGTTGGCGCCTAATAAACCTGTAAATATGAATTTGCCAAAGGTTTTGTTATAATTCAATTGCAAATCGGTGTTGTTTTCAAACAACTTACGGTCGTCTTCGCGGTAATCGCCATACCAGCCAAATTTATACCATGAGGTATAGGCATTTAAGTTTGCTGACGAAGGTACTTGCTCGGTTCTCTGCTGGTTCCAGGTAGATACCTGTGAGCGCAAGCTCAGGTTAAGATCTTTAGAAATTTTATAGTTTAAACGTAAATAAGCATAAATATCCGTCTTGTCATGACCACGCAGCCATTTTTCGGCCATAAACCATGGGTTGTTCAAACGGCCATATTCCTGTGCATATTGTACCAGGTTAGGCACCCCCATTGGGCCTTTATAAATATCTTTCAGATCGCGTACGTCATAATCTGCCGAGCCATATACCTTAAACATATAAATATAACTGTTAGGGCCGTAACTCACATCAGGAATATTTGGCGTATATTGTTTGTTAAAGTTCATGCTTCCGTCAATACTCAGCTTTGATGTAATGTTATAGCTGGAGTTAAGGCTGAAGTTATCAGAGTTTAACTTTGTATTCGGGAACATACCCTTTTGGTAAAGGTGAGTATATGACAGCCTGATATTGTAATTAGAACCGCTTGCTGCAACAGCAACGTTGTTGGTAGATATAATACCGGTTTGTCTGAAATTTGCGAAGTTGTCTTTACCACGTGCAATCCATGGAGTTGGTGTACGTACGCCGGTAACGCTATTGTAAGGGCTATCGTACTGACGCAGTAACTGGCCTTCAAAACGTGGGCCGTATTCACCTAAACGGTTTCCGTTATCGTACAAAGCATCGGCAGCAGGTACATAAACGTTACTGTTATCTTTAGCCTGGTACTCATAGTGGTAAGCATTACCGCGACCGTATTCGGTTTGTGCCTGGGGGGCAGCAATAAGGCCACCTTCAAACAACGTACTGCTGTTTACGTTAACCTCCCAGCCTTTTTTATCGTTTGTTCCTTTTTTTGTGGTGATGATAATTGCACCGTTTATACCTCTTGAACCATATAACGCGGCCGCATTGGGACCTTTTAATATAGTATACGTATCAATATCATCAGGGCTTATATTCCAGGTATCAGAGTTAATCGGGCTGCCATCAACCACAAAAAGTAAATCCTTGCTACCACGTAAAACAATTTCGGGCCTGCCCAATAATTCGGCGTTGGTACCTACCGTTAAACCAGCAACTTTACCTGCTAAAGAGTTGATGGGGTTAGGTTCGCGGGCTTTAACCAAATCAGGGCCTTTAACTTCCTGAACAGAGTAGCCAATTTTCCTTACTTCCTTTTTAATACCGTAGGCAGTTACTACTACTTCGGTTAGTGCCTTTGAATCGGTTTTCATTGTTACCGAAAGATTGGGGTCGGTACCAATTTCAACCTCCTGCGGTGCGTAACCAAGGAATTTAAACGTTAACACCTGGCCTTTTGAGGCGCCAATGGTAAAACGGCCTTCGCGGCCTGTAACCGTACCCGTTGAGGTTCCTTTAATCTGAACAGCCACCCCCGGAAAAGGTTGATTATTTTCATCCAAAACAATACCCCTAATTGTTGTATTCTGGGCGTACAGGTTACCACACATAAATACCGAGGTAATTATAATAAGTAACCATCGAGAAACCTTAAGTAAATTTTTTTCCATCGCAAGTTAATTTTTCTTGCAAAACTATTACCGCAGTGTTAAGCCCGAATTGTTGGCATAACATGAAAGAATTAAGAAATCATGAAGAAAATGATTTATACACGCTAAATATGTCCAATATGTTAAATTACGTTAAAATAATAACCCAAAAGAAAATATATATTATTGATTAATAAGATTATCCATTTTGATATTTTAAATACACGCCGTAAATGCCCCACTAAAATGTCTTGATCGCCCCGTATTAATAAGGCCTGTTAACAGCTACATTTGATCATTCAAAACCAATTCAACAACCCAACTATTATGGAAATCAGACAAAAGATCACCCCGTTTTTATGGTTCGACAATAATGCCGAAGAAGCCATCAATTTTTATATCGCTGTATTTGAAGGATCAGCCATAGGCGACCTTGCCCGGTACGGCGATGTGGGCCCGGGCAAAACAGGGAGACTAATGACGGGTACATTCAGTTTAGCAGGGCAGCAGTTTATGGCACTTAATGGTGGCCCAATGTTTAAATTCAACGAGGCTATATCGTTGTTTGTTGACTGTAAAGACCAGGAAGAAGTAGATTACTTTTGGGAAAAACTATCCGAAGGAGGCCAAAAATCGCGCTGCGGATGGCTGAAAGATAAATTTGGCCTGTCGTGGCAAATAGTACCCGACACCCTGACCAGGGTTTTATATGGAGCAGACCGTGAAGGCTCGGCAAGGGCGATGCAAGCCATGATGAAAATGGATAAGCTTATTGTTAAGGATTTGCAGGATGCTTACGATGGCAAATAATAGCGCCTCGAAATAATAACCGGTCAATTTGCAAACAGATCGGCCGGTTTAACTGTGCATAATTTTCGGGCGCATTGTAACAATTAAGTTGGTAAACAGCCTAAACCTGGCTTTATTTATTAAATTGCAGTTTAAATTAACTGACTGACTTATGAAACAACTGCTACTCTGCTTAGGGCTTGCTTTATGCTGTTCGCTCGCGGGCGCACAAACAGCCCCGCCATCTGACGATGCGACCTACATCAAGGACAACTACACCAAGATGGAAAAGTACATTACTATGCGCGACGGTAAAAAACTTTTCACTTCCATTTATCTACCTAAAGATCAATCAAAAAAGTACCCCATCATGATGACGCGTACACCGTATACCGTTGCCCCTTATGGCGAAAACGAATACAGGCGCACGCTTGGTCAAAATATGTTGTTTGCCAGGGCAGGGTATATTTTTGTTTACCAGGATGTGCGTGGCCGGTGGATGAGTGAAGGCGATTACGTAGATGTACGCCCTATATTAGATAAGAAAAAGAGCAAAACCGATATTGACGAAAGCACCGATACTTATGATACCATTGACTGGCTGGTAAAAAACCTGCCCAACAACAATGGCCGCGTTGGTATCGAAGGCATCTCCTACCCTGGCTTTTACTCCAGTGCCTCGTTGCCAAACGCACATCCTGCGTTGAAGGCTGTATCGCCACAGGCCCCGGTTACCGATTGGTTTATAGGCGACGATTTTCACCACAACGGTGCGTTTATGATGATGGATGCGTTTAACTTTTATACTGGTTTTGGCATCCCCCGTCCCAAGCCTATTACGCCAAAAGAATTTAAAAGCAATATTAAACCAGTATTTAAGGATAACTACAAATTTTACCTGGAAATGGGTGCTTTGCCCAATTTCAAAAAGAAATACATGGGCGATTCTATCAAATTCTGGAACGATTTAATGTCGCACCCTAATTATGATGAGTTTTGGAAAGCAATGAACATCCGCCCGCATTTAGTCAACATCAAACCTGCTACCATGACTGTCGGAGGTTTTTTTGATGCAGAAGACTGCTTTGGCGCCTTGCATGTGTATGATGCACTGGAAAAACAAAACCCGCAAAGTCATAAAAACATGCTGGTTATGGGCCCATGGTTCCACGGCGGATGGGAAAGCAAAGATGCTACGCTTTTTGCCGATCAGAATTTCGGGTCGAATACGGCCGAGTGGTTCCGCGAAAACATCGAGCTTCCGTTTTTCAATTACTATTTGAAAGATGAAGGCAAAATGGAATTACCCGAGGCCAGCATATTCATAACCGGCAGCAACCAATGGAAAAAGTTTGAAACCTGGCCGCCAAAAAACACCACCGAAAAAACGCTTTATTTTCAGCCTGATGGAAAACTATCGTTCACTGCCCCATCGGCAGCTGATAGTTTTGACGAATATGTAAGTGATCCGAATGCACCCGTACCTTACCAGGACGGCATTCAAAAAGGCCGTACCCGCGAATATATGCTGGACGACCAACGTTTTGCCGGCCGCAGGCCTGATGTTAAGGTTTACCAAACAGATACCCTTACAGAAGACATGACCCTGACAGGCCCTGTAATAGCCGATCTGTTTGCATCAACAACCGGTACCGATGCTGACTATGTAGTAAAGCTGATTGATGTTTTCCCCGATGATTACCCAAATGCAAACCCCAACCCTAAAAATGTAACCCTTGCCGGTTACCAGATGCTTATCCGTGGCGAAGTGTTCAGGGGCCGTTTCCGTAATTCATTTGAAAAACCGGAAGCATTTGTTCCTGGTAAAGTTACCGAAGTAAAATATGCGCTGCCCGATGTTGGCCACACCTTCAGGAAAGGTCATCGCATTATGATCCAGGTACAAAACTCCTGGTTCCCGCTGGTTGACCGCAATCCCCAAAAGTTTGTAGATATATACCAGGCCACCGATGCCGATTTCCAGAAAGCAACCCACCGTATTTACCACGACGCGCAAAACAAATCGTCGGTAAAGGTTACCGTATTGGAAAATTAACAATTTAAAATTTAACAACCAGAAAAAGGGTTAACGAGGCAAATCGTTAACCCTTTTTTATTGAGCAAAAGTTTTAACCAATACAGCTTAGCTGTCTTTATCTCACATCCCCTATCTATAGCAATTGCAGTCCTCCTTTTCTTCCTGTCTTGATACTTGATACTAAGTGCTTGATACTAAAATAAATTTCATTTAAAATTTGGAGTTTTAACGAATCTGTATTATTATTGCAGTGTACTAATATAGTAGTACACTAAATTAAACTGCATGATTAGCATTAACCACCTAAACTTTGGGTACCAAAAAAATCAATTGGTACTTAACAACCTTAACTTACGCATAAAGCCGGGACATATTTATGGGCTGCTCGGGCGCAACGGCGCAGGCAAATCCAGCTTGCTACATAATATTTGCGGGCTTTTGTTTCCGCTAAGCGGCTCCTGCGATGTGGCCGGTCAAAACCCGGCACAGCGGTCGCCTGAGTTTTTGCAGCAGGTTTACCTCCTACCTGAGGAAATTTATCTACCCAATGTATCTATCAAAAAGTACCTCAGTATTTATGCTCCCTTCTACCCTGCGTTTGACCATGATATGTTTTACCGCTTTTTAACTGAGTTTGAAATTCCGCAGGAAAACAAACTACAGCGCATGAGCTATGGACAGAAAAAGAAAGTGTTGATAAGCTTCGCGCTGGCCACCCAGGCAAAGGTATTGCTGATGGACGAGCCAACTAATGGCCTGGATATTCCATCCAAAAAGCAATTTCGCAAAATTATTGCCGGCGTAATTAAGGATGATCAGCTCATCATCATCAGTACCCACCAGGTAAAAGACCTGGATAGCCTGATTGATTATGTAATGATACTGGARGACCAGCAAATTATCCTCAACCAACCTGTAGAAAATATAACCGATAAGCTTGCCTTTAAGCAGGTAATGAGCCTTAACGACGTTGCCAGCCCCATTTACAGCGAGGGTGCCTTAAAAGGCTACGCCGTGGTAGCCATTAACCATAAAAAAGAAAACTCAAGGTTGGATATGGAGATGTTTTTTAACGCCGTACTTACCGAAAAACAACAGGTGCTTTCACAATTTAACTAAAAAAAGACATGCAAGTTTCTATACACAGAATTTGGTTGCTGGTACGCAAGCAATGGGCCGAAAATCGGCAGCTATATATATTGGGTATGCTGGCCATGGCAGGGATCATTGCCGGCCTCACCATATACAATATATCATCGTTTGAAGGCTTTGATAAGCGCTCTCAGAAAAACCTGTTTTTTTTAAGCATGATAGTAGTCGGAAGCATTTTTGCCACCACCATTTTAAGTCAGTTTAATACTAAACATGCCGGCATCCAGGCTTTAATGCTCCCCGCATCGGCGTTTGAAAAATTTGTTGTGGCCGTAATATACAGCATCATTGTTTTCCCGGTTTGTTTTGTTGCCATAATATACCCTTTGATAGCCATTGGCCATTATATTGACCGGGAACTGGTTGGCAGTAACAACTTACTGTACACCGCGAATTGGGATCAGGAAGAATTGATATTTCTTTTCATATTCCTGATACTTCAAAGTGTGGCGTTATTTTGTTYGGTGTTGTTTAAGCGCTACGTATTTATAAAATCGGCGATATTGGTAATTGTTGTGTTTTTTGGGGTGATAATTTTAAATCCTTTGGTAGCCAGGCGGATAGTAACTGTAGATACCGGAAAACCTGTTATTGCCAACATCAGCGAAACCTATTACGATGTAAACCACAATATTGTAGGGCATAAAGAAGTAAAAGAATCCACCTGGACACGAATTCGCTCTGCAATGCCCTATTCCGAAATGGAGATTAACAACTGGTTTGTGAAGAAAAAGCACAACAGTGTTAATTATATATCATACAACATGGAAGTACGTAATAAATACAACGCAGTATTTTACGCCCTGCTTGTGATAAGCATACCTTTTTTATGGTTAATAACCTGGTTTAGGCTTAAAGAAAAAGAATTGTAACCCTCAAAGGTAAAAACCATGGATTTTAACAATACACAAGCCATATACCTGCAAATAGCAGATTATGTGTGCGACAAAATACAGCTAAAGGTGTGGCAGGAGGATGAAAAAATACCTTCAGTACGTGAGCTTGCCGTTATGCTGGAGGTTAACCCCAATACAGTAATGCGATCATATGAGCACCTGCAAACCCAGGAAATAATTTACACCAAACGTGGCATGGGCTATTTTGTACAGGCCAACGCCGCAAAAAACATCCTGAAAACAAGGCGAGACCAGTTTATGGACGAAGAATTGCCCCTCTTGTTTAAAAAAATGCAGATGCTTGGAATCCCTGGAAACGATTTGCAAAGCAGGTACCAGGAGTTTATGAATAAACCTAACAGCTAAACCTTAATATCAATTTATGAAAACCAGCACAAAATTAATCATCATACTTTTTACCTGTATCCCGGTATCATTACTGGCCTACAATCTGCTCCTTAAAGCCCAGTATAACAAGGGCAACTTTACCCGCGACCTGTACCCACAGGATAACAGTGTATTTGTTACCAAGCCTGTTTCGCCAGCATTTAAATATATAGTGATAGATGGATCATTAAAGATGAAAGAAACCGGCGGGTTTGAACAGTGGATGGCCCGGATCTGGATAGGTAAAAACAACAAAGCAACACAGCCCGGCGGCAACGCGGTGACGGTGAACAGCGAATTAAAGGAAAACCTTGAAACATTAGTGAAAAACGACACGCTGTTTATCGCTTTCCGGGTAAGAGACAAATTTGATAACAACGCCAGGAACTGGAATGATGAGGCTGATATCGTAAAGATTTTTGCAGACGATATTCAATCTGTCGACATTAAATTCGCTTTCGTAACTATAGCCGGCAACCTAAACAGTGCCGATTCTTTAAAACTGCATGTTGCTGATGGCAGTCATTATGATGTAAACAACCTGTCGGTTAAAAAATTGGATGTGGTGGCGGCCGACAGCTCATATGTAAGCATTACAAAAAGCAATCGTATTAACATGCTTAACTACTCGCTACTGGGCAAAAGCAGCCTTAAAGTTGATGAAAAGCCCGCCGGACAGTTCCATCCCGGTCGGCTTGATAGTACTGCTAAAATTCAACTTACTGGCAGGGCAACTTATATGCAAAGCCAGCTGCATTGAATTTTGAACGTTATAATCGCCTAAGTCATGATCAGATCAGTAAACTTTTGGATTGGGGCTATCTTACTGGCATTCGTGCCCTTGTTATTAATCGATATCGGAACGCATTACCTTGCCTGGCAAACAGAAGTGAGAGAACAGGTTATTTACGCAGTGCAGGACGTTTACAGTTTTAGCAAGCAGGATAAAGCGGCAATTTTAGATAAAGCATTTGAGCGTAACCAGGCTTTAACATTCCTTATCGTATTTAAAGCTTTCTTTAGCATGTTGTTCCTAATCGTTGGTATTTATATGTTCAGCAAGTTCGTAAAGACCAATAAAACAGGCTTTCTTAAATCATTAGTGCACATAGTTAGCCTGGCAATTGTGTTTTTGGGTTTAAAGCTTTTGGGAGTGATGGTATTGAATACACCACAGGATGTCAAATTTATTAATATTAACGAAGGCAACGTCTCGTTTAAAAAATTGATAGCTGATAATTTCAAAGGCAAAGTGGTGTATGTTGATTTTTGGGGCACAACCTGCGGCCCCTGCCTGGCCGAGTTTGAAAACTTTACCCAACCCTTAAAATCGAGATACAAAACAAACGCCAACATAGCTTACCTGTATATATCCCGGGGTAACCGGTATTTTTGGAAACAACAGATAGAAAAATATAAAATAGACGGCAGCCATATTTTCCTTAACGATAAAGCGTATGACAACTTATATCACAACGCGCTTGGCAACGATACAGCAATGGTTTATATGCCCCGTTACCTTATTACCAATAAAGCGGGCAGCGTAGTTATCAACGCTGCCAAAAGCCCGAGTGATAAACAACAGTTGTACGGGCAATTGGATATGTATTTAAATCAACAATAACAACCTACCCATATAAAACAAAAAAGATGGGTAGCCTAATGCTATCCATCTTCTGTTTACAACTAAATGTAATGCTTAATTATTTCGCAACTTTTTTAGCTGGGATCAAAGGAACGATGATAACTGCTAAAAACAGGGCAACTTCTAATACGATTAACATGATTTTAATTTTTTAATGATTATAAATTATTGATGGGGTTTGATACCTAATTATTTCGCAACTTTTTTAGCTGGAATTAACGGTAATACAATAACTGCTAAAAATGCTGCAACTTCTAATACGATTAACATAGTTTTAATTTTTTAAGTGATTTATATATTATTAATAGCTCCAGGAAGCATATTGTTAATCGCATAAATCCCTAATTTATATGGGCTTAAGTGATAAACATTTTCGGTTTCCTGAACAGTAATCGACTAAAAACATGCCATAAAAACTCCCGGGGTTTTGAGCGTTAAAAAGCAAAAAAATAAAATTGCCGTATTTTAAAATTCCTAAAACTTGAAGGGCTATTTCGAAAAATAAAAAGATGGTTTAAGGAGCAATAATAAATGAAACTCTTTTTTTTCAGAAGTAAAATTTCCGATCACCAGAAATCAATAAAAT
>NZ_JBFUIA010000043.1:0-53986 GCF_056402115.1 Mucilaginibacter sp. P4_C11 | reverse complement strand
TTTCACTCGTTCTTAATCAAGAATATTCGTTAGTTCGAAATCAACATCAAAAAACTACTTGAAATCGATTTATCCGCCGTAAAATAAAAAGACCGCATCATTTGATTTATGATACGGCCTCTTCTTATTTTAGTAAACAATTAAATCTATAATGGTCCATCATCTTAATTTCTATACATCGCATAATCAATTCTATATTTTTGACAAAGGTTCTGAGGGCGATACTGCATCTGATAATTTTTGGACAGCGGAAGCTTTTGATGATAGGCTTGCAATTGAAGATGGCGTGTTAGGGGTCAGTACCGAATGTTACGGACCAATAAAAGGCGAATTAGAATTAGTAGATACCAAAAATACATCGTTAGATTTAAGTGACTTTGATCATGTTGTGGAAGGAGGCTTGGTAGTAAAATCGGGGATTATACAAATACTCTATTGCCCAACCTCTGCTGTTTAATTAGAAATCAGGGTGCACCCAGGTACTTATAGCGTAAGAGTATATTCGTCAAACCTTGAGTCGGTAGTTGGAGATGCCGGCGATGATTTTTATAGGATAGAGATTTGGCCGGAAGACAAGATGCACAGAACTGTATTCAAGAGGTATCTTTAGTAATTTGATAAACATGTTAAAACCATTTGCCTTTACCTTATGATCTTCCTTTTTTAAATGCAAAAAACAAACAATGCCTCAGTAATTATACCCGACATTGTTTGTTCAATATTATTTACAGCAGGCTAATAATTAATCCTGAATATGCAACGCCGCTTTCAATTCATTATAGTTTTTCAATTTGACGGCAGCTATGTGTACTCCGCCAGGTATAATCACATACCTGTAACTATGGGCATTTGAAATACTGCCATAAACGTTGTTGTTATTTTTCATGCTGATTTGCACATTACCCAATGTATAAAGGCCCGACCAGATATCAATTTCGGGGGTTGTACCGCTTAAGTAATTAACTACAACAGGCAATGGCGACACCTGGTCTGTTGGCCAGATCACGGGGTTGTAGCCATTCAACTTGGCATAAACCACCACAACGCCTTTATCTAATATATCCTGGGTTATTTTGGGTTCAACAACATTGTATGTAAAGGTGCTTGTGCTAAAAACGGTTGTTTTTACATACGATGGCGGTGTAAACCAATCAGAGTAAATAACATTTGCAGTACCGGGATCGCCTTTTGGCCCTTTCAGGTTAATTGGGGCCGGCCATGTACCGCCAATTTTGGGCCCGTAAAATAAGTAGGTAGCAGTGTTCAAATAATAGTCGCCATCGGCACCTACTGCTGCACCGGGTGCAACATTGCCGCTTTTAATGGTTGAACCATCGGCCCCGGCCGCACCAGTCGCGCCGGTTGCGCCTATTGCTCCCTTTAAGCTAAAAGGCGAACCCCAGCCAGCGGCGGTTTTGGGACCATAAAAGCCACTTGTTGCGGTATTGATGTAAAAATCGCCATTGATACCGAGCGTTGCCGCAGGGGCAGTAGTGCCCGAGTAAATTTTGGTTCCATCGGCACCGGTTGCGCCTACTGCTCCGGCAGCACCGGTTGTACCTTGTGAACCGGCAGGCCCGGCAGGGCCTACTGCTCCGTCTTTACCGCAAGAAGTTATTGCCAATACAACAACCGCCAGTAACTGTAATAAATAGATCTTTTTCATTTGGATAGATTTTAGAGATTTTTAATAAATAAACTTATGCTGATTGAAACAAAATTTCTTTATTGTTTAATCAAGGGCTAAAGTCGGCAGGCGCCGAAAAAAATCTATCAGGAGATTCACGCAAACGCGAACGTATTATTACCTGTTTTACATCGCGTATAAGTGCTTGCCTTTTTAGGTAGAATTACCAAAAGGCTTTTTGGGGCAACGAAAACACTATTGACCATAGTGCAATATTATATACAGGAAGACAGTATACTTAAATGTAGAGTTGTGGTTTAAACCTCCTGGCCAACAAGCCTGTAGCTAAATCAGGATCAATGTCGGCAACAATCACCCCTATTTTACCATAAATTTCGTGAGCTACGCATGTACCATCCGGTGCAATAATACAGCTGGCCGAATCGGGATATTTAAATGCGTAGTTCGAACTGGCGAAATAGATGGTATTTTCCATTGCCCTTAGCATAATGGCCTTTTCATAATATGGATTGTCCTTGCTGCCCCATTCCGTAAGCTCAACGCCCTGCATATTACTGCCTGTACAATGCGGGTGAAATACTATTTTAGCATCATTGCGGGCTGCCCACCGTACCGATTCGGGGTAGCGGAAACCTTCGTGACATATGGTGATACCAAATTTAACGCCATTTACTTCAAAAATTTGGCGCTCGGTTCCGGGGATCCAGATGTTATCTTCAGTAGGATCTAACTGGTTTTTGGTTTGATAACCCAACACCTCGCCTGTTTTTGATATTACATGGGCTATGTTTAAAACACCGCCAATGGTATACCAATCCATGGGCATTATAATAGTTATTGAATTTGTTGCCGCCATGGCGCATACTTCTGCTAAAGCCACACGCATTTTTTCGGGGGAACTTGCCTCTACCCCAAATTCTTCAGCAGGGTAACCGGGGATATAAGATTCGGGAAAACAGATGATCTCTGCCTGTTGATTTGCAGCTTCCTGGATCAAAAATTCGGCCTGTTGCAAACCCTCTTTAATAGATGCCGGCATTGGTGGCGAAGCTATAGCAATTTTCATCTTTCTAAATTATATCTTAAAATTAGCAAATCCAATAATGTGTACGTTATACCTTTAAGTAAGCCTATCCCCTTTTTAAATAAGCATTGGGTACATTATTTGGTAAGTAATCAATTCCGTACGCGTGTTTCAACAACAAGCTTACTATTTCCATTACAGTCGCCTCTTTACGGTGAACCTGGGGTAACGAGCCCATCATGGCGTAACTTAACGGGTTAACAGCTGGCATCAGCGTTTCCCACTCATACCCTTTACCCCAAATAAGGCCTTTAACAGTGATTGATAAATCGGCACCATTTTGCAGCAGGAGGTGGAGCATATCAATTGAGCTATTGCCATTTTGATTTACCGTATGGAATATTGGTGTATGGCCGCCAAAACCGTATTGGTCAAGGGCAGCTTTGGCATTAACATCGGCACCGTATTGCAACAGCACTTCGGCACAGGCAAGGCTATTATATTCGGCGCAGTAATGCATCAAAGTTGCGCCGGTAAGTGGCGTATAGGTATTATGGTGTATCGCGTATGTTTTTGTTATAATTTGTGGATCATTAATAATGCACGATTTTAACTTTTCAACATCATGCGCCAGCACAGCCAAAAGCGACTGGTCTTCAAACTCCAAACCGGCATCAATAAACGCCCGGATACAATCTTTAAATTTGGGGCTGCGGTAATACATCTCGACCATGGTGGTAAAAAGCGGCACGCCATCATGAACGTCGTTTGGGCTTCCTCCATCAATAAAATATTGCTTAATTCCTTCAACGGAATGCACTTCGGTGGCGTAAAGGATTTGGTTGTAATCGGGCATAATTCTTTGGTTTTAACGTTTACAATAACAATTTATCCCTGCCGTCTTTTATAAACTCATCAAGCCATACAACAGTAGATAGTGTATTAACTTCCGTTGCGGCCTTAACAAGCGGAACAAATTTTCGAGGTATCCACGCATACAATATTCGCCCCCAATTATTCCTGGCCATGTAAAACCAGGTATCAATGGGCGGACAATCGCGTTTATCTATTATGCCAAGTGATTCCTTCTCCGAAAATCCGTCGACTATTACACAATCTACCTCTGCAACTACTATTTCACCCTGATATACTTCATTTGAATTCAAAATGCTAACGGCTTGCATTTTGTGCGCCAATTGCAGTTGAAACAATTTATCATAAATTATTTCATTCCCGTTTTTTGTGGGATCTATATTCCAAATTACCCTTGTTTCTTCTTCAGAGTTACCGAAGAACCTTACTCGTCTGAAAGAAAAAATAGCTTTTCCATTAATTACGGGGTTAATACTTCTCAATATCTCACCTGCCGGTTTACCTTCGGTGTTGAGTTTCATATCACAATAAACCTGTGTAAGCAAAAGTTTTTTTTGAAATTCGTCCTGGTTTATGTGGATCATGGTATTGATTACTTTAGCAACTTACTATCAAATTTACGAAGTTTAAAAAACTTCATAAGTTTCGTTTTGATATTGTTCATTCTAAAAGTCTAATTCACACAAATTTGGATAAAGGCCCCAGAACTTTATTTTAACCTTCAATCATCTGCACATTTGAAATCTGAAATCTGCACATCTGCAAAACAAACCATCACACAACACTGTCTTTACAATGGCTTTTTGTATTTTTGCCGCTCAATTTAATTATGGAAAATAAACCCATAGCCCGCAAACTTCGTTTACTATCGCCACTCATGGAATTGCATGAGGTTAACCCGTTTAAAATTAAGTCGATAGCTAATGCTGCTTTTAAAGTTGATAAGCTCCCCTTCCCTATTGCCGGTAAAACACTGGCCGAACTGGAAAAGGTTGACGGCGTTGGCAAAAGCATTGCCGGCAAAATCATCGAGCTCCTGGAAACCGGCACCATGGCCGAAATGGAAGAAATGCTTGCCCAAACACCCGAAGGCGTGGTAGAGATGATGCACATTAAGGGCATCGGCCCAAAAAAAGTGGCTATTATATGGAAGGAGCTTGGGATTGAAAACACAGGAGAACTTTTTTACGCCTGTAACGAAAACCGCCTGATTGAGGCCAAAGGTTTCGGACTGAAAACACAGGAAGAAATCCGTAAAGCAATCGAGTTCAGGATGGCCAGCAACGGCAAATTCCTGTTTGCCCAGGTCGAAAAAGAAGCTAACGAACTGATGGACGCAGTGAAAGCTGTATTCCCCGGCGCATTGAAACATTTTGCAGGCGAGTTCAGGAGGCTGAATGATATCATTACCGAACTTGTAATTGTTATTGGCAGTATAGATCAGCAGATTGCCTATGATGCTTTTTTAGCATCGGAAATATTACAAAATGTGGCGCAGAACGAAAATCATATTTCGGGCGAGCTGAAGAATGGCTTACTGGTTGATATTGTTTGTGTAGAAAAAGGTGATTATTATTTAGAGCTTTTTAAAAATACCGGCACTGATGATCATGTACAGGCTGTTTTAGATCGCATTAATACTCCGCTTCAGCAACCCGAGACTGAAGAACTCATATATACCAAAGCAGGCCTGGCCTGGATGCAGCCCGAACTGCGCGAAGGAACCATGTTTATTGAAAAGGCCGAAACAAACACGCTGCCAACACTTATAAACTGGCACGATTTAAAAGGCAGCCTGCATAACCACAGTACCTGGAGCGATGGCGTAAACACCGTGGAAGAAATGGCCCTTTACTGCCGGGATACCCTGAAGCTGGAATACCTGGGCATGTGCGACCACAGTAAAAGCGCTTTTTATGCAAAGGGGCTGACCATTGAACGCGTGCTGCAACAACAGGAAGAAATTGACCACCTGAACAAAAAGCTGGATGGCTTTCATATATTTAAAGGTATCGAATCGGACATTTTGTACGATGGCGCATTGGATTACCCGGATGAGATCTTGAAAAAATTCGATTTCATCGTGGCGTCGGTACACTCCATATTAAAAATGGACGAGGCCAAAGCTACATCAAGGCTGATAACTGCCATTGAAAACCCTTACACCACCATACTGGGCCACCCTACAGGCAGGTTGCTGTTAAGCCGTAAAGGTTACCCTATTGATTATAAAAAAGTAATTGACGCCTGTGCCGCCAACAATGTGATAATTGAAATAAATGCCAACCCGCTAAGGCTTGATCTTGACTGGCGCTGGCACCAATACGCGCTGCAAAAAGGTGTTATGCTATCCATAAACCCCGATGCCCACCGCCTGGAAGGCCACCTGGACATGCATTATGGTATTTTAGCAGCCCGCAAAGGAGGTCTGTATAAGGAAATGTGCTTAAACGCGTTATCATTACCGGAGATTAGCAAGGTATTTGAAAAGAAGAGAAATGGTGAAAGGTAAAGGCGAAAGGTAAAAGGTAAAACGCCAATTGACAGCGCAGCGAAATGACTAATGACATCGAAGCGAAATGACCAATGACAAGCGCAGCGATAATGACTAATGACAGCGCAGCGAAATGACCAATGACAGCGCAGCGAATGACCAATGACAAGCGCAGCGAAATGACTAATGACAAGCGCAGCGATAATGACTAATGACAGCGCAGCGATAATGACCAATGACAAGCGCAGCGAAATGAACCAGTGAACTAATGAACTTAAAAGATAAAGTACACGCTATACAATCATCAGGTGCAAAACCACAAATACTCGTTATAGGAGATTTGATGGTTGACCATTATATAATAGGTGGTGCCACAAGGCTTTCGCCAGAGGCGCCCGTGCCTATTGTAAATGTTAAAAAAGAAACCTACACCCTTGGCGGTGCAGGCAATGTAGTGCAAAACCTGGTATCCCTTGGCGCGGGCGTTTCTGTGGCAGGTGTAATTGGCGATGATACGGCAGCTACACAGGTATTTGATATCCTGGCTAACGAAGGCGTACAAACCCTTGGTATTATCAAGGATAGCAGCCGCCCTACTACGGTTAAAACCAGGGTATTGGCGGGCAGTCACCAATTGGTGAGGGTAGATAGGGAAGTAACGGATACCGTTTCTGCAGCTATTGAAGATGAGCTGATTGATAAATTAGGCAGTTATATTGAACAGGCGGATATGGTAATATTGTCCGATTACAACAAAGGTCTTTTTTCACCATCATTAACTCAGCGGGTTATCATCCAGGCCACCAAATACGGTAAAAAAGTAGTAATTGACCCCAAGGGGCTCAATTACGAAAAGTATAAAGGTGCATTTATTATCAAACCAAACCGCAAGGAACTGGCCGAAGCGGCTAAAGTAGAAAAGATAAATTCTATCGAAAGCCTGCAAGAAGCATCAAATGTTATCTTTGACCAAACAGGCACCGAGTATATAGTAGTTACCTTATCCGAAGAAGGAATGGTAATACTAAGCCAATCAAAGTATACAGCGTTGCCTGTAAAAGCAACCGAAGTGTTTGACGTAACCGGTGCAGGCGATACGGTTTTAGCAACCATGGCTTATTTTATTGCCTCGGGCCTGTCTGTTGAAGAAGCTTGTGAATTAGCAAACCATGCGGCAGCAATAGTGATACGCCACGTAGGCAGCGCCACAACAACCATCGACGAGATTATTAAAGACATGGAAAGAAGCTGAAGGCTTAAAGCTATAAGCAGAAAGCTAAAAGCGAAAGGATTTTTTAGAACCAAATAAGAATATCCGAAAACTAAAAAATTAACAATTCAAAACTATAAAATGGTTTTAAAAGAACTTATAGATCATCAAAACACGATAAAACTGGTTATTGATACACTGCAAAGCGATATTGAAACTGCCTGTGAGATGATTACCACGACTGTCAAAAACGGCAATAAAGTTTTATTTGCAGGTAATGGCGGCAGCGCGGCAGATGCACAACACCTGGCAGCCGAATTAACCGGTCGTTTTGTAAAGGAACGGAAAGCATTACCAGGGATAGCTTTAACAGTAGATACATCAGCAATGACGGCCATTGCCAATGATTACCATTACGATAGGGTATTTGCGCGCCAGGTTGAAGCCTTTGCCAAGCCCGGCGATTTGTTTATAGGCATATCTACCAGTGGCAACAGCCAGGGAATTTTAAACGCATTTGAAACGGCTGCTCAATATGGCTGCAAAAGTTTAGGATTATCTGGCCGGGACGGCGGTAAAATGAACGGAGCCTGCGATTTAAACATCGTGGTACCATCAAACACTACAGCCCGCATCC
This sequence comes from Mucilaginibacter sp. P4_C11, assembly GCF_056402115.1. Taxonomy (NCBI): domain Bacteria; kingdom Pseudomonadati; phylum Bacteroidota; class Sphingobacteriia; order Sphingobacteriales; family Sphingobacteriaceae; genus Mucilaginibacter; species Mucilaginibacter sp. P4_C11. Next base: position 46,100 of record NZ_JBFUIA010000043.1, on the reverse strand, counting down.
AGGAAATGCATATCCTGATAGGTCATATTATGTGCCAGGCGGTTGATAACTTGTTTGATTAAAAAATGTAGAGACGCATATTTACGTCTCCTGCCAAACATTCATATTTGCATACGGAGACACAAATACGTGTCTCTACCCCAAAGTAACATCATGAGAATCGACCTCGAAAAAACACTTACCGGCAAAATCAATGACCTGACATCGCTTAAAAGCCTGGTACAAAGTTGGCAAAGTGAAGGACAAAAGGTGGTATTTACCAATGGCGTGTTTGATTTACTGCATATTGGCCACATCACCTACCTGGCCAAAGCTGCCGAACTGGGCGATAAACTGATTATCGGGCTTAATGCCGATAGCTCGGTAAGGCGCATCAAGGGCGAAAGCAGGCCGGTTAACGACCAGAATAGCCGTGCAGCGATATTAGCAGCTTTGTTTTTTGTAGATGCGATAGTAGTTTTTGAAGAGGATACACCGCTAAATTTAATCAGCACCCTGCTGCCCGACTATTTGGTAAAAGGTGCCGATTATTCGGTAGAGAATATAGTTGGAGCAAAAGAAGTGATAGCCAACGGCGGCGAGGTTAAAACCATTAATTTTGTGGAAGGCTATTCCTCAACTTCGATAATCAACAAAATCAGGAGCCAAATTTCCTGATAAGGCAGCAACATGAAGATACTGGTAATCCGCTTTAGTTCGATGGGTGATATTATATATACAACACCCGTTGTACGTTGTATTAAAAAGCAGGTGCCCGATGCCGAGGTGCATTTTTTAACCAAACCGGGGTTTAAGTACATTTACGACAATAATCCTTATGTTGATAAACTACTGCTGCTAAAACCTTCACTTTCAGACACGATTAACGAGATTAAGGCCGAAAAGTACGATCACATTGTAGATTTACACAACAACCTGCGCACCGCCATTATTAAACTGCGCACGGGTATAAAAGCCACCACCTACAAAAAGCAACCTATAAGGAAATGGCTCAGCTTAAAGTTTAAACTGAAGCTTATCGCCCCTACACACCTGGTCGATAGGTACCTGGAAGCCGCAAAGCCCCTGGGCGTTATCAACGACGGAAAGCCGATTGACTACTACATAAAAGCAGAGCATCAGCTAAGCAAACTACTCCCTCCATCTCATCAAAACGGCTATATCGCCTTTGTAATAGGTGCCACGCATTTCACCAAGCGTATGCCTAATGAAAAAATAATCAGTATTTGCAGTCGGCTTAAATTGCCGGTTGTGCTATTGGGCGGTAACGATGTTAAAGCCAATGGCGATATTATCGCCACAGCCATTGATACTCATATTTATAATGCCTGCGGGCTCACCTCGCTGGATGAATCGGTTTACCTGGTATCCAAGGCCGAAACCATCATAGGTTTTGATACCGGCCTTACCCACATTGCCGAAGCTTTTAACAAACCTATTGTATCTGTTTGGGGCGGCACCGTGCCCGAGCTACTGGGCGTGCAACCCTATATGGTTAAAGATGTGCTGGTTGCCGGCATTGAACTTGATTGCCGCCCATGCTCAAAATTCGGGCTGGAGAAATGCCCGCTGGGGCATTTTAAATGCATGAATGATATGCCTGATGATGGTATTATTGATTTTATAAACCGGTAAACTCTATCGTCAGTAACTGTAATATCCACAGGCTTCATATTTTGATGGATTGAATAAAAATACGGCTGAAAAGCAACCATCTACCCAGGGAAATCGCTTTTGAACTTTTTCAGCTACAGACGGTTGACCTTTACAAAATAATACACTTTTAAGCTGCCTCGTAGAGGCTACATGTTTGTAGAAAACGAATAGTTCAACCCTTTTTGCTCCTTAGGAGCTACCTTTCTTCAGGATCAACTTTTAAAAGCGATTTCCCCGACCATCTATCCTAATTTTTTATTTAGTATTATTTATACATTTGTTTTAACCTGTAAACCATTGCCGCTACATGAAAAAAACTTTCCTTGCCCTGTTTTTATCTTGCTCGTCATTAGTCGCCTTTGCGCAGCTGCCATCAATCGGTATAAAGGGAGGCGTAAATTTTGCTACCATGAGCTCATCCGGTACCCCGGCAAATATGGTTGCAGGCTCTGATATTTACGCCCGGTCAAAAGCGGTTACATCTTTTAATGTTGGTGTTTTTGTGGATGTTAAACTGGGGCATTTCTCATTACAACCCGCCGTTAATTTTACCGGCAAAGGTGGTAAATTTGATGGACCAACCGGTCAGCTTCCAAATGGTTCTGTAAGCCAGGTTGGTACAAAGTATAATTTATATTATGTGCAGGTGCCCGTTAATATAGTTTACCATGTACCTTTTGTGGTAGGCGAATTTTATATTGGCGCGGGCCCTTTTGTGGGTATTGGGGTTTACGGGCGCAAAAATCTATCGGCAGATAACAATAATAATGGAGTACATACAGCCATTTCCAGCAGCAATAAAATCACCTTTGGCGATAATGGCGATATCCGATCTGACGAGTATGGCGCCGGTGCCATCGCGGGTATCAAACTGAAGGGCGGCCTGCTCTTCAACCTCAATTACGACCTGGGCCTATCAAACGTGGCACCAGACCAGGCTGGCAACAAATTCAAAAACCATGTTTTCGGTGCCTCAATTGGTTTCGTTTTTTTATAATTTTCCGCAGCCAAACGTCAAACAAAAAACAACCTCAATACTTTAATAAATAAAAGTAGAAATCCAGTAAATTCGTTTTGTGATGAAAAAATTGTTGCTTATCCGCCATGCAAAAGCCACCCATGAAAGTGGCTATGTTGATTTTGACCGACCATTAAAACAAGTGGGTAAGGAGGATGCCTTACTCATGGCATCGATATTAAAAGGACAATCCATTATACCGCAAATAATAGTAACCAGTCCGGCCCTCCGTACGCAAACCACAGCCGATATTTTTACCGCACAAATGCAGCTGTCCAATGCCGGTACCGATAAAAGAATTTACGAAGCTAACGAATACACCTGGGTAAAAGTGATTAACGGCCTGCCCAATGAGTATGATTTTATTGCTGTTGTAGGCCATAACCCCGGCATCAGCCAGGTATTATATTACCTTACCGGCCAATACCGCGATTTGCCAACCTGCGCCGTAGCACTCATCACTTTTGATAACGACACCTGGGAATCAATCAGCGGCGAAGACGGCCATTTAACTTTTTTTGATTCGCCGAAGGGATGATCCGAGTGTATATTCGGTGGAAGTGAGAGCCTTAAGGGTTCCGTAATATCTTCTCCATCTTCCTTCCTTTCGCTAACTCATCCACCAGCTTATCTAAATATCTAACTTGCTGCGTCAAAGGATTCTCGATTTCCTCCACACGATACCCGCAGATTACTCCGGTAATGAGGTGTGCATTTGGATTTAGCGAAGCCACCTGAAAGAAGGCTTCAAAAGTCGCTTTTTTTTCAATCAGGTCTTTTAGTTTGTCGTTATTAAAGCCAGTTAGCCAAGCTATAACCTGATCTAATTCTTCCTTTGTTCTACCTTTCTTCTCCACCTTTGCCAAATACAAAGGGTAAACCGAGGCAAAGCTCATTTTTGCAATACGCTCATTGTGTATATCGATCTTGTTCATATCTTATATCAAGCGACTTATCTTCTTTATACCAAAAATATCCATAAACTTTTTTCTATTCGCCGAAATGATGAAGAAGTTCTACGTTGAACGTTATAAGTTGTACGTCGATTTGTACTATAAATAAAAAACGTATAACGTATAACGTCCCACGTATAACCTAAACGCTCAATTCACCCTATAAGTCTTCCCCGGTAAACTGCGGATATAGCCCTGCATTTCCATGTTGAGCAGGTTCATGGCCAGCGAGCTCATGGGCATATTGGCCTTTATGGTAAGTTCGTCAATAGCCAACGGGGCTTTATGTTGTTGTAAAATATCAAATATCAGGCTCTCGTCTTTGGTTAAATCCAGCGGCAGCATAAACTGTTCGGTGGGTTTCAGGTTTTCGTCCTTTTCCCAGCCAAGGCTAAAGGCCAGGTCGGCCATGCAGGTAAGCAGTGCGGCTTTATTGTTGCGGATCAAAAAGTTACACCCTTCGGAGTACACATCATCCAGCCTGCCGGGGAATGCAAAAACATCCCGGTTGTAGGAGTTGGCAATTTCGGCGGTTATAAGTGCACCGCCCTTAAGGCCTGCCTCAATTACTACTGTGGCATCGGCCATGCCGGCAACAATGCGGTTTCGCTGCGGGAAGTTTTCCCTGTCGGGGATAGTGCCGGATGGGTATTCGGTAAGCAAGCCACCGTTCTCCAACATTTTATCGGCAGTTGCACGGTTTTGGCTGGGGTACATCCTATCGAGGCCGTGGCCCAACACTCCTACCGTTGGCACATTCAGCCGCAGGCACTCTTTATGGGCAGCCACATCAATGCCGAGGGCAAGACCACTGGCTATCAAAACGTTGTATTGCTGTAATTCCTCTATCAGTTGCCTGCATAATTGTTTGCCATAATCTGTAGCGTTGCGGGTGCCAACTATACTGATCACTTTGGGCATGTTAAGTTCCATTTTACCCTTACTATATAATAGTATAGGCGAATCGCCACAATTTTTTAACCGTCTTGGATACCGGGCATCGGTATAAAATATCAGTTCGATGCCTTGTTTAGCGGCAAATTCTAACTCCTTTTCGGCCAGGCGCAAAGCTTCATCAAAATCCCATTGGCTTGCCCGTTTTTCGCCAATACCGGGTATGGTAGCCATTTTTGAGGGCGATGTTTTAAAAACYTGATCGGCGCTGCCTAAATAGGCCATCAATGATTTAGCCGCAACAGGGCCTAAGTTTTTAACAAATGATAAAGCGGCGCCGTGCAATGTGGTCATTTATATGTGCAGATTAAGTACAGATGTGCAAATTTCAAATGTGCAGATATGCAAATTAAAACCCGCTATCGATGCCACGAATATACAAATCCTAAAAATATTAGCAAATATTAATTTCAGATGTGCAGATTTCAGATTCCAAATGTGCAGATGTTGTCTGAACCTGAATTCACCGAATTAGTCGAATTTTCAGAATTTCAAAATTCGACTAATTCAATTAATTCTAAAAATTCAGGTTCAGACATCTGCACATCCGCTAATTCATTTTCAAATCTTCAAATTAAAAAATAAAAAACTATAAAAATAGTTTGCAAACTATAAAAATAGTTATACCTTTATCTAACTATAAAAATAGTTTACTATGAATGTTAAAGAACTAACCAAAGCCGAGGAACAGATTATGCAGATTCTGTGGCAGTTAAAGGAAGCTATTGTAAAAGATATCATTGAGCAAATGCCCGATCCTAAGCCAGCTTACAATACCGTATCAACCGTGGTGCGTGTACTGGAAGGCAAAGGTTTTATCGACCATAAGGCCTATGGCAACTCGCACGTTTACTTCCCGCTTATCAGCGATGACCAGTATAAAAAGTTCACGTTTGATAAGATGATGAAAAACTATTTCAGCAATTCGTACCAAAGCCTGGTATCGTTTATTGTAGACGAAAAGAAGATCAGCGTAAAAGAACTGGACGAATTAACCTCACTGATTGATAACCTTAAAAGCAAAAAACAATCATGAACTGGCTACACTACTTACTGGAAGCAAACATATACCTGGCCGTTTTTTACGCCTTTTATTGCCTGTTTTTAAATACAGAAACGCACTATACCCTTAACCGGGTATACTTGTTGTTAAGCTGCACTATGGCATTTATTTTACCATTGATACAGGTAAGCGCACTTAAACCCGCTGCCGAAAGCGCCCAACACACCTATATAACCATTGCCGCCAACAGCCACAATAACACGGCACCGGCCCTGGTAAACTACCGGCCACTGGTAAGCCATTTTACCATGCAGGATGCCATTTTATACCTGTATATAACAGGCATGACGGTAATGGCCTTGCTACTGCTTATCAAAATTGGAAAACTCATTAAAATGACCACCAGGGGTAACACCATACTGAATGATAAATACAAGTTGGTAGGTATCGAAAGTTCAAACACTGCTTTTTCATTTTTCAATTACTTGTTTATCGGCACAAAAATAAACGGCAGCGATACCATCATCCGGCACGAGCTGGTACATATCAAACAAAAACACTCGGCCGATATTATTTTCATGGAGATACTGAGGATCATCAACTGGTTTAATCCCATCATTTACCTTGTGCAGATAAGCCTTAAAACCGTTCACGAATATATTGCCGACGAGCAAACTGCCGCGCATGAAACCGATGCCATCACCTACTCGTCGTTTTTGGTTGATAATGCTTATGGCATAAACGGCTCATCCATTACACATTCATTTTTCAATTATAATCTACTAAAAAAGAGAATCATTATGTTAAACCAAAAACGTTCGGGGAACTTAGCAAGGCTAAAATACCTGGTGGCTGTGCCTATTTGCGCAGGGATGCTTTGTGCATCAACCCTTGCCTTCAGCAAAAATTACGCGCTGATTGACCTTGCGCCCGGGCACCATCAACCAGCTTTACCCACCCTGGCAGATAGTATACCCAAGGTAAAATTGCAACAAAACGACACGCGCCTGCAGCCTCCGCCTCCACCGATAGTTGTTAAGGATACTTACGTCGACCTTTTCAATTATCTGAATAAAACCATAGTTTATCCTAATGAGGCGTTAAAAAGCGGCAAAGCCGGATTGGTTGGTGTAAGCTTTAATGTTAAGGCCAATCATAAAATTACAGATATCAAAATCACCAAAAACGGCCCTGCCGAATTTAACAATGAAGTTTTACAGGCCCTGAACGCATATAATGGCGTGGTTAACGAAACAGCAGGCTCACATAAAATGATAGTTTATTTTTGCACCGACTATTACAAGTTTGTAAAAACGCCCGTTGCCGCAGAGCTAACAGCACCTGGGTACGATTTTAATATGATGGTTTTTGGGGCCAACAAATATCCTGTAATGGCACCGTATAAAGCAGATAAAAAAGCTGCAAATCTGCCTGCTGCCCCGGTTGAAATTAAAGATGCCACCAAACTCCCCCCTCCACCGCCGCCTGCACCACCGGTTAGTATGCAGACCGATACATCAATCCGCACAACAACCGATGTTTTTTGCAAATATGTAGCCAGGAACGTCCGATATCCTGCTATCGACCGCGATAAGAAAATCGGCGGCAGGGTAATTGCAGCCTTTGATGTGGTTGATGGCAAAATCACCGATCCTCAAATTGTAAGGGGTGTAGAACCGGTGATGGACGGGGAGCTTTTACGTGCTATTAAGGCATATGACGGTACACTTGATTTAAAAAACGGGCATTATTCAATCCCTACGTTATTTCAGGTGGTTGATTATAAAGGCAGCAATCAGGTGGTGGTTTCCCATTTACCAGAAGCGAATACCGCTGATAAACCTATCAAACAATCCGCGGGCTTTTCAACTGCGGTTAGTTTAAATGAAGTTGTGATAGTTGCTTATCCTTCACAAACTAAATAAAAGCACTATGAACTGGCTGCATTATCTCCTGGAGGCAAATATTTACCTGGCTGTATTTTATGGCGGCTACTGCCTGTTCCTGAAAAAGGAGACCCATTATACACTTAACCGGGTATACTTGTTGCTAAGTTGTGTGCTGTCGTTCGTACTGCCTGTTATGCAGGTAGGTGCGTTAAAACCAGCAGAAAAGGTTCAGGAAATCACACTTGCCGCCGGTACAAACCCGGCGCTAACCATAATGGCAGCCGGTTCAGCCACCGTGCAGGAGAATGCAGCTGATTACATTACCTGGGATAATGCTTTATGGGCTGTTTATATTGTTGGCATATGGGTATTAGCTTTATTACTGGTTATCAAATTGTTTAAACTGGTAAACCTAACTACATCAGGTAAAAGGCTTGTTGATAATAAGTACAAGCTGATAGATATTGAAGATGCAGATACAGCCTTTTCATTTTTTAACTACCTCTTTATCGGCACAAAAACCTGCGCCAGCGACATTATTATCCGGCACGAGCTGGTACACATCCGCCAAAAACACTCGTTTGATATTGTTTTTATCGAGGTTATTAAAATCGTAAACTGGTTTAATCCCATCATTTACCTGTTGCAAATAAGCCTTAAAACCGTACACGAGTATATTGCCGATGAGCAAACCGCAGCGCATGAAACAGATGCACTGGCCTACTCGTCGTTCCTGGTCAACAATGCTTACGGGCTCAATGGCTCGTCAATCACGCATTCATTTTTCAATTATAATTTGTTAAAAAAGAGGATCATTATGTTAAACCAACAACGTTCGGGCAATTTAGCAAGGCTAAAATACCTGGTGGCCGTACCCATATGTGCGGGGATGCTTTGCGCATCAACATTGGCGTTCAGTAAAAATTATGCCTTTATTGACCTGGCGCCAAAAACCGCAAAGCCAACCCTTACAGCGCCTAAAACAGCCACAGCCGATACATCTAACCGCAAGATGAGAACAAGGGCCACTACATCAAAAGGCTATGCTTATGATGAAACCGGCTACCTTATTAATAATAAAACCGATTTCAGGGTAATTATTACCGATAAAAACGGCGATCAAAAGGAGTTTTACAAAAGCAAGGCAAAACCAACAGAACTGGCCATGCTGAAGGAAAAATATGGTTATTCGTTTCCTAAAATGATGATCTACCCTAAACTTCCGCCACCGCCGCCCATGCCACCCGGCGCGCAGCCAGACATGGACAGAATGCCACCGCCGCCACCACCTGCACCACCAAAACATGGGACTAAACACCTGCGCATGCCGCCCCCGCCGCCGCCCACCCCACCGGCTGGAGGAGCAGATGTAAACAGGACGCCACCTCCTCCCCCGCCTGCGCCTCCGGTTGTGTCACGAGATATCAACAAAATGCCGCCGCCACCACCGGTGCCTCCGGTTGGATCAGGAGATATAAACAGAATGCCGCCGCCGCCGCCAGTACCGCCTGTTTACTCAAAAGATACAGTTGGAATGCCTGTAGCGCCTCAGCCCGGCACACAGCCACTATCACCAAAACCTGCTAAAACTTTGAAGTTGAAACCGGTATCAACAAGCCTGAGCCCTAAAGTTACAGGGTTAAAGTTTGCTAAATTGAAGTTAAAACCAATGTCGGTAATCTTCTATCCGAAACCAACTCCAGCTGTGTCCCCCGCTGAGGCCACACCGGAGGCAAATTAGCCATCAGGAAACAAACTAATTACCCTCGAACCCAATAGGTCAAAAATTGCTGAACGGTAAAACCCGCTTCGGCATTTTTCTGTGTAAAGCACTTCTACTTTTTAGCAATCCCCCGCTGTATGATTTCCTGATTACAGAATAGCTAAAACCAACAATCAACTCAAGCGTATCCCTGCCTTTTACATCTGCTTAAATAATAATTAAATAAAGTATACACTTACCGTTTAAACTTATTAAATTTGATATACTACTCAGTTGATATACAGTGCCTAAAATACCGATTGGGTATATCATTTAAATTTAATCATCATGAAAAAGTTTGGAATTATTGTAGCCATTTTGGGTATTGCGCTGTTTATTACCAGCAACTTTTTTTACAAAAAAACATCAAATGCTGTTGATAGCGGCGGCAGTAAAGAAATTGTTACCGGCCCCAATGGCAGCTGGACATTTAAACTACCAGTGTTTGCCGGCGGTGCGCTGTTTGTAATTGGTTTAATATTCTTCGCCGCATCGCGAACTGATAACCAACACCACGATCACTTGATTTGAGCAAAATCAAGTGAACTGTTCCTCCCATCAACCGGGAAAACATCCCGAATAAGCTTGCTATGCACTTTTTTGAATTTTGACTTCTAACTTTTGACTTAAATATGGCGTTGCCCCCACCGGTAGAAGTGTGGGCCGCGCTTTACGCTTATACTACACAGGCCTTAGGCGCGAGGCTGGTATCCGCTGCAATCGCTAACGTGAAAAGTTGCTGATGTTCGAAGCCTCAGAACAGCAGCGGTAAATTAACCAAACCCCGTTTCTGATATTCAAATCTGTGGAAATAGATTTATAAGCCATTGTCTCGGCCTAAAATTATTAAAACAATTTAATTTGACTTTTTGAATCTTTTCTTACCTTTCACTAATACACACACCCTATATTAAAGTCACCGGAGGTAGTTGTGTTCTTGTTGCTTCTTTTGATACTACTGATAATGTTTCTGAATAATCCCAATTAACGGACTTCATAAAGCCACTTGTGCTTCTATTACTATTTATATGACTTTATCAACTTATTGATAATAAAGCCATTGATACTATTCTACCTCAATTAAGAGGTTTTCCTATTTAACAGCTAAATATTTTTACAACAATTTTAATGTGATACTTACTTCAAGTAAAAACATTTGATATTACTATTCTTTTTGCCGTACTCAAAAATTTCAATAAAATAATTTGTATCATGACCTCAATCAATGTAACCATCACATCAAAAAGTTGTGATAAAAAAGGCGCCGTTATAGGTGCCTTTAAAAATGGTCGTTTGGATATTAGTTTCTCCAGCTTCCTGAATTTATATATATTTTAACAAGTAAACCTTTTAGTGCTAATGAGGGTGAACTATGTCTTGGACTACTTCGCGAAAAATTATCCACTTGCGAAGAGTTACTTGTGCATGGATATGTTATGAAGTATCATAATCATTCTCCATCAGATTATTTTATTGGAGGACTAATAAAAGAAACGTTAGATGAATGCTTCAAAGCAATACACTATCACATAACCTATTCATTACATAAATTGAATTAGACGTTTAGTTCTTTCTAAATTTCTCGCTAATAAGCAAAAACACATTGTTTATTAGCGAGATTATTAAGCAATCAGCCCCAGCGGAGTAGTTTTTTTACTTAAATCAATAAAAGTCAAACAATCCCGTCCCAAACTCTACCGTAGAATTTTTCTCCATTGGTTACAACTCATTTCCAAAGTTATTGATGTGTTTGCTCCACTTGTGCTCGACAAGTTGTAATAAACAATGTGTGGTCTTTTATTAAAATGCTTGTCAAATAAATTCACTGCTTTACCCCCATTGAGTCCGATAACTCTAATTTTCGGATGGTCATTCAATAGTTTATCGAGGTCGTTTGGAATTTCGTTGAACATATTTGCATCCAAACTCCCTTCTCTATCTGCCATTTTTGCAATGTCCCAAAGGCCAATTTTTTGTTTAATCAATAAATTCTTTTTCTCTTCATAAGAAGTTGGCATCTTGCCATTGGTAATTTTAGCAATGATTTTCCAAAAGCGATTCCCTGAATGATTATAATATTCGCCAGCAGCAAGAGAACGCTCGCCGGGCATAGTTCCTAAAATTAGAATCTCCGTTTCTTCGCCAATAAGTGGCTCAAAAGATTTTTTGCTGTACTGAATTAAAATATCGTCTTTAATGCTTTTGGCAACCTGCTTACCGCCCTGTTTTGAAGTTTCTGTCGAAAATACCGGTTGAACATCGTCTCCTATCACTTTAATTGCACCTGAACGAATTATAGTCTCAAAGTCTGCGACATTATATCCATCCTTTTTTGGGCTAAAGTCAGAAAAGTGAAATCCAATCTTCCGAATTTCGGCTCTTATTCTTTTTTGTTGGTCAGGTGTAGCACGAAGTTTTTCTGTTATCAGCTTTTTGATTTGCTCAACTTCGGTTTGAGTAAAAGTTTTTCTTCTGTCCATGTCTTTCGGTTATCTATTGGAATTTCGCCGTCGGAGATTAACATAACAACCTTGTACAGCTGAGATTTTGATTTTTGACTTTTAAATTTTGAATTTCGCTACTTCCCCTTCACATAAATCACCTGTTTAGTTTCAAAAAACTCTTCGGTAAAATAATCTTTAAGGTGATATTGCTGCACTTTAAGGCCCGATTCTTTGATCTCCTGGTCAAGGTCGCCGCCTTTTAAATACAGGATGCCGTTAGGCAGTTTATTGCCCGATTGCTTTTTGAATTTGCTGCGCACCCAGGGGTAAAAATCTTTTAACTGGGTTACCGCGCGCGATACTACAAAGTCAAAATTCTCGTCAATTTCTTCGGCGCGGGCATGGGTAGCCTTTACATTGGTAAGGCCCAGTGCTTTGGCAACTTCCTGCACAACTTTTATTTTTTTGCCGATAGAATCAACCAAATGGAAAGAAGTTTGGGGGAATAATATAGCCAGCGGAATGCCCGGAAAACCACCGCCAGTGCCTACGTCAAGCACACTTTCGCCGGGCAAAAAAGGCATTACTTTGGCAATACCCATGGAGTGTAAAACATGTCGTTCAAACAGCAAATCAATATCCTTGCGGGATATCACGTTGATCTGGCTGTTCCAGGTGTTATATAATTCGGGCAGCTGCTCAACCTGGGCACGTTGCTGCGCTGTTAGTTCGGGAAAATATTTAAAAACGATATCAGATGTCATCCCTGTTAAAACGGTTGATGATGTTGCCAAGCAGGTACCTGGCCCTAAACAATTGCGCCTTTACCGTACCTAATGGCAAATCAAGCTGTTGTGCTATTTCTTCATAGGATAGCTCATCAAAATAACGCAGGGTAATGAGGTTACGGTAGCGCGGCGGCAGGCTTTCTATCAGCAATTTCAGTTCCTGGGTTTGCTGCTTTTTAATGGACGTTTCTTCCGGGTTTAATACATCGGCTTTAATTTGCAACGGCTTTTCGTCGCCATCCTCATCCGTCATGCCGTGGATAGATTGGGTATTGAGTTTCTTTTTACGGATAAAATCAATACAATTATTAGTTGCTACCCTAAAAAGCCAGGTGCTGAAAGCATAATCGGGCTGGTATTTTTCCAGCTTTTCAAATGCTTTGGCAAAGGTCTCTACGGTAAGGTCCATGGCGTCCTCTTTATTGTTCACCATTTTAAGTACCATAAAATAAATGGAATCCTTATAACGGTGCATCAGGTCGGCATACGCCTTTTGATCGCCCGTACGGGCCCTCACTACCAGGTGAAAATCATTCTTGGCGTTTTCGGTAAAATTTGCGTTTATTTCCATTGGGTGGTTTTTAAAAGTAGCCCAACTAATCCAAATCCAATTAAATACATATAATATATGATATCAAAAAATGGTAAATACCAAATCAGATCTTTGCCATCCAGCTTCTTGAAAACCTTATTATAGATTAATAATTGGATAATCAGTCTAAAAAGCAACAAACCTAATGCCAACAGAGGTTCGAATTTACAAACCAGGCATAATATAAGCAGCATATAAAACAAAAAGCCGCTAACGCCATCAAAAATAAGCATTTTACGGTGTCTTCTCTTATATAATTTACCTACGCCTGCATGCCTTTTTTTTTGCCTGTACCATGAGGATAGCGTTGATTTTGCCGCAGTGTACATAAATGTATCCGGGTGTATTTCAATAGCGGTATTATGGGGCGTGGCGTGCTGGTTTACAAATAAATCGTCATCGCCGGATAGTACATGCATGTGCGACGCAAAGCCCTTTTCGCTAAAAAACAAAGTTTTGGTATAGGCCAGGTTGCGCCCAACACCCATATAAGCATCGCCGTTTAATGCACATGACAGGTAGTTTGTGGCCGCCTTTACCGACTCGTACCTGGTAAACCAATTTAAAAAACTCCTGGTTTTATAAAAGGGAGAGTAGCCTAAAACTATTTGAGCCCCGCCGCCAAAATTGGCTACCATGCGGGTTATCCAATTTGCCGATACGGGTTTACAATCGGCATCGGTAAATAACAAATATTCGTTTTTTGAGGCCTTTATGCCCAGTGTAAGCGCGAACTTTTTGCCGGTTTTAAAGCGGTCATGCTCGGTAATGGTAACTACTTTAAGGTTGGGGTACCGGCGCTGCATATCCTCCAAAACCTCGTCAGATGCATCGTATGAGCAATCGTTTATCACCACAACTTCAAAGTCGGGATAGTTTTGTTCCAGTATCGACGGCAGGTTTTCCTGCAGGTTTTGCGCCTCGTTACGGGCAGCAATAATTACCGAAACCGGTATTAACACCGTTGGCAACTCCTCATGGGATTTGTAACCGGCAAGGCTAATATGGCTACTTACCAGGTAGTACAGCTGAACAATAAAACAGAGCTGAAAAAGTAGAAAAAGTACTATTTGTATATAAGTTTCCAATGAGCCAAAAATAATCAGGCAAAGTTGTTAAAATTACACGAATTACAAGGGCTTAATCGGGTTAAATTTGGTATCGGCACCCGATCGAACAAGCGGTAGTTTTCCACACTGTTTGGCTTAAAGGGATTTATGTTGATAAGTTGCCCCCGATAGCGTCATAGGGCTTTTATATCGCTTACTTTTGCCCGGCGCGGGCTATTTCCATCATGGGTGTAGATAAGGAATAAACCTTTATATTTGACTATGCCAAACAATAAACCGCCTGTTACGGGTAAATACATTGACCTTTTAGTTGATTTCGCTTTTAAAAAAATATTCGGCAGTGAACCTAATAAAGACTTGCTGACCGCTTTTTTAAATGAAGTATTCAGGGGGCGGAAGCATATTGTTGACCTGGTTTACAATAAAAACGAACACACCGGCGATTTAAAAGACGAAGGATCGGCTATATTCGATCTGCTTTGCACGGGAGATAACGGTGAACATTTTATAATTGAGGTGCAACGGGCAAAACAAGGGTATTTTAAAGAAAGGGCTTTATTTTATACTTCCCGACTCATCAGCGACCAGGCACCAAAAGGCAAACGAAACGCCTGGGGTTACAACATAGCCGAAGTATATTTAATAGCTTTGTTAGAAGATTTTACATTGCAAGATAGTCCGGAAAATAGCTACCTGCATGACATTTGCCTGTGCAACAGGGATACCGGTGAAATTTTTTACGATAAACTAGGTTATACGTACATAGAATTAGGTAAATTTGTAAAAGAGGATATCGATTTAGACACCGATTTGGATAGATGGCTTTACGTATTAAAAAACATGAGCCGGATGGAAAAAATTCCGGTTTATCTTCGGAAGCCCATATTTGAGAAATTGTTCAGTATTGCAGAATATACAAACCTGACAAAGGAGGAAAAAACAATGTATGATAGCAGCTTAAAATACAAATGGGATAATAAGAATGTGGTAGATTATGCCCGGCAGGAAGGTATTGAAAAAGGCGAGTATAAAAAGGCCCTGGATATTGCACGCGAAATGAAAAAGGATGGTCTGCCGCTTGCCCAAATCTCAAAGTTTACTAAACTTTCTGTTGAAGAAATAGAAAAGCTTTAGGCAAGCGTCGGTCATCCTTTTTTAGATTATAAAAGGCAGAGCGTCTGTGAAACCCATATATTTTGAGAAACCCATAAAAGCCTGAAGAAACTTACTTAAATTACTTGTAAGCTATTGCAAATTAATTAATTAAAGATATAAGTATTTCTCTAAGATACCGGGTGGGGATTGACACGTCTGCCCTTGCTTCACCTATTCCAGAAAATGTACTGGTTACCTTACCGATAGTTAAAAAGCTAAGAGTCCCACCAGCATCATTATCAAATTGCTGTCCTAAAAGACCTTCTCAACTTCAGGTAAAACATCCTAAATTAGCGTATTGGTTACTCCAACTTAACATAATAAAATGCCATCTATTTTTTAGTTTCCATCTGCATAAATAATTCTTTTTTTATCGCCGACCCCTCTTCTTTGAAAAGGGCCTGGATAAGGCTTTTTTTTGCTGTTGCCCCCCACTCAAAATGCTAATTAAATTAACGGCACAAAATCCCCCTCAAAGATTGCACATAACATCGTGTAAAAAATGCCATTTATAAACAGAGCTTCTGTAAATCGGATAAAAGGATACGAGCTCTATCAGCTATCTTAATAAATCGCCCCAAAATGGCTGCCTCCCTATTGATGAGATCCCCCCTGAAATTTTCCCTTTAAGTACCCGTTAAATATTCAGAAATACCGCCAGGTTCTATACGTTTTTGTAGCTAAAAATCCCCCCACATAAAAGCTGTTTCGGCCCTGCTTTCCTTTTATCAATTGCCTGAACTTGCGTAACGAAACGACTCCCGATATCGATGTTATAAACAAATAATTTAAAGGGTCCGGGCATTGCACGGTCTGTCAAGGTATGTTTTTAGCAACCGGTATCTGTTAACGTTTTAAATACAACAATTAACACCATCAATAAACCAAATTTAACTTACAATTTTATGTCAACAACAATCGATCTTACTCCGCGCGACCTGGCTAAAGGCACCACTTTCGCGCTATCATCCAATGAGTGGCTATCAATACAGGTATTTGTTACCGGTGCCATGCTATTGCCAACAACCACAGCGCTTTTGCAAAAAACGCTACCTGCCGTTCCGTCGGGCGGGATTGAACAGTTTCAACCCCTTGTTGACGGGTACAAAAATCTATATGATATTTGCCAAACTTTTGATTCCGTTACCAAACCCGACAGCGTAAAGTGCGCTTCAGATCTGATTGCTTACAATGTTTCAGTCCCGATATTTTACCGGGCTATTTTAGGGTTGCTGTTAAAAATTGAGGCCGACCCCACTGATACCGTATCAATTGATCACCTGAAACAAACGCTGCACGTAATGATCAACAAAGCGCAGGCTTTTTCAACCCATGCTACCAATGTTGCGGCAGCCATGCAAAAATTCTCTTTAGATACATCAGTTAATGAAGCTGCTGTCGGCACTTTGTTTAAAACTTATAGCGACAAGATATCAGGAACAAGCGGAACGATTAAAACAATGCAAGATCGGTTGGCCCAGGATAAGGCCGATCTATCTGACGCGGAAGACGAATACAAGCATGATATCATTGTAGCTGCCACATCAGCAAGCTACGCCTGGATTTGGCCATGTGGCTCAATCGCGGCAGGAATTGTGGCCGGAATTTATGGTAAAAAAGCAACCGATGCAAAAGCAAGGATAGACGCGCTTAGCGATCTGGTGAACAACCTTGAGGCTAAGATTGCTGCCGACGCCACACTTGTGCTTGATTTAACCCGCATTAATGCCGATATCACCGGCATTACTAAAAAAATAGATGGCGCTCTTCCGGCCATTCAGAAAATTCAAGGTATGTGGAGCGCGCTAAAGGATGACCTTTCCAGCATCCTGACCACTATTAGTGGCGAAATTGTAGATATGCCATCATTTATTGCAGGGCTAGGAATTGAGGAGGCTATTGTATTATGGCAAAAAGTAGCCGATGAGGCTGATAACTATCGCATTAACGCTTATATTACTGTTGTACCCAACCCAACTGTGGCTTTTTATGCTGCAAAGGATCTTAAAAGGTTGCTGACCCGCAAAAACAGGGTGAGCATACACCAGTCAGAGGATGCAGTAGCATAAAAAAACAGGATATTTTTATAAACACAGGCCAGATGAAACATCTGGCCTGTAAATGTTAACCTATATTTTACTTTTCAATTCCTTCAAAATGGCAATTTCAGTAAATGACAAAAAAGACTGGGCCGATTATTATAAAAACGCCCAGGCATTAAATAAAATACCTTGCACAACTGCTACCATCCCCTTTAACGGTCAGCTTATTTTTCGTGATCTGGTTGTGGATATGGACGAAGTACTGGCAACCGCCGATAAGCACAAATCGGTTATTGTATACATCATTGCAGATATTGTAAAGATGCCGGCTGCAAATATCCAGCTTTTTAACCGCGGTATATTTATCATCAGCCGCAGGCTGGTTTGCAATTCATCCTCCGTTGTTACCATGGATTTCAGCTCAAACAACGCAGCAACTTTTATGCTGTTTGCAACAGAAATTAGCGGCGAACTAAAAATAAACACCCTGGGCCCAAAGGCCGATGAAAACAAGAATTTTGCCCTCACCGATTTTCCGGGCTTAGGCATTCATGTTAAACACGCGAATTATAAAACCCAAATTGTCGACCTATACTCAAAAGACCTTAAACTCATTACAGATAATCCGGCACATCCACTGCCTGGTACCGAGTTGCAGCTCACCCTATCCTCTCTTTACCAGTTTAGTACGCGCCTGATAGATGCTGAACCAGGTGCTGCAAGGGCTATACTTGCGTGGGTTAAGGCTGCTTCTCAAAATAATATTCCCCTTGCCGATCTTTACTATCAAAGTTCGGCGCTGCTGGGCGAGCTTACCCTTGAAGCAAGTAATTTAAATTTTGTGCCGCTGCTTAGCGCCGATATTTACGAAACACTTGCCGGGGCCTATCTGGCATCTGTTGCCAATTATGAAACCCAGTACAACCTGGTAACCCAGGATGCGGTAAGTAAAGCCGATCAGATCAGGGCCGGGAATCAAATGCTTACTTATTTTAGCAATACAGATACATTTACCGACAGTTTAATAAAACAAGCCGTATCTAACCTTGATGCTGCAAAAAATGCTTATGACCAGGCACAAGCCAACATGACATCGGCAAATTTAGCCAGTATGCGGGCTGCTGCCGACTTTCAGGCAGGCATCGCGATATGGAAGCAGGACCAAACATTAAAAGCTGCTTTTGATATCTGTATGGCCGTTGGCACTTTTGCTGCATCTATAGGGGCAATGTGTGTTGGCGATGTAGCCGCTGCAGGCGCTACTGCAGGTGCGGTGGCCGAGGCAGGAAAAGCCGCCGCCGCCGCGGCAGATTCGGCAAAAACCGTATCAAAATTTGCAACGGCTATTGGTAACCTGTCCAAAGCCATGTCAAAACTCGAAAACATAGCCAAGATGCTGCAGAACACCTTTAAATTCATGAATGATTTAAGAGAAGTTGCAAAAAAAATGGATTATACCAAAGCGGTTACCGACTTTGAGATACCTGATGCTGCTGACATTTCAAGCCAGGCCGAGTGGGATATTTTTCGGCTACAGGTAGATGATATGATGAGGGGCGCCGAAGATGCAAGCATTGCCGGCGCTGCAGAATACCGCCAGCAACTGGATATCCTTTCTATATACGGAAAGGCGCAATCAGCCGCTCAGGCAGCCATGGTACAGGTTACCCAGGAATTGGCCAGGCTATACATGCAAAAAAAGGTAAGCGCAAATATGATAGAATCATATAAAAATTACCTTAAAGCGCTTGAAGGTGATATCGCGACAGATAAAAATACCCTGCATAACGTTTATGTTTTGCAGATGAATATGAAAACCTATATGTACCTGGCCATCAGGAATTATACCCGGGCTTATAAATACTGGGCCCTGCAGGACTCCTCGGTTACCCCATCAATTTTAAAAACAGCTGCTGTACTTACAACAGATGTGGCCAATATGAAAAAAGACCGTGCTGAAGCCCTGGAGAAATTTAAGCCGAAGCCGTCGGATTTTAAAGCATCAGAAGAAGGTTATAGTGTACATATAACAAATGCCGATGCAATTGCGGCATTTATAAAAGATGGGCAAATTACCATAGCTGTTGGAATGGATACCGAAGTATTTGAGAACATGCACCGGGTTAGGTTAAACAAAGTACAGGCATGGCTACATGGCATTAAGGCAACTAAGATGATTACGGTAACCATTTGCAGTTCTGGCATATATGCCGACCGGTTTAATAACGAGAAATTCAGTTTTAGCAGCACCCCTGCAGAGCTGACATTTGCCTACCATGAAGAGAATGGCGAAATTTTCATCGATACCCCTGGAGCCATCAGTAAGGAATTGCAAGCAGCCTACTTTCAACCCACCCCCTTTACAGAATGGACTATCTCGGTAAATAAAAAGATGCCCCGGAGCCAGGTGAACAAAATAACGCTGTCATTCGCCGGAACTTCAATACATACTAAATCCGCGAAAAGAATCGCATAAAGACATGGCAATTACAGAACGATCACTAACGGCGTTTAATATGGGGGCGCTGTTTACCATACCCAAAACGGATATGAATGCCATTAAAGCACGTGTAAAAACCTGCAAACAGGGCGCGGCTATTAAGGATACCATTACGCAGCACCTTCCTCATTTTCCGGATGCGCTTGCTGCCGCCTACCTGTGGGACACTGACATTGCCCCGCAAATGAAGACTCAGTGTAATTTGCTGATGGCATATGCAACAAAAGCCAAAGCTGATTTTTCGGCGCTGAATATTGCGGTGCAGCAATTAGTTACCAGTGAGCAGGATATGACACCCGCGGTACAGCAACAGGCGGCAACAGCGGTAGCTGCTTTATATGAATCAACCAAGGCCCTTTCTGCTTCTTTTATCAATATTGTGAATCAGGTTTTTACCTTCAACAAGGCCAACAATAACCTTGATAGTGATATTGCCGGTACAGAATTTGGTTTTATGAAAGAAATAACCGCAAGCATAGCCGTGCTTGACCATGCCACCGGAAGTATCCGGGGGGCATGGTCGGCACTTGCCGATGACCTGGAAGCCATTGCAAAAACAAGCCAGGTTGATTTTTCAATTCCTTTTATAGCGGGCCTAAGCCTCTCTGTGGCAATAACAGCATGGGATCAGCTTCAAACAGAGTGTGATGCATTTTTGAAGTCGCAATAAACGGGCACGGTATTTTGAAAAGGCCGCATGCGGCTGATAACGAAACAATTTTATTTATTACAAGCACATTTTACTTTCATAAACCAATTTAACCTAAAAAACCATGCCCCCTATTAACTACGCTAACCCCATGCAGGGAAAACTATTTTCGCTGGCACAAGACAAAGGGAGTGTAAGCGGCGCTTTTCAGGATGTTGTTATCATTTACCCAATGCCTAAGCCTGGTTATCCACCAATCCCGCCTCCGGCACCCATAGATCTCGGGATAGATAGAATTACAGATATTATGAGTAATAATATAATTGACCATTGTATACAATGGTCATTCATCAGCCTCACTGATAACAAATTTATGCTCACCTGCAATAGCCCGCGAACAAGAAAAACCCATGTAATGACCTGTAGCGAGTACCCCAATATTTGCAAAACAGTTAAAGTAAATAATTTTGACCTTCCTGCTAATACAGAAAATGTAAACCGGGATAACCAGTTCACTTTAACCTATGTTGAACAGAGCCCCTGTTTCTTTTATTTAAAAAATGCTGATAATTTGTACCTGGCCACAACCACAGAATCTGTACAGATATGGGGACTAACCATCGGGATATTAACTTTTTTTACCGAAGAACAAAAAGACAACCCGGCTCTCAATGCTAATTGCGTTTGGTTCATCGATACCGTCGTCGACAAGCTCCGCAAGGTAGCCGACGATATTGTATTAGTTGACGAGGGCGATATTAAACGGCCTGTTTCATTTGCCGATATCTCAAACAAAGTGAACAAAACCATTGATATAGCTTATCTTAATAAGTTGATGGGAAGATGAGTTAACATAAAGATGCGGGCGGGGGTGTCCCGCCAAAGCGCTGCTATATACCGCACTTTTTCGATCTCTTCAATCAATCGCCCAGATTGTCATCGATTGGACGGGAGGGCGGAATGGGCAGGGGAAATCTTCGGTAATATGCCATGCAACGATGCTTGGTTAATACCCTTCGCATAAGATTTTCGCCACGCTCGAAAGATAGTTTTCCCCTCCTTTCCGCCCAAAACTCTTTTTTAAATTCAGGATAGTTAAGCCAGCCCGATTTTCTTAAAACCGGCGAACTTGTTCAAGCAAATAGATATATTTACTGTTTAGGAACCCATGAATAAACAACCCCGGTATATTGACCCCATGACCGACTTTGCCTTTAAACGGCTTTTCGGCAGCGACCCCAATAAAGACCTGCTCATTGCTTTTTTAAATGAGGTATTCCGTGGGCGAAAACTCATTGCCGATTTGGTTTACAATAAAAATGAGCACCCTGGTGAAACAAAACATGAAGGTGGGGCAATATTCGACCTGCTTTGTACCGGTACCGACGGAGAGCAATTTATTATTGAGGTACAACGCGGCAAGCAAGAAAAGTTTAAACAACGAGCATTGTTTTATACCAGTCGTCTTATTAGCGAACAAGCGCCTAAGGGTAAGCGAAGTGAATGGGCTTACAATATAAGTGGTGTTTATTTAATTGCATTATTGGAAGATTTTGTTTTGGATGATAGCCCCGCTGCTGAGTATCTGCATGATATTTGCCTGTGTAACAGAGATACAGGTAAAA
Organism: Mucilaginibacter sp. P4_C11; assembly: GCF_056402115.1. NCBI lineage: Bacteria > Pseudomonadati > Bacteroidota > Sphingobacteriia > Sphingobacteriales > Sphingobacteriaceae > Mucilaginibacter > Mucilaginibacter sp. P4_C11. The sequence goes on along the minus strand of NZ_JBFUIA010000043.1, from coordinate 24,000 downwards.
TATGTTACGATGAATTAGGCTACACCTATATTGAATTGCGTAACTTTGTAAAATTGGATAGTGAACTGGAAACAGATCTTGACCGATGGCTTTTTGTGCTGAACAATATGAGCAGCATGGACAAGTTACCGGCTTATTTGAGAAAGCCGGTTTTTGAAAAACTATTTAACATAGCAGAATATAGCAACCTGACAAAGGAGGAAAAAATGTTGTACGATAGCAGCTTAAAACAAAAATGGGATAACAAGAATGTGCTTGACTACGCGGTAAAAGAGGCGGATAAAATTGCCCGCGAATCTTTTGTTAAAAACCTTATTCAAGATACCGACTTTGATGACCAGAAAATAGCCTCATTAGCTTCAGTTGATGCAACTTTTGTTGAAAATGTGCGAAAAGGTTTAAAGTAATATTAATTCCTAATCTTGCCATCTCAATGTGTGATGCTATATAAGGCATTAATATCGTAGGAGCATTTACTTTTAACTATCTTATCTGTGCCTGATAAATCGCAAATTACCATTGAATATTTTTTATAAGCGGCAAACATCTAATTTAATTTTCAGGATTTCATCTGGCTATTTGGAAAATGAATCATTAATGAAAAAACCGCTCTGTAACGTATTATTACTACTATTTTTTGCAGGCAGCAGCTACGGGCAAAGGCAAGACGTTATACAGCAAATAAACAAAATTGATACCTATGTTTGCAGTATCGATTATAACTTAGCTTCGTTAAAAACCATATGGTATGTAAACACACTATGCGTAACGGTTATAATGAAGAAACCTACAATGAATTAATTGTCGGTTTTTTGAACAAAATAAACAGTTACGTATATAGATAAAGACCGCCATTCTGCCGGGGCGAATGCGCTATACCCCTACTTAAAGCAATTGAATAATTGATATTTTCGGGCCAACATGTTAGCCCGAGGTGCTATTCCCTTAGCTACCATGCTTCTAAATAAATCTTTTTTAACTCCCTCTCCTTTGGAGAGGGCCGGGGTGAGGCTTTTTTTGCTAATTTTACACCCTCAAAATGAAATTTAAATTAGCAGCACAAGACACACTTTCAAAGGCCCGCGCCGGTGAAATTACCACCGACCATGGTACTATTGAAACCCCCATATTTATGCCCGTTGGCACAGCCGGCACCGTAAAAGCGGTGCACCAGCGCGAACTTAAAACGGATATAGAAGCACAAATTATTTTAGGAAACACCTATCATTTATACCTGCGACCAGGACTAAATACCTTGGAAAGCGCCGGCGGCCTGCATAAGTTTAACGGCTGGGACGGCCCCATTTTAACCGATAGCGGCGGCTACCAGGTGTATTCGCTTACCGAAGTACGTAAGATTAAGGAGGAAGGCGTAACCTTCCGTTCGCATATTGATGGGTCAAAACACCTGTTTACACCCGAAAATGTGATGGATATCCAGCGTGTTATTGGTGCCGATATCATCATGGCTTTTGACGAATGCACCCCCTACCCCTGCGAGTATGGCTATGCCCGGCGGTCGATAGAAATGACGCATCGCTGGCTCAAAAGATGCTGCGACAGGTTTGATAGTACGGAGCCAAAATACGGGTACAGCCAAACACTTTTCCCGATTGTACAAGGCTCGGTTTATAAAGATTTAAGGGTAAAATCGGCCGAGGTTATCGCTTCATTTGAGCGCGAAGGGAATGCCATAGGCGGCCTTTCGGTAGGCGAACCAGCCGAAGAAATGTACGCGATGACCGAAATTGTATGCAATATTTTGCCCGAACACAAGCCACGTTACCTGATGGGCGTAGGCACTCCCATCAATTTATTGGAAAATATCGCCCTTGGAATTGATATGTTTGACTGCGTTATGCCTACCCGCAATGCCCGAAACGGCATGCTTTTTACCAAAAACGGCATCATAAATATCAAGAATGAGAAATGGAAAAACGACTTTAGCGCGATAGAAGACGATAGCGATTTATTTGCCGATAAGGAATACAGCAAAGCTTATTTACGCCATTTGATCCATTCGGGCGAGATGCTTGGGGCACAAATTGCCACACTGCACAACCTCCATTTTTACCTTTGGCTGGTTAAAGAAGCGCGTAAAAAGATCATTAGCGGCGAATTTTATGGCTGGAAAAACAGGATGGTTGGCCGCCTTGGCCAGCGATTATAATTGCAGGTTAATCAAATAATGCACCATAAAAAGCGTTGCTTACATAATATAAACCATGGCTTTAAAAAACATTTAATCTGCCGATGAGGACTTTTATACACCGGTACCTGATGGTTATCGACAGGTTTATTATCAAAAAATACCTGGGCACATTTGTGTTTACGATGGCCATTTTCGCGGCTATTTCGGTAGTGTTCGACATCTCCGAGAAGCTGGATAACTTCACCAGCAGGCATGCCACGCTGCACGATATTGTATTTAAATACTACGCCGGTTTTGTGCCTTTTTACCTGAATTTACTATCGCCGCTGATTAACTTTTTGGCGGTAATTTTCTTTACCGCCAAGATGGCAAACCAAACAGAAATCGTTCCGATACTGAGTGGCAAGGCCAGTTTTAACCGCTTTTTAAGGCCCTATTTTATAGCTGCATCGCTCATATTTGTGGTATCGTTTTTTGCCAATGTGTACCTTATCCCGTATACAAACCACCTCAAAAACGATTTTGAAAACGCCAACGGCATCACCGATAACGACCCCACCAAGAGCGAGGTGCACATGCAAATTGATAAACACACCTATGTTTACCTGGCCAATTATGACCCAACAGTGCACACCGGATACACCTTTATTATGGAGAAATTTAACGGTGATACCCTGCGCGAAAAGCTGATTGCCCAGCAGGTAACCTACGATTCTGTAAAAAGGATCTGGGCTTTAAAAAACTACGACGTTAGATATATTAAAGGGTTAAAGGAACAATTTATCCACAATCCGGGCCAAAAAGATACCGTACTGGACATGCACCCAACCGACTTTATTGTGTACGATAACGTATACGCGGCGATGTCATTAAGCGAGCTGAACAAGAATATTGATAAGGAAAAGCTACGCCGGCCTGAGGTTTTAAACAACCTTTATTACGAAAAATACCACCGCTTTGTGTACCCATTATCGGCATATGTTTTAACCGTTTTGGGGGTCGCGCTGTCGTCCCGCAAGGTGCGTGGCGGCGTAGGATTACCACTTGGGATTGGGATTTTGTTGTGTTTCACCTACATCATTATTGAGAAATTCTCGATCGTATTTTCGATAAAAGGCGGTGTCCCGCCAATTTTTACGGTGCTAATTCCTAATACATTATTTGGTATATTAGGCTATTACGTGTTGTTAAAAGCACCTAAATAGTGTTAAATAGTATTGAAAAAGTATTAAAAAATTGAAATAAATTGTCAAAAAATTGGATAAAAATACCCCAAAAGCGCTCAATAAGAACCTGATTATACTCCATTTTACAGTTTTTATCTGGGGTTTTACCGGTATTTTGGGTCAATTAATCACCATTTCGGCAGTACAATTGGTGTGGTACCGGGTGTTAATAGCCTTTGTTTCGTTGTTTTTATACTTCAAATTCAGCAAAACAGACTTCAAAGTAGAGCGAAAAATCATGCTAAAAATGGTTTTTACGGGCGCTTTGGTGGGCGGCCATTGGATACTTTTCTTCGCTTCTATCAAGCTTTCTACCGTTCCGGTGTCGTTAGTTTGCCTCTCCAGCATCACTTTATTTACCGCCATTTTTGAGCCGCTGATTAACAAAACCAGGATCTCCAAACTGGAAATCATGGCGGGTTTGTTAATCATTACCGGCATCGTATTAATTTTCAAATTCGAAACTAAATACACTAAGGGGATAATAGCCGGGCTGGCAAGCGCGGTTTGCGCGGCCCTTTTTTCTATCATCAACTCCCGGTTTGTTAAAAAAAGCGAAGCACCTATCATTGCATTTTATGAACTGACAGGAGCATTTTTTTGGATCTCGGTTTATCTTTTTGCAACCAACGGCTACAACCAAAAACTACTTTTAAAGCCGGCAGATATTGGCTACCTGGTACTCCTTGGCACGGTGTGCACGTCCCTTGCTTACGTTGCCGGGGTATCCGTTATGCGCGAACTTTCGGCGTTCCGGGTAGCGCTTATCACCAACCTCGAGCCGGTATATGGTATCATCATGGCGTTTATTTTCTTTGGCGATATGAATAAAATGTCCATCGGTTTCTGGGGCGGATCGGTGCTTATCCTGTCCACCATATTCCTTTACCCGGTTGCCCAATCGCAAATTGCCAGGCGTAAAAATCGCAGCTAATCTTTCTATATTCTTTGCGATGTTCTATTTTCCTTAACCGGTTCCCCAGGTTAGTTTTATATCCTGCCCACAATCCAGCGTCCAAAAAAGTTGCCACTCATCCAAGTATTTCCCGCCCCGAAAGTGGCTGAATAGGGGATAAATCCGCATGCCATAAAACGCCATTTTTAAGCCCTGTGAGCGATTGTAATTTTTCGGCACGTTCCTGCCTGTTTAAATCAACGCGCGTCGATTAGCGGCAAAATCCGGTTTTTAGTTAGTGTATTTAAATTTAAAAACGGAAAACTTTATCAGAAGCGCAAAAGGGAGATTCACGTCTGACAATTTCGTTAATAAAAATTAAAAAACGAGTTTTATAATAAATTTTAGTTAATTAAAAATCAACAACTTATATTATTTATCAGAAGTAAAAATTAAACAAAAGAAGACTAAATCAAATTGCAAAAAACTAAAAAAATTAGCAAGCAAAAACATACACCAATTAATATACATTTACCAATCAATAAATGAGATACTTAATCAACTTTATTTAATTAAAAAGTACAGATTTGAATTTGAGAGATTGCCAAACAACAAAGTGTACTGAATGAAAAAATGAGGATTCTAATTAAATGAGAGCAGACATCTGTTTTGTATACTGGACTGAAAAATGAGCAGGAAAAATTTACTTCTCATCAAAGAAAACAGTGAGTGAATCTGGTTTTAAAAAACCGCGAAATATTAAAGTTAAGGCCGTTCATCGTCATTAACCACGTCGATCAAAATTGGCCGGCCATTGGTAACTGACCGACCACTTCCCCACCAAAAAATCTATCGTTAATAACAAGCATTTTTTTTCGTGACGGAATTTAACTCCAAAATTTTCAGGGTAAAAAAGACAGGTATAGACAGAAAAATCAGATCGGAGATAATCACAAATTTGGAWCATCAAACCACCGGCCGTCTCATGTCTCAAATCTCACATCTAATATCTCAAATCTCTCTCCTATTTAAAACACCCTTTTATTTCAACATTAAAAACTGCATCTTGTATTAACTGTTAACTTTAACAAATCAAAACATCATGAGCATAAAAACCATCACCATAGTTATCATCACTATTTTGCTTACGGCCGCGCTTGCCCAAAATACCGACAATGTAACTTTCGCATTCTTGTTCATGAGTTTCAGGGTCTCCAAACTGGCCATCATGATCACCATGACCCTTGTAGGGTTTGTCCTGGGCTTTATGGTTGGCCGCCCCAAAAAAGCCAAATATGACATTGAAGGTTATCATGACAACATCCACCAAAAAGACGATAAAAATACACTAAGTGACGAAGACAGGGAATACATTAACTAAAACTATGAAAAATAAAATCGGATTTATCGGCCTTGGCAACATGGGCATCCACATGGCCAAAAACCTCATCGACGCCGGCTACCATCTACAAGTCCATAACCGCACCCTCAGCAAAGCCGACGAGCTAGACCAGGCCGGCATCACCAAATGCCAAACACCAGCCGAAGCCGCCGTCGGTGTACCTATCGTGATCACGATGCTATCGGAAGATGATGTGTTGCGAGAATCGGTTACAGGCCCCGACGGAATTTTAAAAACGCTACAGCCAAATGCTGTGCACATATCCATGAGCACCATATCGCCCGAAACGGCTGTTGAGCTGGCAAAAGCCCATGAGCAGTTGGGCAGCTATTACCTGGCTTCACCCGTTTTCGGAAGGCCTGAGGCAGCAGCAGCAAAAAAACTTTTCATCTGCGTTTCCGGCCCTCAGCAGGTAAAAGATGTTGCCAAACCAGTGCTCGACTGCCTGGGCCAGGCCATACATGATTTTGGCGAAGAAGTTGGCGGCGCCAACGTGGTGAAGATAGCTGGCAACTTCATGATCATGGCATCAATGGAGATGATGGCCGAAGCTTACACCCTTGCCGAGAAGAACGGCCTTGACCGTGCGCAGGTGGCCAACTTTTTTGGATCAACGCTATTCAACGCCCCCATTTACCAAAACTATGGAAGGCTAATTGCAAACAAGCAATATGAACCCGTGGGATTCAAAGCCAAATTAGTCTATAAAGACGCCCGCCTTGCCTTTAAACTATCACAGGCGAGCTACACACCCATGCCACTTGTAAACGCCGTGCACAGTCGCTTATTAAGCGCCGTAGCAAAAGGACTCTGCGACAGGGACTGGGTAGAGGGTTTTGGTCGGGGTGTAAGCGAAGATGCAGGACTTTAGAATTTCGGAATTGGGATTTCGATTTCGGATTTATTTCGATTATAAATTTGAATTGAGATTTTGACTTAGAGTTTAGGCCTTAGAAATTTCCGTCTTGATTCTTAACTCTAAGAAAATCTCAATAAAATCCTAATTTCGCCGTTGTTGAATTAATTAAAAAATTATCTTCTATTTATGATAAAGAAAACTTTTGTATGGATGGCAGTTTGTGCATTGGGCGCAACCATGTCATGTCAGGGAAAACCAACCGATAAATCGGCCAGTACGTCCGCCACAAGCCCTACGCCTACCGCAGCAGCCTCAGTAGATAACAAAGCTGTGATGGCCCGTAAGCAGGTGCCCATTGTTTGCTATCACCAGATACGCGATTGGAAGCCTACCGATTCAAAAGGCGCCAAAGATTACATTGTTCAGGTTGCAGCGTTTAAGGAGCATATAAAAATGCTGGCCGATAGTGGTTATCACACCATCCTGCCCGATCAGTTGTACGCCTACCTTACAACAGGTGCAGCGTTGCCCAAAAAACCAATTATGCTTACGTTTGATGATACCGACCTCGATCAATTTACTATTGCCAACCCTACGCTTAAAAAGTACGGTTTTAAGGCAGTTTATTTTGTAATGACAGTATCACTTGGCCGCCCGCATTATATGACGGCAGACATGGTTAAAAAGCTATCAGACGAGGGTAACGTAATTGCCAGCCATACCTGGGACCACCACCGGGTTGATAAGTACTCGCATAACTCAGAAATTAAGATTAAAGGCAAAAATGGCAAAATAACCACCAAGCCGGTTGACGACTGGGTTACACAGATTGACAAGCCTACCAAAAAACTGGAAGAAATAACCGGCAAAAAAATCGACTACTTTGCCTACCCTTTCGGTGTATGGAAAAAACCGGTATTGCCCGAGATTCAAAAGAAGGGTTTCAAAATAGCATTCCAGCTTGCCGACAAACGCGACCCTGATTATCCGCTGATGACCGTACGCCGTATTTTAGATAGTGGCTACTGGACAACAAAGACTTTTAGCAACAGCGTAAGAAATAGTTTCTAAGCCCCCTAACCCCCTGAAGGGGGAACGTAAAACGGCCTGTCTTTTTTTGAAGATAGGCCGTTTTTGTTTGGAATAGCATTTGAAAATAATTTTCAGTAAATTCGTTTATGGCCACGCTAACCGTAAACATCACTGACGATAAAGACCTTTTTGTTTTACAGGAGATCCTTAATCGATTTGGTTTAAGCTACTTCAATAGACGCAAATAGCGGACAGCTATTTTCTGAGATTGAAATAAACGGCTTTATACAAACAAGGCAGTGTTTTTTTAGACAGGAAGAGGACAGCACGAAATTGGAGTGACGTTGAAGATGACTTGAACCGTGCCTCGCCAACGAAGACTTACGAAGTTTTAAAAACTTCGTAAGTCTGGAATTTGCGACCTGTCGTAGCAAGCACAAAGCAATGACGGTTGATTACTTTTTCCCAGCCAAATATTTATCTAAAAACGCCAGCGTTTTGTTGGCTGTAGTTATCTGGTCTTCTTTTTTGGTAAAGCCATGGCCTTCGTTAGGATAGGTGACGTATTCTACCGGCACGCCATTCTTTTTTACACCATCCACAATTTCCTTGCTTTCAATAGGCAGCACCCGCACATCATTCATCCCCTGAAAAACAATCAGCGGCTTGTTGATGGTTTGGTAATGAAACAAAGGCGAAATCTTTTTCAGGTGTACACTATCCGCCGTGTACGGGTCGCCCAGTTCCTCGTAAAGGGCCTTGCGCTGGGCCTCCCAGTACGGTGGGATACTTTTGAGTGTCCGCATCCAGTTGGCTACACCAAAAAGGTCTACACCCACTTTAAATTCGTTAGGATGAAAGGCAAGGGCACCCAGTACCATGCAGCCGCCGTAACTACCACCCAGTATGCCTATTTTGGCGGTATCGATATAAGCTTGTTGCTGTAACCATTTTTTACCCCAGATGCAGTCCTTTAAATCGCCGTTGCTGTGGTCTTTGTTATCCAGCTTGTAAAAAGTTTTACCATAACCGCTGCTACCCCGGTTGTTAACAGCCAGCACCGCGTAGCCATGGTTAACTAAAAATTGAATTTGGTTACTAAAGCTGGTTGTGGTTTGGCCGCCCGGCCCGCCGTGTATCCAAAGTATAGCTGGCACCGGTTTATCTTTGCCGGCATTTTGGGGTTTGTAATAAATCGCCGGAATTTCCAGCCCGTCAAAAGATTTAAAATGGACAACTTCTGCACTTACCAAATCATCACTGCTTACCGCCGGGTTTAGTGTGCGGGTTATCGGTTTTAATTCCTTCCTGTCAAAATTGTAAACGTACAGGTTATTCGGGCTTGTGCTGCTACCTACCGTAAGCATTATGTTTTCCTCGCTTGGCGAAAACACTGCCGACTTAGCCTCGCCATCTTTAATTTCCGGAAAATCCATTTGCTTACCGGTACTATTATCAAACAGCAAAACTTTGGTTTTGCCATCGGCATTTACGTACACGGTGTAATATTTTTCCAGGTCGCTTAGTTCCATGCCAACAACGTCCCAGTTGGTGCTGTAAACTTTGGCGGTCGCCCCGGTTGCCAGGTTATATTTTACCAGGTAACTAAACTCGCTTCCGTCGTTGGTAATATAGTAAAGACTCGAATCGCCTTTGGTGAAAGCCGCCGGGTACCAGGTTGCATCTTTATCGTTACTTAATTTTTTGGTCGCTTTTGTCGTCCTGTCATAAAGGTACAACTCATTTTTATCGGTAGTAATAGATTTGGTTAAGGTAATATACCGTTCGGATTTTGAAACAGGGCCGGGCGAATAGCCTTCGTTGTTTTGATATAGCAGCTCATCTTTCCAGTTTTCTACATCAAGTTTATAAACGTCAAAAAACTTAGGGTCGCGCTTGTTACTTACAACGTAAAGGTACTTTTTATCGGCACTCCAGCCGTTTGTACTATTGGTGGTATTTGCCCATGGTGTAAGATCCTTCACCGGCGAGCCATCGGCTTTTTGCAGGTAGATGTGACTATTTTCGTTACCACCCTGATCGGCGCTGTATAAAAAATCGTTGGTGCCCGGCACGTAGCCTATAGAAAAATAGGAATCTTTGGTTGAATGGGTGAGCTGTTTTGATGAGGTATCGGCCAAATTAATGGCATAGATATTAAATATCCCGGTGCTGTTATCTTCAATCAGCACCTTGGTTTCGTCGGCATTAAAGCCCGCCCCGCCAATTGATTTATTATTATACAATTGCTCAATGGTGTATGATTTTACAACCGTAGGCTTGTCTATGTTTTTGCACGCGCTGAACATTACAGCCACGGCCAGTAAGGATAAATATTTCATTTTAGGTTTAATTTTCAGCAAGTTATAGCAAATATTTCGCAAAAACAAAAGAGCCTCACCCTACTATTTCCAACAAAGACGGCTTTTAGTTTGCAACCTGATTTTATTAATCCGGGCGTTGCCTGCGGCCGCGCTTTACGCTTATACTGCACAGGCATTAAGCGCGGGGCCGGTATCCGCTGCAATCGCTAACGTGAATTGTCTGAACCAGAATTTCCAGAATTAAAGGATTAACAGAATAAAAAAACAGTTGCGTTACACAACATTCATAACTACAGGCCACAAAAAAAGCCCGCTATTCACATAACGGACTAAAATATTAAAAAGTCTCCCCCTTCAGGGGGAGATTTAGAGGGGGCTATTAATGAGCGTGGTGGCCATCCGGGCCATGCGCGTGGCCGTGCGATAATTCTTCTTCGGTAGCCGGGCGTACGTTCAGGATGCTGCCTTTAAAGTGCAGTTCCTGGCCGGCCATAGGATGGTTAAGATCAACAATTACCGAATCTTCGGCTATTGATACTACCTGAGCCTGGAAACGGTTGCCATTATTATCCTGTAATGGTAAAATACTGCCAATTTCAGGAAGTTCTGCACCCTGGAACATTTCCTTCGGCAGGTTGGCTACAGCTTCTTCGTCATACTCGCCATAAGCATCGCCTGCAGCTAAACGGAATTCATAAGTATCACCTGTTGACAGGCTGCTTAAGTTTTCTTCAAATTTGGGCAGCATCTGGCCGGCACCAAACAAAAAGGTTAAAGGTTGTTCTTGTGTGGCACTTTCTGTTAAAGTTTCGGTACCATCCTGGTCAACATACAAATCGTAAGTTAATGACACTACGTGCTGTGGTTCAATCTTCATTGTTACTGTTTTTATAAATAAGCAATCAGGCCTGCATTTGTTTTAGTGCGTCGGCCGTGTTATTAGCAGGTAATCCGCAGGTTTTATCTATACAAACAAATATTTGTGTTGATTTACCAAACTTATCCTGTAACAAAGGTAAACTTCCTTTTGTACCTCCCAATATAATTTTATTGGGTATGTAATTATTTTCAAGTTCCTTTCTTACAGTTTCGGCTTCGGGCCCCGTTACGGCAACTTCATAAATACCATACACTTCATCAAGCAATAACATAGTCCAGTTTGAATAAGCTGTACCATACTTTGCAAGCTGCGGCATAATGTTGCGTAACAGCTGTGCCGAAACCGCTGCATAGCCTTCATTATCAAAAAGCAGGCCCAATTTTTTAAGGTTGCGCGCCATTGCCGAATTACTGGCCGGCGTAACCCCATCCATAATTTCCGATTTTCGGGCTATCAGCTGCTCATCATCATCGGCAGTATAAAAGAAAATACCGTTACTTTCGTCGTAATAATGGGCCATAGCAGTATCTGTAAGTGCTTTTGCCTGCTGCAGCCAAGTTTCATTGAAGGTAACTTCATACAAAGCGATGAGGCCATCTATGATATTGGCATAATCATCCAAAAACGCAACAGGGATACTATCAATCACCGGGCTGCCGTACACACGTGAGAGCCTGCCATTTTGACCTATAAGGTTATGCAGAATAAAATCAGCGTTCCTCAAAGCCAGTTTCAGGTACCTCGGTTCATCAAAAGCCCGGTAGGCTTCGCACAGGCCTTTTAACATTAAGCCGTTCCATGATGCCAGTATCTTGTTATCCAAACCGGGCCTGATACGGTGGCCACGGGCTTCGAACACTTTTTTGCGGGATGCTTTTACTTGCGTGAGCAAATCATCCACCCCTAAGCCCAGTTTTTCCGCCAGTTGCCCGTCCGTTTCTTTTTTGAAGAGCACGTTGGAGTGTTCTTCTTCCCAGTTGCCATCTTCGGTAATATGGTAGTAAATGCAAAACAGGTCGGCATCGTCACCTAAAATCGCTTCAATCTCGGTTTTAGTAAAAATGTAAAATTTACCCTCTACCCCCTCGCTATCGGCATCAAGGGCCGAGTAAAAGCCCATATCCGGCGATGCCAATTCAGTTGTGGCAAAATGGATGATCTCATCAACCACTGTTTTGTACAATTCATCGGGCTGCCAGGTGTGGGCTTCGGAGTACAAGGTTATGAGCTGGGCGTTATCATACAGCATTTTTTCAAAATGCGGCACATGCCAGCGGCCATCAACCGAATAGCGGGCAAAGCCGCCACCTACATGATCGTAGATACCACCGAAGGCCATTTTATGCAACGTTAACTTTACCTGCCTGGCAATTTCATCATCGTTGGTTAAATGCGCGTACCGCATCAGCAATTGCCAGTTATTGGGCATCGGAAATTTTGGCGCATTGCCGGTCCCCCCCTCGTGCCTGTCAAAATATCGTTTCCAGTTATCGCCAATAACTTTCAGGTCGTCCTTTGTATAATCCGGCTGATCGGCTATAAATTGGATCGATTCATATTTTTGGATCCCGTCTGTCAGGCGAACGGCGTATTCCTCCGCTTCTTCCGGTTTTTGCTTATAAAAATCGGCCAGGTTAAACAGCAGCGATGTCCAGTCGTTTTTACGAAAATAGGTGCCGCCATAAATTGGCCGCTGATCGGGCAGGCAAATGCAGTTTAGCGGCCAGCCGCCACGACCGCTCATCAATTGCACGGCGCTCATGTAAATCTGGTCTACATCAGGCCGCTCTTCCCTATCTACCTTAATGCAAACAAAAAATTCGTTCATTACTGCAGCCACGGCTTCGTCCTCAAAGCTCTCGTGCTCCATTACGTGGCACCAATGGCAGGCCGAGTAGCCAATGCTCACCAATATCAGTTTATTCTCGGCTTTGGCCTTATCCAAAGCTTCTTTACCCCAGGGGTACCAGTTTACAGGATTATTAGCGTGCTGCAATAAATAGGGAGAAGTGGAATTTGCGAGTTTATTCATGGCAGATGGTATTGCGTTATCAATGCAAGGTGCGAATATAATTGTACCTGTAGTTTAAAGCGGGATTTAATGGGAAAGTTTTACAGGCGGGATGTTAAATTTGTAAGTATTAGTTGGCGTCCACCTCTCGGTATTCCTCAAATCAAAAAGCAGACTGTACAAGTTACTTAATCCAAAGGTGCCTATCATGCCATAATCGTTCACCGCTTTAACGCTCCCATCGCTAAATTCAATCTTTATATAAGCGGTTTGATCATCGCTCCAACTTACCTCGTAATCATCTTTTAGTTTCTTTATATCAATATAGTTAACCAATGAAAATAGTTGAGAAACTTTGTCACCTGATATAATTCCTTTAAAATTTCCAGCTTTAGGGTTATATTGGTCTGCGTTGTATACCGCATTTCCATCAGCGAAAACAGTAAGTTGAAATATCGGACATGTACCATAACAGCCCGTAGTTTTTATAAAAATAGATTTAATATTATAGTTTGCTGGTTCGGGACTAAATTCTATAAAGTCATCGTATAAATATATAAGTGTATCTATTTGCTCAACCTTTTTCGTAAAGTCAAACCTATTTCCATCAAACCTGAATTTTTGCGAATAAAAAAGAAGCATTTGTTTGTTGTCGATAACAATGGGCTTTGCCATCTGGCAATCGCCAGAGAAACCTCGCGACAAGCGAAGCAGCTTTAGCGCGCCATGGCCATTATCAATTATGGCGTATACATAAGCCGATTCGCCATTTTTTACGGTTACCAGTAAATCGGTTAAGCTATCCATATTGAAATCAACCTTTTCCCAGGTTTTAATATCCCATTGCCGGGCTACATCACCACATTTCAGGGTAGGTATTAACTTATTGGTCGGTAAAATTTCTATATTTGGTTTTCCATGGCTTAAAAAATTAGTATCAAGTTTTACCAACAAATTTAAGACGTCGCTATCCGTTTTCAGATCGTCGATAGCGTTGGCCGCAACAAATTGCGCGAACAACAAAAAAAGTAAAATCAATGGCAGATATTTTATTGGCTTAGGTTGACGCATCAGGGTTACTAGTTATTAAATATTACTATAAAGGTATAAATAAACCTACCAGAAGTAGCTTTCATTAACTTGCTAAAAGAACAAAGCATGAATAAAATATGAATATCTCCACATTTATAGCCACTTTAAACCAGCCTGTTACCAACTTCACAATTTAATTCCCTTTATTTGCGGTTTTATTATTGACTGACAAAATGCGCTATTTAAAACTGATCAACATTTTATGCGTTGGTGGCTTGTTTGCTATCGTAAACACGGCATCGGCACAAACCGACTCCATTAAGTACAATCACCAGGAATCATTTGGCCCTATTACCTGGCCGGTAACCGGGCAGGGCACACGCTCAAACGCCGGCAAACCATCGCCAACTTATTGGCAAAACCGCGCCGACTACCTGATTAAAGCCGCCCTGAACGAAGGCAAAGACACCACCATCACCGGCGAAGTTACCATTACCTATACCAACAACAGCCCCGACCAATTGGACTACCTGTGGCTGCAGCTTGACCAAAATTTATTTAAACCCGACTCGCGCGGCGCGGCGGTAACCCCCTACACCGGCGACCGGTTTGATGTGCGTGGCTTTAGTCGTGGCGGTTATCACATCGGTTCGGTTGAGGTTACCTACAAAGGCGAAACCTATAAAGTTGCCCCAATTATTACCGACGCCCGGATGCAACTGCGCCTGAATGCTCCAATGGATGGCAAAGGCGAAAAAATAAGCGTGAAGATCAATTATGATTTTGCCATCCCATTTTATGGTGCCGACCGTATGGGCCGCAAAAAATTTAAACAGGGTTACGTTTACGAAATTGCCCAATGGTACCCACGCATGTGCGTTTATGACGATGTAGAAGGCTGGAACACCCTGCCCTACATGGGCCTTGGCGAATTTTACTGCGAATACGGCGATTTTGACTACTACATAACCGCCCCTGCCAATATGGTGGTTGTAGGATCGGGCGATTTACAAAACCCCGAGGATGTATTATCACCAGCGCAGCTTAGCCGCATGACGGAAGCTAAAAGCAGCGATAAAACAGTCATGCTGATTAAGCAGAGCGAAGTTGGCAAATCGTCAACCCGTCCGTTTAAGGGAAGCCTTACCTGGCACTATAAAATGCTAAACAGCCGCGATGTTGCCTTTGGCGCATCGGATGCTTTTATCTGGGATGCTGCGAGGGTTAATTTCCCATCGGGCCGTAAGGGTATCGCTATGTCGGCATACCCTATTGAGAGCGCCGGTATAGATAGCTGGGGCCGGTCAACCGAGTACCTGAAGAACAGCATGGAGATTTACTCTAAAGCTTATTTCGAGTATCCGTGGAACTCGGCTGTGAACGTATCTGGCGTTGCCCTGGGCATGGAGTACCCTGGTACTATATTTTGCCTTGGCGGCCTTAAAAAAGGGCAGTTATGGGGAGATGTTACCCATGAAATTGGCCACAACTGGTTCCCGATGATTGTAGGCTCAAACGAGCGCAAATACATGTGGATGGATGAAGGCTTCAACACTTTTATTAACGAATATGCCTCGCAACAATTTAACAAAGGCGAGTATAACGATACCACCAAACAGGCGCAGCGCATTTTAGGCCAGTACCGCAACAGTAAAGACCCATTGATGACCGCGCCCGAAGCCATCGGCCTTAACGACTATGGCCAGTACTATGTTAAAACCGCTTTGGGTATGGATATTTTGCGCAACGTGGTTTTAGGCCCCGAGCGCTTCGACTATGCATTTCACGAGTACATTAAAAATTGGGCATTTAAACACCCGTTGCCGTATGATTTATTCCGCGCGATGAACGATGCCAGCGGCGAAGACCTGAACTGGTTTTGGAAAGGCTGGTTTACCACTACCTGGAAAATCGACCAATCGATCACCGGCGTTAAATATGTAGACGATAACGCCGTAAATGGCGCCCTGATCACCATTACGAACAACGAAAAGATGGCAATGCCTGTCGACCTGAAAATTACCCAGGCCAATGGCAAGGTTGAAACCTTACACCTGCCCGTAAATGTGTGGCAGCGCGGCGGAGTATGGACGTTTAAATATCCATCAACATCAAAAATAAAACTGATGGTGATTGACCCTGAACACGAACTACCGGATATTGATTTAAAAAACAACGTGTATTACGGGGAATAAGTTTAATTACTGAATTATTGATTTTTAGTGATTTATAAGAATTTTGAATGGCGATGGCTGGTTTAGCCTATCGCCATTTTTTATATGTATGGCAACAAATACACTGTGGCCGAAGAGAACTGACTTGTTTTAATTAAAAATGCAACAAAATCAATTCTATGTCGTATTAGATTATTTTATAACATTAATGTTGTTTAATAGTTTATCGGCCAATGGGTATTATTGATTCAGGTGTCAGCATTCTTGTCATTGATGACGAGGAATTGGATTGTGTCATCGTGAAAGCCTTGATAAAAAAATACTTAATGAATCCCCAAATTGACTCTTGCCAAAACGGCAAGAGCGCAATAGACCACCTTAGCAAAATCAATGACAGCAATCCCGAGCATCTTCCGGATTATATTTTTCTAGACCTAGCTATGCCGGTAATGAACGGATGGCAATTTTTGGTCGAATTTGACCGGTTGAAGATCGATTCGTTAAGAAAAAGCAAAATTTATATACTCACCTCTTCTGTAAGCATCGACGATTTAACCAGGTCGAAACAAAGCCCGCTTGTAACCGACTTTATAAATAAGCCCTTAACTTTTGAAAAAATAAAAAACATTTTTGCCGATTTCTGAATTTAAAACCTCTAAAAACCAACGGTTTCGTAATATACCAGGAACCATTTGCCATTTATTTTTTTTAATCGACTTTTTTGAATAACAGTTGGATCAACGGGCGTTGTTATTCTTTCGTTGGCTTCATCATCTGATTTTGTGGTTTCAATACGCGATAGGCTTTTATCCAACATTAAATTTAGTTCCCATTGCCCTTTTTGCAGGTAATCGGGTTTTACATTCTGTCCGTCATCTGTCTCTCGGTAAACTTTTGGTAGCGGAAACTTAATCCGGCTTAACTGAAAAGCGCTATCTGTATAAAACTTATTGCGAAAATCGTCAAAGGTTTCTCCAGAGTCCACAACCTTACCTGGCGCATTAACCGAAGACACTTTAACCTTGGATGAAAAATTGCAGGAGGACAAAACTGCAAGCGTTATAACGATAAATATAATTCTCACTATGACAGGTATAAATTAATCAACAGGCTTAATCTGCACTTTTGTCCCATCAGGTAAATCTTTAATTTGTTCGTGAATTATACCTGTTAATGTAAAATGAACACTGATATCAGTAGCAGCTATATTATCTACCGAATATTCGCCGCCAATGATAGGAAATTCTTTGAAGCTATAAACTTCATTTTTGCCCAAATACTTATTTGCAGTTAACAACTTGCCAACCAGCGACGGCAAAAACCAGTTATCTATATTGGCTTCATCCGCCAACATTTGCTCAAACCCGGCTTTGCTATCTGCTATTTTAGTCAACGATCCGTCATCGGTAGACAGCCAATATACGCGACCGTTATTCGCTAATAAAAACATATCGCCCATTTTGGAGATCAGCAATGTTTGTTTAAAATCGGATATCAACCAAAGCCAATTTTCTACCAGTTCGCTTTGGTTAATATTTGAAATATTTATGGTAAGATCGTCTAAAAGGAGATTCATAGGAAGGTTTCTGTTCTATCAATTTACACGTCATCATTATAGCCAGGCTTCAAATCAAATCATGGAAAATATACTGTTCTTCATAAGCTACTTTAAACTTTTTTAAAAAGTCAAGATATTCTTCCCTGAATGTTTGCTTCTTATGATGCACTTCCTGGTTTTGGATATATTTATAAACTTTATCAACCTGCGATTGACTATAGGAAAACACACCATAACCATCTTGCCATTCAAAATGCTTATGGGTTAGCAAATGATCATTAATATATTTAGATGATTTGGCTTTCACAGTTTGCATCAGTTCTGATACTGAAACAGCGGGCCTTAAGCCGATAAAACAATGTACATGATCTTCCACACCATTTACAATAATGGTTTTGCAATTGGTTTCATTGATTAGATTGCCTATCACGCCAAACAGCTCGGCGCCCCATTTTTTTTCAATCACCGCTTCCCTGTACTTAACGGCAAAAATTGTTTGAATGTAGATTTGGTGATAGGTATTTGCCATTTTATCTGGACCGTTAATATTTGCTATTTTTATATGAGCCGAGCCTACGGCTCTCATTCTTCTTTTATTCGTATCCCACGGGTTGAAACCCGTGGCTACAATATAAGTCGGGGCTACGCCCCTGGATTTGCAAGTTAATAATTAACCCATTTTACTACAATATGGATCGACGCTACGCCTCTGGATTCCGCGTTTAAATTATATTTCTGTTCCTCTTATACCACGGGTTGAAACCCGTGGCTACAATATGGATCAAGGCTACACCTCTGGATTGTGCGTTTAAATTATATTTCTGTTCCTTTAAAAATACATCTTTCAGGCCGGCGATATTTGTTATTTTATTGTTTGTTAAATCTGCTGTTTTATATATGTACCGAGCCTACGGCTCTCATTCTTTATTTATTCTTATCCCACGGGTTGAAACCCGTGGCTACAAAATGTATAGAGGCTACGCCTCTGTATCGTTTTATCCATATTTCTGCTCCTCCAGTCAAATGCAGCTAAGGGCCATCGGCCCGAAACATATTGTAGCCCCGGGTTTCAACCCGGGGTACGCAGACATAAACAGTCAAGAGTGCCGTAGGCACGGCCCATATTATCAGCCTGGTAGTTCTAAAATATTTAGATCGCTAACCTACTTCACCCCCATCGCCAAATACCCCGCCAATGCATTTATCCTGCCGGCTACCACCCCTATCTGCTGCTTCACCTCGTCCCAATTGCGTTGTTCAATTGCTTCGCGGATGCCGGGAATGGTTTTAACACCGTAACCGGTATAAAAACCGGGTGCATAAATGGTGTGTTTGTACCAGCCTCGGCGTGGCAGGCCTTCGGCGGCAAGCAATTGCTGCTCGGCATGGTACAGGAGTTTGTTTAGTTTATCGTGGTCGCCATCTTTTAACGCGGCTGCGCTCCAATAGGCGGCCAGTTTATCGGCGCTTTTCTTTAGCGAGTCCAGCGCGCCGGTTAGCGGTTTAAAATCAATTGGGGGCACGGTATCTTTGGCAACCGGCGCTTTGTACAGGTGGGTTGGGTCGGCAGCCAGGGCGTAATCGTTAGCTTGTATCAGTTGGTTATCAATTTTGGTGGCTTCGCGGGTGTCATCGGTCAGTTTGGTAAGTTCGGTAGCATATTTAGCAATGGTTGCTTGCAGGCTCCTGAAATCAAATGGCAATACCTCGGCATCAGCCATGCGCAATACCGAGTGACCGGCAGTTTGGGCCAGGGTAACGCCGTAAGCAAAGTCAGGATCTTTAAAACGTTTGTAGTCATCAAACGAATCATAAATAGAATGATATTCGCCGCCGCCATCTTCACCGCCAAAACCAAAATCGAGCGTTGGGATGCCCAAATGCTGCAGGAATGAAGAAAAATCAGATCCTGAGCCCAGCGCCTCCAGCTTTTCGCCTTTGCGTTCCAATATCTCTTTCTTGTCGCTGGTTGATTTGGCATTGACCAGTTGCATCGCCTTTTTCCTGTCGAACACACTTACTTTCGTTTGTGGGTCGGTTATACCATTTGTTATCTCGTCAATAAAGCTTTCCAGCGCCTGCGAACCACCTGCACCTAAAAAGCCGCGGCCATTACTATCCGAGTTGATATATACCACTGTTTTTTGCTGCAGTTCTTTATCGTGAGCCTCGGCATACTCTGTCGATCCTAACAGGCCTGGTTCTTCGCCGTCCCATGAGCAATATATAATGCTGCGTTTGGGTTTCCAGCCGGTTTTTAGCAGGTCGCCAAGGGCTTTGGTTTCTTCAATCATGGCAGCCTGGCCACTTATAGGGTCGTTGGCGCCGTTAACCCAGGCATCGTGGTGGTTACCACGCATTACCCACTCATCCGGGTAAGTTGATCCTTTAATTTTGGCAATTACATCATAAGCGGGCACCATATCCCAATCAAATTCCATTTTTAAGTGTACCACGGCCTTGCCGTCACCGATGTGGTAAGTTATAGGCAACGAGCCGGCCCATCCGCTGGGTGCAACGGGGCCATCAAGCGCGGCCAATAAAGGTTGCGCATCATGATAGCTTATAGGAAGCACCGGTATTTTTAATATCGTGGTTGCATCTTTTCTATCTAGGCGTTTGGCATCTTTTGTTGCGCCAACGCCCGGTGTAAGCGGATCACCGGGATAAATCACCATATCCATTACCGAACCGCGCTGAACGCCAAATTCATTCTTGTAAGCTCCTTTGGGGTACACATCGCCGGCAGAGTAGCCGTCATCAGCAGGATCGGAGTAAATAATACACCCTATAGCCCCGTGCTCATAGGCTACTTTGGGCTTTATGCCACGCCATGAGCGGCCATATTTAGCAATTACTATTTTACCTTTAACATCAATGCCCATGGCAGCCAGTTTAATATAATCATCGGGCAAACCATAGTTTACAAATACCAATGGACCACTAACATCGCCATCGGCACTCCAGGCGTTATAAGTTGGCAGCTGATTGGGCTGGCCCGATGTGGCATCTTCAGGCAGGGCCTGCTCTTTTAACACGGCTGTATAAGCTGTTGGAGCGGTAAGCTCAAGCACCCGCGTTTTGGGTGTTGGGTAAAGTACCGTGTAAGTTTCTATATGTGCATCCAGCCCATAGCTTTTGTACATAGCCAATATCTTGTCGGCCACGGCCTTGCTGCCCGGCGAACCGATGTTATGCGGAAATGCCGAAAGTGCTTTAATGGTTTCGCCAATGCGCTGCGGGCTTAAACCTGCATCAAATGTTTTTTCGGTTTCCAGTTGCTTTGCGGACGATGCCGGTGTAAAGCCAATTAATATTTTTTGCTGCGCGAAACTTGCCGACGACAGCGCCAATAAGCCAAGGGTAAGGGTTTTCTTCATGACAGTGTATATGGTGATGCGTGAAGATAATAAAAATGTTCATTGGTTCATTGGTTCATTGGTTCATTGGTTCATTGGTTCATTGGTTCATTGGTTCATTGGTTCATTGGTTCATTGGTTCATTGGTTCATTGGTTCATTGGAACGCGGGCATAGCGGAAAAATAGCTTTTTGGCTGAATACCTTTTATCCATCTGGCAATCCAACCAGACAAGACCAATGAACTAATGAACGATATGGGCGTTCCCTGCGGGCGGGCTTTACTCCGCAATCCCTAACCCTTTTTGCCTGAACTCGGATTCATCTGATTTCAGGATTAACAGGATTTTTTGATTTGCAAGGAAAATCCCAATAATCAGAAAAATCTGCTTAATCCGAGTTCAGGCAAAATACTGGCAGTTCTAAACAAATCAAAATTATTTGTTGTCGCTTTTCTTCCCCGTCATTTTCTTTATCTCATCTCCAAAGACGGCCCCACCCAGTAATAGCACCAACAACATTGAGCCAGCCATGGAAATATCCTCCCCAACATAATACGATGCCGGGTGAAACACAAATTCCACCTTATGTTCACCTGCCGGGATTGAGGCCGCCCGGAGCAGGTAATTGGCCCGGAAGTATGGCTTCTCCATCCCGTCAATCAGCATTTTCCAGCCCTTATCGTAGTATATTTCGGAGAAAACAGCTACGCCGCCAGTTTTCGAAACCGATTTGTACACCATATGGTCAGGGTTATAGCTTGCCAGTTTTATGGTCGATGTGGAGTCGCCCGCCTGTATATTACCGGCTACGCTTTGGTAGCTTTTATCGGCAACAGCATCATTTTTTGGCGACAGGCCATTGAGCGATTTCATTTCAGCATCGGCGCCGTCAACATATTTTATGCTTTTTATAAACCATGCATTACCACATGCATCGGGGTTGGGCAATAACATTTGGCCCTGTTTAGATGAATCGGGTACGATGACGTATTTGGCATTCAGCATGTTCAGCACAGCCGGGTTTGCGCCCCTGGTAAATTGATTATCTATCAGTTCGTCGTATCGCTTCATTCGCGCGGCCGAGTATCCACCTAAAGTTTTGTGGAAAAACGGGTTCTGTACATCTTGTCTTATATTAATAGCTGCTGTGGCATCGTACACCCTGAAATCAGGATCCGCATCTTTAGCTATCTCTACGTCAACAGGTCTTGGGGGTACTGCCGATTCTTGTTTGTCGGTAAAATTGGTATCCTTTAAATAGCGCTTATCTACCTGCCAAAGGTCAACCAATATTATGGCAAACAATAGCAAAGAAACCGTTGTGAGGCTTAGTTTTTGTTTTATAAGCGCCCAAACAATACCAAAAGTAAGAAGCACAAATACCAGCGAACGAATGGCATCAGCACGCTCAAGACTGGCCCTGTCTTTAACCACCGCATTGGCAAAAGCATTGGCCATTGCTGCGTCGCCCTTTAATGCCTGTGTTAAACTGGCAACGCCGCTTAGCTGGTCGCTCGGCCTGAAACTTAGCAGCAATTCGGGCACAAGAATTAGTATCAGCACCAGTCCACCTATTATATAAAAGGCAATTAACAGTTTTTTAAGCAACACCTTTTTATCGGCAGTAACAATAACCTCCTGTATAGCCAGGAAGGCCAATACCGGAAAGCATAACCCGGCCACTGCCAAAATAGATTCGACAGCACGGAACTTATTGTATAGTGGAAAGTACTTTAAAAATATATCGGAAACGTATGGCCAGTTGCCGCCAAATGATAGCAGCATAGTTAACACCACTGTACCCAGCAGCCACCATTTAAGCCGACTCTTTACTATAATGAGCCCGAATACAAACAGAAAGCAGATACTTGCACCAAAATAAAATGGGCCGCTGGTACCCGGCTTCTCGCCCCAATAAAGCGACAATCCGGGGAATGAAGAAATTTGCTGCGCGTAGTTTAAAGCCTGCTCCGGCTGCTCGCCTTTATCTGTAAATACTTTAACGGTTTCTGAATTTTGATCAATCAATTCCGGCCCGGATGCTCCACCCGAAGCATTGGGCACCAAAAAGGTAAGGCACTCGGCAACGCCCTGGCTATATTGATAAATATAATCTTTAGACAGGCCATTTTGCGGCTCTTTGGTGCTGGTGGTTAAATTTGATTTGCCACGATAGCTATCCTTGCCGTATTCATAAGTACTCCACAAGGTTGATGCATTTACTGCAAAGGCCAATAGCGATGCAGCAAGCAAATACCCTAACGATTTGAGAAAAGATGCTGTAGTTTTATTTTTAATAGCGTGATAAAGCTCGATACCCAGCAAAATCAAAACGGCCAGCATTAGATAGTAGGTCATTTGCAGGTGGTTCACCTTAATTTCGATAGATAGGAACAAAGCCAGTAAAGATGCCCCCAACAAATATCGCCCCCGTAATGCCAGCATAATACTTGCTATTATAGGCGCAAAAAAAGCAATGGCAAAAGCCTGGTTGGTATGCCCGGCCGCCAGCAATATCATATTATAGCTGGTAAAAGTAAAAGCCACGGCACCGGCCGCCGCCAGCCAGGGGCTAAGCTTTAGCACATTAAACAAAAAGTAGGTACCAAACAAAAATACAAGCACCATACCAACCGGGTTGGGTACAGCATAACCAATAACGGATATAATATGCGTGGCAATGTTGGCGCTGTAAGGCGCCCAGATCTGGTATGCGGGCATACCGCCGAATATCTGGTTCGTCCATAAAATGGTGGTATCGCGGGCGCGGTAGTCCATGATCTCCTTTTGGGTGGATTGCGCACCAAGCACGTCCCCTTGCCCCAGTGTTTTCCCCTGAAATGCAGGCGAAAAATATAAAAAACACAATACCAAAAAAACACCCGCAACGGCAAAATGTATCCCGTTACGCTTTAGCCAATCCATCATAAGCAACAATAATTATATATTTTTTAAAAATACAATTATTATTGGTCATTGGTCATTGGTCATTGGTCATTGGTCATTGGTCATTGGTCATTGGTCATTGGTCATTGGTCATTGGTCATTGGTCATTGGTCATTGGTCATTGGTCATTGGTCATTGGTCATCATTTA
>NZ_JBFUIA010000042.1:0-55421 GCF_056402115.1 Mucilaginibacter sp. P4_C11 | reverse complement strand
CATTAAAAAGTGTCACTCCGTTTGCAGGTTTTAATTTTTTAGGTATCGGCAGTTATGGTATATACAATTTTACCGGGTAGTAAAATTGTATATATCATAACTGCCCATCCGTTGCTTAGCATTAAAAATCACTTTGGGCCTTGTATCAGGCTCTGGCGCTACTGGTAATTATTTTACCCGAATGAGTTCTGAAGCCATCTCCCGTTGCCCAATCATGACCGTTAAGTGCCAACCATTTATAATCGGCCCAAAACAAGCATGTTACTGGCACGGCGGTTAATTATTCATTTTTACACGATAATAAATTTACAAACACATACCAGCGAATGACGAAAGAAATCAATAAATTAAAAATACTTGGCGTAATAGGATGCGTTTTTGCAGGCATGCTGCTCAAAGCACAGGATCGGAAGGCGCCATCTTATCCATTGATTACACATAACACCTATTTTAGCATTTGGTCAAATACAGACAAGTTAAACGAGTCATCTACAACACATTGGACGGGCGCAGAGCAGTCACTTTTGGGGTTGATAAATGTTGATGGAAACATTTTTCGTTTTATGGGAGTGGAAAGCCCCAATTATATAACCGTGCTGCCTGCATCGGATGAAAAGACATACCAGGTACAGTATACAGAAACTAAGCCCGGGGGAGATTGGAAATCACCTGATTATGCAGCCTCAGATTGGAAAACAGGTTCGGCACCTATTGGGGACGATATTAAAAACATAAAAACCATTTGGCGTTCAAACGAAATATGGGTACGAAGACCGTTCAGGGTTTCTAATTTGGCGGCAATTAACAAACTTTTTTTAAAGATAAACCATGATGATAATATCCAGGTTTTTGTTAACGGGAAAAAGGTATATACAAAAGAAGGTTGGACAAGCAATTTTCAATACATCGCGTTGAATGATAAAAATGTCCTTAAAGAAGGCGATAACACTATCGCTATACATTTAATGAATACTGCAGGTGGTAGGTATCTTGATTTTGGATTGATTGACAGGCAAAAAGATAATGCTGTAAAAATGCAGGTAGCCAGGCAAAAAAATGTTGATGTAAATGCTACCCAAACCATTTATGATTTTACCTGTGGCAAAATAGATCTGAAATTAACCTTTACCTCGCCGTTATTGATGAATGATCTGCAATTGTTTGCCAGGCCTGTATCTTATATTACCTACCAGGTAAAAGCCAATGACGGTAAAATGCACCAGGTTAAGGTTTCCTTAAGCGCATCATCCAATATTGCAGTTTATAATCCCTCGCAGGAGGTAACAACCCAAAAATACGCCACCAATAAATTATCTATTTTAAAAACCGGTACTATTGAACAACCGGTTTTGAAAAAAGCAGGTGACGATATGCGGATTGATTGGGGATATTTTTATGTTGCCGCCCCCAAAACAAGCAATGCTATTCAATTTGTTACGCCAGGGAAAGATGCTGCCGGCGCTTTTATAAAAGGTAATTATCAATCAACGGCTAAGCAAGGCAAAATGCTGGCATTAAATACTATTATCCCTTTTGGTGCAGTTGGTAATGCCCCGGTCGAAAAATTTATCGAGTTGGGTTACGATGACATTTACTCGGTTCAATACTTTAAAAATAATCTAAGGCCATGGTGGAATGCTTCGGGAAAGGCAACCATTGAAGGGGAATTGACTGATGCCGCCTTGCAGTACAAAAAGGTAATGGATAAATGCGTTAGCCTTAACAAATCAATTTACGCCGATGCTGTAAAATCTGGCGGGGTGGAATATGCACACCTGTGTATGTTAAGCTACCGTCAAAGTATTGCGGCACATGCACTGGTTAAAAGCCCGCAGGGCGACATCTTATGGTTATCTAAAGAGAATAACAGCGGCGGTTTTATCAATACTGTTGATGTAACGTACCCATCTGCACCGTTATATTTAATTTACAATCCATCATTATTAGAAGGGATGCTAAATGGCATTTTTTATTTTAGTGAAAGCGGAAAATACCCTCATCCATGGGCTGCGCATGATTTAGGAACTTATCCGTTAGCAAACGGCCAAACCTATGGCGAACCGATGCCAATTGAAGAATCTGGCAATATGCTGATTTTAACAGCTGCAATTGCAAAAGTACAGGGTAATGCAAACTATGCAAAGCTGCATTGGAAAACACTTAGCACCTGGGTCGATTATTTAGCAAAAGAAGGATTGGATCCTAAAATGCAGCTATGTACCGACGATTTTGCAGGCCATTTGGCCAGAAACGCTAATTTATCGGTAAAAGCCATTGTGAGTATTGCCTGTTATGCACAGCTGGCAGAAACACTGGGGTATACTGAAGTTGCTGATAAGTACAGAACCATAGCTGCCAGTATGGTTCCTAAATGGATAGAAATGGCTGGCGCCGGCGATCACTATGCATTAACTTTTAATGATAAAAGTACATGGAGCMAAAAATATAATTTAGTTTGGGATAAAKTTTTAAACCTAAACTTGTTCCCGCAAAAAGTATATGATACAGAAATTAGTTACTATTTAACTAAGCAAAACAAATACGGTATTCCGTTGGATAGCCGAAAATCGTATACTAAAAACGACTGGATTTTGTGGACTGCAACCTTTGCACCAAATCAGAACGAATTCCAGGCGTTGATTCATCCGGTTTATAAACATGCAATTGAAACAGAATCAAGAGTGCCTTTAAACGATTTTTATGATTCAAATACAGGCATACGCGATAATTTTAAAGCCCGCAGTGTAGTTGGTGGCTTCTATATGAAAATGCTTGCTGATAAACTAAAAATGACTGCAAAGTAATTTCAAACAATAACAGTAAACGGGAATATAACTTTTAATTCGATTCATAGGAAGAACGCGTCTAACCGCAATAAAACATTAACACGCTCATAGTATTCAGCTAATCCGCAATTAGGCTACAAATGCCCTCAATTAGACTACATACGGCAGGCTGGTCCTCCTGATCTTTGCTTCATCAATAATTGAAAAGATAAAGAACATGGAAAGTAAAAGGAATAGTAAAGTGTGGTTTATTACGGGCGCTTCGCGCGGTTTTGGACGTGTTTGGGCAGAGGCCGCTCTTGAGCGTGGCGACAAAGTTGCAGCAACAGCACGTAAAGTAGATAGTTTAGCCAGGCTTAAAGAAAAATATGGCGAAAATGTGTTAACCCTGGAATTAGATGTAACCAGCCCTGGCCAGGCAAAAACAGCCATAAACCAGGCACATGCCCATTTCGGAAGGTTGGATATTGTGCTGAACAATGCCGGCTATTCATTAGTAGGTACTATTGAGGAGGCGAGTGCCGAAGATGTTAAGGCGATGTATGAAACCAACATTTTTGGGGCAATTGCTGTTATCCAGGCAGCTTTACCGTTGCTTCGGGAGCAAGGTGGAGGCCATATCCTTGGCACATCCAGCAATCTTGGCCATGTTACCCTGCCGGTAATTGGTTACTACTGCTCGTCAAAGTGGGCATTTGAGGCTATTCATGAAAGCCTGGCGACAGAGGTAAAAGACTTTGGCATCAAAGTGACTATTATTGAGCCGGGCGCATACGCTACCGAATTTGGCAGCCAGGACTCTTTGAAATTTGCAGCCGGCATGGAAGTATACTCGGATTTTAAAACGCAATTTTTCGGAAGATTAAAAGATATGGAACGAGGCGACCCGAACGCCACTCCACACGCGCTTTTCCAGGTCGTAGACGCGGAAAACCCGCCGTTACGGTTTAACCTGGGGAGCCAAAATTTGCCATGGGTACGCGCTGCTTACGCAGAACGGTTGGCCTTATGGGAAAAATGGGACGCTGTTTCCAGTTCGGCTCAAAAGGTAGCTGAGTAATAACCAGATCATAGCCGGTAATTAAAATGATTGCCGGTTATGGTTATATTTGTTTTGAAATGAAAAAAGACGAGAAAAGTCTGCATAAATTTGAAACGCTGTCCGATGCCCATCGGGCCTTCGGCCTGCCTCATCCAAAACACCCATTGATAAGTATAATCAACGGGGCGCATTCCGTGGCACAACTACACCAGCCGTCTCAGCATCACGTGTTGGGCTTTTATAAAATTTCTTACAAGCCAAAACTCGGCGGCAAATTGAAATATGGCCAGGGCTATTATGATTTTGATGAAGGCGGTTTGCTGTTTGCTTCCCCAGGCCAGGTGATAGGTAGCGGCGATAACGAGGGAACGGTATGTTCTGAGTATACCTTGCTAATTCATCAGGATTTCTTTTTAGGTTATCCTGTAGCTAAAAAGATCGGTCAGTACGGGTTCTTTTCTTACTCAGCCAACGAAACGCTGCACCTTTCTGAAAACGAGAAAGTTACTATCATTTCTATTTTCAGGATCATGGAAGAAGAATTGAACAGCCGGATAGATGATTTTAGCCAGGATGTCATCATATCCCAAATTGAGTTATTGTTAAATTACGCCAACCGCTTTTACAAGCGCCAATTCATTACCCGCAAAATAGTAAGCCATGATCTGCTGCAAAGGCTGGAAGACTTGCTGGCGGACTACTTTGGCAATGAATATTCTTTAAGCAAGGGTATTCCAACCGTGCAGTATCTTGCCGAAAGCCTGCATCTGTCGCCCAGCTATTTAAGCGATATGCTGCGCGCGCTTACCGGCCAAAACGCGCAGCAGCACATTCATGATAAATTGATCGAAAAGGCAAAAGAAAAACTTTCTACCACTACGCTATCGGTGAGTGAAGTAGCTTATGCGTTGGGGTTCGAACATCCACAGTCATTCAGTAAGCTATTTAAAACAAAAACCAACCTCTCTCCACTCGAGTTCAGGCGTTCTTTTAACTAAGCAACCTCCTATAGGATGCAGGGATAGGTAAAAATATTTACCTAATTTACATCAAGGTGAGTATAAATTTCTTCAACTGTTGTCTTCCCTTCATTAATACACAGTTTTAAAATGATATGCAGGCAGTTTATGCATCTGAACACCCGGGCTATAGCAAATACAAGGTTGGAAGGAAGCCGAACCCTTTCCCGAACCCGGTGATTCCGCCGGGCGATATTTTTACCAATATGGGTTTCAGGAAATCCACTTACCCCGGATTTTTGGCCGCAATTGCAGTAACCACAAATTATCAAGTTAGCAACCTCTTTTTCGCTGGTAAATAATACCGGCGATCATACAAACGCCGGCGTCCGGTTTCGGGAGTAGCTTATTGCTTGAAGATACAGTGTTAAGGCGGATGAAGTTTGGATTAAGCCTGGTTTGCTTTAAGGCAGCTGTCTTAAAATAAGTGTTTAAAAAACAATAATTAATTTGATGATAAAATTTAATAATCACTAAATTAGTGAGCCAATTAATAAATAGCCTTTAACGGCTAAATTCTGTTGCTAAAAGATCGCACCGTAGCTTGCAGCCATTTTATGAAGAGATTGCTTTTTATAACCGCGTTTATACTATTAAAGTATAATGCCAATTCCTCCTCGCTCCCCATGTCGTACCTGGGGATTGAGCAGGGCTTATCTAACAATACCGTAACCACCATTTTTAAAGATAAATTCGGCTTCATGTGGTTTGGCACGCTCGATGGCCTTAACCGGTTTGACGGCTATTCCTTCAAAAAAGTCAGGAATAAAATAAACGACCCCGCAAGTTTACCCGAAAACACCATTACAGCGCTGGAGCAGGATGAATTGGATAGGATATGGGTTGGTACCCGTCATGGAGTTGGTATTTTAGATAGTAAGACGCTCTATTTTTCGCAGATAAACTACAAAATAGGCCTTGCGGATGCTTTGACACCCCTGCCGGTTGATAAAGTTATCAACGTGTTAAAAAAAGATCTTTCGGGAAATATGATGATCGGATCAGCAGATGCCGGGTTACTCATTTATTATAAAAATAAAACCTTTGCGGTTGAGGCCCCGCTGTTAAATGCCCCAAAAAAGCAACAATGGAAATACACGGTAACCGCGCTTACAATACAGAACGACCACAGTATTTGGCTGGTTGTTGATAATGTTGGCTTATGCAGGTTTTTACCCGGCAAAAACGTTGTGCTCCCGGTTACCAACTCGTTTCCGCCGGCTACCCATATGAAGCAGGGGCCCGACGGCAACCTGTGGATAAGTACCAATGCAGGCATATTTTCTTTCAATACCATAACCAGCCAGTTAAGGCATCAGTCTTTTGGCAATAAGGCGCTTGATAACATCAAGATATTTGACTTTTATTTTGATAAGGCTAAAAATCTATGGCTGGCAACCGATGGTATAGGGGTTGGCATTGTAAATATTTTTGGTTCGGGGCAATGTACCTTGCTTCAGCAGCAAGATGCGGGTACGCTTTCCAGTAATTCGGTTTATGCCATTTATGAGGATAACCAAAGCCGCAAATGGATAGGTACGTTAAGGGGAGGGATTAGTGTTATCGATCCTAATAAAAACCAGTTCAAAACCATCGCGCATCAGCCCTATAATAAAAACAGCCTGGTATCCAATTTTACATTTTCGTTTTGTGAGGATGCCGGTCACAACATCTGGATAGGCACAGATGGTGCGGGCCTTAGTATATGGAACCGGGCTAAAAACACTTTTACCACATTTGTACATACCGACAATAATCCGCAATCGTTAAGCAATAACCGTGTTTCATCAATCATTAAAGATAACCAGAACCAAATATGGGTGGCCACTTTTGGGGGAGGGGTAGCTATATATGATGCTGATAGTCATTTGTTTAAAAATATACCATTTGAAAATACCGGAAATTATAGAAAATCCGCCTGGAAAATTTATGTTGATGCCGACAATACGATTTGGATTACGGCTTTAAGAGGCGAAAAAACAGGGAATGAGCGCGCTCGGCTTTTTCATTTTGATAAAGTGTCCGGGAAATTTGTTTCGGCGGGGTTTGATGTTAAAGACGATGTACTGTCAATTGCTGACGATGGTAAGGGGAATTTGTGGCTGGGCGGTTTTAAAAACCTGGTGCGGGTTAATAAACATACGGGTCAATCGGCGGTAATACAGTCAAATATTGCAGTGAGGAGTTTGCTGGTTGCCGCGGGTACCTTATTTGTTGGTACCCACGGCAAGGGCCTAATGACTTACCAACTGGCTACGGGTAAAATGGCCTGGTATAACGAAAATAATGGGCTGCCCAACAATACCATATTAAATATCGAAAGCGATAATAAGGGGAATTTGTGGATGAGCACCTTCAACGGTTTATCAAAATTAAAGATTGCAACAAAAAAATTCGAAAACTACTATGCCTCGGATGGCCTGCAATCCAACCAGTTTTACTTTAACGCATCCGGGAAACTAGCATCCGGCGAACTGCTTTTTGGCGGGATAAAAGGCTTTAACATTTTTTACCCGGATAGCATCAGGCGTTTTAACAGCTTTCCTGACCTGCTGATTACGCAGGTTAATATCGAAAATGAAAGTGCCAATGCCAATAATGCTTATATAAAAAACGCCACAAACATTTATGACATCGATAAAATCCGGCTGCCGTATGATAAGGCCGTACTATCAATGGAGTATGTTGCCCTGGAGTATTCGCTCCCCGAAAAAATTCAATATGCCTACTACCTGCAAGGCTGGGATAAAGGCTGGAACTACGTTAACAACGCGCGGGTTTTAAATTATTCAAGGTTAAGCGAAGGCAACTACACGCTGCATATTAAGGCCACCAACGGTTATGGCGTATGGAATACAAAAGAAAAAACCGTATACATTACCGTGCTGCCACCCTGGTTCAGAAGTTGGTGGGCCTATTTGCTTTATATGGGCATCGTCTCCGCGTCGGTTTACGGTTATATTTATTACCATAAAAAGGAAAACCGGCTACATTATGAAGTTAAGCTGGCCAACCTGAAGGTACAACAGGAAAAAGAGCTTAACGAAAAGAAGATTGCTTTTTTTACCAATATCTCGCACGAGTTCAGGACACCACTTACACTAATAGCCAATCCGGTTAAAGAATTACTACAAAATAATGGTAAAAATATCGACCTGATAGACCTTAGTTCAGTATATCGAAATGCCAGGAGGCTCCTTAGCCTGGTAGATAGATTGCTGCTTTTCCGGTCGACAGATAATGAGTTAACCGAGTTGAAAAAAGAATGGGTAAGCCTGTCGGACATTGCCCGCGAGGTTTTTTCATGCTTTAACAACCAGGCTAAAACAAAGCACCTTGATTATCAATTGCACATGGAACAGGAAACCCTGGCCTGCATTGATAGGGAGAAAATTGAAATTGTGTTGTTCAATTTACTGTCCAATGCGCTTAAATTCACGCCTGAGGGTGGAAAAGTAGCCATGCATATCCGGGAGATGGACGACAGGATTGAAATAGAAGTTCACGACACCGGACGCGGAATTTCGGCAGAGACAGGCGGACGTCTTTTTGAAAAATTTTACCGCGAGGAAGCAACCGACAGGGCTAACCAAAGTGGATTTGGCATTGGTTTATTCCTTGCCAAAAAGTACGTTGATGTTCATGGCGGAGATTTATCATACACCAGCGCACCGGGCGAAGGAACGGTTTTCAAAATAGGATTGCCGGGATCGGACGAAGTAACGAAACCACTGGCAGTAACTAAACCGGTTTTCCGTTCCTCGGCTTTTGAGATCCTGAACGAAGCTATTATTGATCCTGAACCAGGATTGTTAAGGGAGCCCGAAAAGCCAGATCACGTAAGCGAATTAATGGAAAATATTGTAAAAGATAAGCCATCGGTGCTGGTTATTGATGATGATGGCGATATTCGTCAATATCTCAGGAGGTTACTTAAAGATTCCTATAACGTTTATGAGGCGGAAGATACGATACAGGGGTTTGAAATTGTGATGCAGGTTGATCCTGATATTGTTGTTTGCGACGTAGTGATTAAGGAGTTTAGCGGGATTGAGTTTTGTTCTAAATTAAAAGATTCGCCCTCGTTCAGCCATATACCAGTGATTCTTTTAACGGGCAGTTCTTCCGCCGAAATAAAGTTAAAAGGGGTTGAATGCGGTGCTGATGACTACATAACCAAGCCCTTTGAAAACGACCTGCTGGTTGCGCGCATTAAAAGTATTTTAAAAGGCCGCAACACGCTTAAACAGTTTTTCCTGAACGAGGTAACGCTAAAAAGTAACAACCTGAAAATTCCGGAGGAGTACAGCCAGTTTTTGGCGAAGTGTATAGCTTTGATAGAGAAACACCTGGATGACGAAAATTTTTCAGCAACTGTGTTCACAAAGGGGATGGGGATGAGCCGGTCTAATTTATTCAGGAAGGTTAAGGCTATTTCGGGGTTAAATATTTCTGAATTTATCAGGCATATCAAACTCAAAAAAGCTGCTGAACTATTGATTCAAAGCGATTTGCAGATTAAGGAGGTGGCCTATAAAATTGGTTTCCAGGATGTGAGATATTTCCGGGAACAGTTTTTTAAGCTTTTTGAATTGAACCCGTCGGATTTTATCCGCAAGTACAGGAAAACTTTTGTGAAAAGTTATAACATTGGTGCCGGCATGTCGCCCGAGAAAGCCAGGTAATAGCCGCGATACTGAATGGCCAAAATGTCTGGCTACAAATCTAACCCGGTTTAGGAGCTGCTTCCTGGTCGGATTTTTATTTTTGGCAGCCGGGCCAGATGTGGTATTGGTATTATTCAAAGACAGGGTAGTCATATTGGCCATTTTGGGGCATCAATATGCAAATTTACTGTGGTTGCCTGCTGACGGCAAAAAACATACAACTAAACCGTAGTAACAAGAGGTTGCCTCATACAGCCTCTTGTACGTAAAAAACAGATAGAAAAGCGTCAAAGCTATTTATAGCTTTTGAAATATTCAATGTACCGGAGATTAACTATGGCCGGTAATAATGCACTGACCAGAGCCGGTACTTGGTAAATGAAAGTAATAATTTACCCCTCCTATATTCATTGTATAAGTTTGGTTAGGCAGCAATGCATATGCGCTGCCAATCCATAAAATATATGAACTTGTATGAGGGTCTACGGTTTGGGTGGTGCCGTTAAATGTAAACGGTACGGGACCAAGAAGCGGATTATCAACCAGCGACCAGTTGAGTGACACCCACGGGTTACCCGAGTTATAACCTATGGTCCAGCTATACCCTGTCGGGAAAGTTGCGTAGGGCTTTTTAAATGCAACTTTCGCCTTGCGCGGTTTAGGCCCCTTTGGCACAACTGTGATAGCATGCAAGGATGTTGCAAATGATAAACAAAACACTGCTGCTACAGCAGTAAGCGTGAGAAATTTTTTCATATGGTTGTTGTTTTAAATATTAGCTAAAATAAATAACCATGTTATTGATGCACCCGTTTCAGAAAAATGGCGCAAACGATTGTCTTATAGAAAGTTATTAACAATGTCATTGTACGGCCAACTCGGCAAGGTAAAGGCTGTTTTTATAAGTAACTACACAGCAGGATTGTTCTGGTGCCGCTTATACCGGGCTGCAGTCTTGTTAGTTTATCAGGCAAACAGCGCCTGGTAAAATTCTCCTCATGCAATGTCTGCAAAATTTGATGCCCGTTCATGCTCCATAAGCGCGCCTGTAATTGCTTTGGCCCATTAAATTAAAGGTGAATTTGCCCCAATGTTTAAAACTCGTTCCTAAACCGGTTTTTTAGCACCTTTTTGACCAGTTTACGTCCGCTGAATGGTTGTTTTATAGCCTTTCTATCGCCCAAAATCCA
Organism: Mucilaginibacter sp. P4_C11; assembly: GCF_056402115.1. Lineage (NCBI taxonomy): Bacteria > Pseudomonadati > Bacteroidota > Sphingobacteriia > Sphingobacteriales > Sphingobacteriaceae > Mucilaginibacter > Mucilaginibacter sp. P4_C11. Next base: position 44,717 of record NZ_JBFUIA010000042.1, on the reverse strand, counting down.
CTCATATTAGCTGCTGTAAAACCAATTATCCGGCAATCGAAAAAGTTCGCGCCAATTTTTCTAGCCCGATTTTAAACGGTTGTTTTTTGGGAGCAGTGGAAACCAATATCAATTATAACTATACATTTTTTATGAACATGAATGACCAGTTAGCCATACGTTGGGAAAAAACCCGTCAGGGCGATGTCAGTGAATTCGGGGCTATTCATCAGGAGCTGTACCGGGTACTTTACCATTATGTGCTGAAAATTACCCGCGATGAAATTGTATCACAAGACCTTCTTCAGGAGTTGTTTATAAAAATGTGGGAACGCCGGGAAAGGCTTGGGCCGATATACAACGTAAAGGTTTACTTTTTTAAGGCAGCCCGCTCACTTGCGCTCAACTATTTTAAAAGCCAGAAGAATCATTTACCAATAGCCGAAGACCAGCGCGAAATTGACCTGGCATTTTCGCAGGAGGAGATTTGGGTGAATGGTGAAAATGATATAGAGTTCAACAGGTTATTAACGCTTGCGTTAAACGCCTTACCCAAAAGACAAAAGGAAATGGTGCATTTAAAATATTTTGACGGCTGGACGTATGAGCAAATAGCTGAGGTAACCGGGATAAATTACCAATCGGTAGTAAACCACGTACATCGGGCTATGCAACAGTTGCGTATCAATTTGGTAGATGATAAACGGGTGCAATCCTGTCGTGTGGCGGTATGAATGGCATAATAGATTGGCAATGCCGTTAAGTTAAGAGGTCTTTCTCGCAAAGACGCAGAGGCGCAAAGTGATTATTTTTCTTGGGCGTCTTGACGCGAAATTAAAATTTTAATATTTCTCCCAACTTAATGGCATTGCCCTCTCCCCAAGGAAGTAATCGCTTATCCCTTTGCTTTTTTTATCTCTTCCAAACACTATGCGCGTAATTTTTACCCACTACCCGCAACACCAACCATTAGCGTTTTTATTTTCCCTGGTTAACTATTGATTAATCCATAGCCTCTTTTTGGTTAATCAAACCCCTCTTATAGAGGTTTTTATAACAGAGATTTGTAATCTGTAAACCAATTATCAGCCATTATAAAACCTATGGCGCCTGTTGGTAGGTGGCCTTTAATTGTGCTCTGACAACACAACACAATTACTGCCATACTATTGCGGCTGGTGTTAACGTGCAATTAATTAAACCAATATACTTAACCATTTATTATGAAAACAAAATTGATGTTTCTGTTTTGTCTTTTTTGCCTGCTTCCTTTCTGGAGCTGCAGGAAATCAGGTGACCCCGCCGCGACTGCTACCGACAGCGTTAAAACCGGTAAATTATCCAAACTTAAGGTCGCTGCCGTTAGCCCCTTTATCCATCCGGGCCTGTTGCATACCGAGGCCGATTTTATCCGCATGCAAACCATGGTAACGGCAAGCACCGAGCCATGGCTTTCGGGCTGGAACAAGCTTACCGCAAATTCGCACTCCCTGTCTACCTATGTCATGAAGGGCCCGGTTGATACTGTGTACAGGGGATCTGGCTCGCCCGAAAATTACTCCAAACTGTATAATGATATTGCGGCGGCGTATCAAAATGCCTTGCGCTGGAAAATTAACGGCGATGTGGCCTGTGGCAATAATGCGGTGGCTATTATGAACGCATGGTCGTCTACGCTCGTAGCGGTATCCGGCAGTGCCGATAGGTGGCTTGCTGCGGGTATTTACGGCTATGAGTTTGCCAATGCTGCCGAAATTATGCGCTCATATAGCGGCTGGGCAGCGGCCGACTTTACCAGGTTTAAAACCATGATGCTTACGGTGTTTTACCCCATGAACCACGATTTCCTGGTGAACCACAACGGGGCCTGCATCACCAATTACTGGGCAAACTGGGATTTATGCAGCATGGCCTCAATCCTGTCTATCGGCATCCTTTGCGACGATGCCACCAAATACAATGAGGCCGTTACTTATTTCAAAACCGGCGCCGGTAATGGCGCAATAGATCATGCTGTACCATTTTTATATACAGGCGGGCTTGGCCAGGGCCAGGAAAGCGGCCGCGACCAGGGACACCAGTGCCTTGATATCTCCTTACTTGGTGCCTTTTGCCAAATGGCCTACAACCAGGGCGATGACCTGTTTGGCTATGAAACCAACAAAGCGCTGGCAGTAAGCGAATATACGGCCAGTTATAACCTGGGCAATACCGTACCATTTACAACTTACAACTGGGGTAGCGGCACTACCTGTGCGGCAAATTCGCAAACAGTAATTTCGGCATCAAGCAGGGGCGATATCCGGCCATCCTGGGAGCTAATCTATAACCATTTTGCCAATGTAGCCGGTGTTACAGCCACTTATAGTGCCCAGTATGCCAGCAATATAAGGCCCGAAGGTGGTGGCGGAGACTATGGCAGTACAAGCGGAGGGTACGATCAATTAGGATTTGGTACCCTTACGTTTACAACGTCCACTCAGCCTATTGCTAATGGTACTTATCATCTCGTGAACCGGGCAAGCGGCAAATACCTGGATAACCTTGGCGCTACTGCCAATGCTGCTAATGTTGGGCAATGGGCCAGCAGTACATCCGGTAATCAAAAATGGGTGCTATCCTATAGCGGCGGCTATTACAAGCTTATCTGTGTTTCCAGCAGTAAATGTTTGGATAGCAATGCCAATACGGCCGATGGCTCCAATGTTACCCAGTGGGCAAGCGGAACCTCGACAAATCAGCAATGGATAATAGTACCCGTGGGGTCGTACTATAAAGTAATAAACCGCACCAACGGCAAATGCCTTGATACCGGTGGCGGTACTGCCAATGGCTCCATTATGCAATTCTGGGGTAGTAATACCAGCTTACACCAGCAGTGGTCTATTGTGCCTTGATGGTAATGGTTAAAAGTTAAGTCGAAAGTCTTAAGTCAAAAGTCGGATTGTTTTTTCCTGACTTAGGGCTTAAGACTTTCGACTTTAATTTAACATGATGATTATATGAGTATAAAACCCCCGGTTAGTTGTCATAGCAACAGGTTGCCCAACTTTTAACTTATTAACTATTGCAGCCTGCTGTTAAACCTGATGAAGAAATTAGTTATAAAAGATATTGCCGAACAATTACAGGTATCAAAATCGACTATTTCATTTGTTTTAAATGGCAAAGCACGGCAACATGGTATTAGTATCAAACTCGAAAATAAAATATTAAAGTATGTTGAAAAGGTAGGCTATCAGCCAAGCCGCATAGCCGTTGGGCTTAGTACCGGCAAAAGCAAAACTATAGGTATGCTTGTTGAGGATATTTCGGACCCATTTTTTTCTTCAATTGCCCGGGTTGTCGAACGGTCAGCCCTCTCTTCGGGTTATAGAGTTATTTATGGCAGTACCGAGAATGATACCGTACAGGCTATTGATCTGTTGCAGGCCTTTCGAAACCATAATGTCGACGGATATATCATCGCCCCGCCGCCCGGAACTGAAAATTATATCCGGGAACTGGTAGCCGATGGTTTCCCGGTTGTTGTATTTGACCGCGATGTGCCCGCCCTTAACTGCGATAAGGTGCTGATTGATAATTTTAACGGGGCCTTACAGGCGGTAGAGCACCTGGTAGCCCGGCAGTTTAAAAATATTTCCATGGTAACGCTGTTATCAAAGCAAAACCAGATGGAAGAGCGCGCCAACGGCTATCTAAAGGCGGTAAGCGATTCAGGGCTACTGCAAAGGATCAAACAAATACCCTACGACCTGGAGAAATCAAAATGTGTAGAACAAATCAGGAGATTTTTAACCGGTCAAAAGGCTATCGACGCCGTGTTTTTTTCTACCAATTACCTTGCATTGAGCGGTATAGAAGCTATCAGGCAACTTGGCCTGCAGGTTGCCAGGGACATCGGTATCGTTGTTTTTGATGATAATACCAATTTCGAATTATTTAGCCCATCTATTTCGGCCGTTGCCCAGCCTGTAAAGCAAATAGGGGAGCAGGTAACCGAAATAATGCTGGGCCGACTGCAATCAAATAGCCACGCTGCTTTTCAGCGGATAGTGCTAAAAACCAACTTCATCGCAAGGGAGTCCACATTAAGTCAGCTGCTTTAAGCTAAGGAATTTTAAAAGTGATTTATTCTGGCTAACAATACTAACGCCAACTATTAAATAAATTAAAATTATATATTTATAACTTAAATGTTGTTTAAGCCGTAAAAATCCTGCGGGCAATTGCATAAAAGTGCAATGGCGTTTGTGATACAGTTTAAACAACCTTTACTTTATAACCCTGATTCTATTTTTTTTGATTGAATGAATACCAAAATATGGCTTAGTATTTTATCGCTTTTTTTATGCAATTTGTGCTGGGCCTATCGTTATGAAGCAAAATCTGATAGCCTGCGAAACGAATTACTCAAATCCATTGCGGCCAAAAAGCAGGTAAATGATACGGCAGTTATAAATGATTTAAATAAACTGGCTGTGGCCTATACCTCATACTATCCGGATAGTACCATTTACTACGGGCAAAAGGCAACACAGATTTCGCGCAGCATAAACTACAGCACCGGCATTGCCGATGGGCTACTGGCTGTTACAACGGTTTACATCAGCCAATCTAAATATGATATCGTATTAAAGAACATTAAAGAAAGTATGGCCCTTTACACCCGGGCTAAAAGTGTCATGGGTATTAGCGATTGTTATAAGCTTTACGGCGACTTGTATTACCAACTGAGCGATTATCAAAAGGCATTAAGTTACTACAATAAGGCGCTGCCAATTAAGCTTGCTATTAATGATTTGCCCGGCCTATCGCGTTTATATTTAAGCATGGGCAACAATTATGATAACCTCGGTCACTCATCCACTGCTCTTGATTACTATTTTAAGGCCCTGAATATTGATACAAAGCTTCATAACAAAAAGAAAATATCGGCAGATTATAATAACATAGGCGTCATCCTGCAAAGCATGGAAATTTATCCCCAGGCTTTAACCTATTTTACCGAGGCACTGCAAACCTGGACACAAATGCAATCGGACGGTGGCATTAGCGTAGCCAAACAAAACATTGGCGAAGTATTAATGGCCCAGGGAAAGTATGACAACGCTATTCAGTACCTTAACGATGCCCTGGCTATCGACCAAAAGCAGGACGATAAAGACGGTATAAGCACTTGTAATAGCGATTTGGCAGTTTGTTATATTCGTAAAAAGGAAAATTCCAAAGCTTTGGGCTACCTGCAGCTGGCCCTAAAAGTAGCTACGGATAATCAAATGGACTACAACAAGGTAATTGCTTTGATTAATACAGCCCTGTTTTACAATGTAAACCACGATTACGCTAAAGCTTATGGTTTTGCCCTGCAGGCCAAAACCCTTGCCGATCATATTGGCAGCGTTTTGCTGCGCACAAATGCCGCTGTTCAATTAATTGAAACCCTTGGCGGACTTAAATTGTACAAAGAGGCATATGCCGCCCAAAGAGATTTTGACAACATGAAGCGTACTTTCCGGAAAGATGAAAGTGTTCAAAAGTTTACCCTGTACATAACCCAATATAACTATGCTGAAAAACAGCGGCAGCAATTATTGCAGCAAAAGGCAAATGCCTTGCTCTATCAGCAAAAACTACATGATAAAGACCTGTTAAACATTATATTTTTTATAATTATTACGGCTGTGTTGTTAATTGCTTTCCTGTATTACCGGCAAAAGCAACAGCAGTTAAAAATAAACACCCAGCTTAAACTCAAAAACAATGAAGTTTTGGAGCAAAAGGTGAATATAGACGAACAGGCCGAAAAGCTGAACGATTTGAATAAACTGAAAGATAAGCTGATATCCATATTGGCGCATGACTTGCGGTCGCCGCTGAGTACCTTACGCGGCTTGTTTGACCTGTTGTCCGACGAATCTATCAGCCACCAGGAGATGCTGGAGATGATCCCATCTGTAATACGAAAGCTCGATTACACATCTGATTTTCTTGATACACTTCTATTCTGGATCAATAGCCAGCTCGAGAATTTCAACGCATCCGGCAAAAGTTTTTCAATAGATGATATTATCCAGTCGGAAATTAAAAACCATACTGAGCAGGCCTCTTTTAAGGGCATTACCGTGGTATGCAGCGGCAATAAAGAACTACTGGCCCTGGCCGATCCTAATTCGATAAGAATAGTTGTCAGGAACTTAATTACCAACGCCATCAAGTTTTCTGGCGCTGGTGATGTTATCGAAGTATCCGCCACTGAGCAGGACGAAAACGTGTTGGTAACGATAACTGATACCGGCATGGGTATGCCGCTTGCCAGGGCTAATAAGCTATTCAAAAGCCAGGTTGACAGCAAGAGCGGCACACTCAATGAATCGGGCACAGGTATGGGGCTGTTGCTTTGTAAAGACCTTGTCGAAAAATGTAAAGGCCGTATCTGGGTAACCAGCAAAGAAGGCATCGGTACCAAATTTAGTTTTGTTATCCCGCTGCAACCAACCGCTACTATGGCAGCGGGTTAAGTTGTGCGGGCCTATTTTACCGTTCCGTATCCGGCAGCTGTTTAATCTCGATATTCCTGAAATCAACAGGTTGGCCCTCGCTTTGTAAAGCAACAAAGCCGCTGCTCAATAACTTTCCGTCCTGTTTGTATTTAGGATCATAACCATTGGCCACGCCGCCTCCAATAGAGGGTTTAGAGTATTGCAGTACGGTATCGCCGTTGATGATATGGGTAACTAACTTGTTGCCCAGAACAATCAGTTCGCCTTTTACCCATTGATCGCCATCATAGGTTTTCGATGTCGGACTGATGCAATGGTCGGGCCAAACCCTTCCTTTATAAACCACATCGGTACCGGGCGAGCACATATTGCCTGTAGGGCGCGGTTTTCCGTCGCCAAGGCCACCCAGTAACTGCATTTCTATGGATATTGGCCAATCCTGGTCTTTAAGCATGGTCCTGGGGTCTTGCGAATGAAACATAACGCCGCTGTTAAGCAGGGTGTAGTCGGGCGCGCCTTTTTGCTGTTTGCCAACAAAACGATACTCAAACCGCAGTTTAAAGTGCGAAAATGGCGTTTTGTAATACAGGTGGCCGAATTGATTGTCGAACTCGCCATACTGATCATACCTGATCTTGATTATGCCATCTTCTACCCTAAATGTATTACCATAATTTTCGCCCACCAGGTGATGGTTAATCTTTACAAACCAATCCTTTATATCGGTTCCGTTAAATAGCTTCTTCCAGCCTTTGCCGTCGTTACTGGCATCAGCCAGTTTTTTAGCGCCGGTACAGCCAAATAACAGTAAACAGGAAAATATAAAAAAATAACGTGAGTTTTTCATGGCAGGGTAGGTGTTATGGTTTATGACCAGGTTTTTTTAATGGTACCAAAATAGCATTAAATTCAATAGGATAAGTAAAACCGGAGTATAAATAACGCAACCAGCACCGGCAAGGCACCCATCAGCTTTTATCATCCATTTGTTACAATTAATCAAAAAAGTAAAAAAGATAAATGCCAACATGTAGCTTAGTGAAAATTAATGTGTAGCGATGATACAAATCCCTAAAGACCTGCTTGATCATCATTCGCATATCAGGTTGCGATTGTCTGATATGTACGGAATCATCATTGACAAAAAGCGCCCTTTCAGGTGCGATGATACCCTGCAAACCGCGCATTGCCTTGAAGTAATTTTAACGGGTACCATTGATGTTAGGTATGGTAGCTACGTACAACACCTAACGGCCGGCGATATCCAGTTCAGGCGGCGCGGCAATTACCAGCTGTTCCCGTCTGATGATTATACCAGCCTGCTCATTTTTATGGAGAATGAGTTTGTTGATTACTTTTTAGAAAGCCACGTGCCCGAATTTAAACAGGAAAAACTGTGTGCCGATTTGCCTCCATTTACTTTTAAAACTTCCGAATTTATAAAAGCCAATGTAGCCCAGGTTATGCAGCACATTTTACAGCCGCAAAACTACTCCAGGTGCATTGTTAAGTTTGCAGCCCACCAGGTGCTATTGCAGATCTTATCGGGCGATCAATCAAAAACCTTTGCCTCGTTTTTGAAAGACCTGGTAAGTAATAAAAAGGTTGATCTGGCTTACTTTATGGAAACCAATTTCAACAGGCAGCTTTCCATAGCCGAAATGGCCAAACTCACCGGCAGGAGTGTAAGCGCGTTTAAAAAAGAGTTTACAGATCGTTTTAATACCACGCCAGTAAAATGGCAGTTTAACCGCCGGCTGGAGTATGCCGAGTACCAGTTAAAGCACTCGAACGATCCGGTATCGCTGGTGGCTTATAGCAGCGGGTTCGAAAATATTTCGCATTTTTCGAAAGTTTATAAGCAGAAGTTTGGTGCTTCGCCCAAAAGCGCGCGTAACGAACTGGTGTCGTGTCTTCCATAAAATTGACGGACAGTTTTTAGCCCAAAGTCTTAAGTTCTAAATCAAAAAAATAACTTTAGACTTACGACTTAGTACTTTAGACTTAACCGGCCTTATAAAAACAAACAAATAAAGCCTCACAACAAAATTACGGCCCTTACAAAGCTGCAATTTTGGGGTATGAAAACACTACAGAACACCAACCCTGCATTAATACTCGTTGATATACAGCAGGGTTTTGATAATATCCCTTATTGGGGCGGCCAACGCAATAACCCCGATGCCGAAGTTAATGCCCGCAAACTGCTTGATTACTGGCGGGCAAATAACCTGCCGCTGTTCCACATCCAACATTGCTCGGCTAACCCTAACTCGCTGCTGGCCGAGGGCAACCCCGGCAACGCGCACAAAGAAATTGTGAAACCTTTGCCCGGCGAAACAGTGATCAAAAAATCGGTGAACAGCTCCTTTATCGGCACCAATCTGCAACAACAGCTGGATGTTGCGGGCATAGATACCGTGGTTATAGTTGGCCTTACTACCGAACATTGCGTATCCACCACGGCCCGTATGGCCGGCAACTTTGGCTACCACACCTTTGTAGTGGCCGATGCTACCGCCGCCTTTGCCAAAACCGGCATCAAAGGCGAACACTACGATGCCGAAACCATTCATTTAACCGCGCTGGCACAAATTAACAACGAGTTTGCCACCGTTTTAAATACCGATGACGTACTTCAGGCTTTAAAAAAAAACGATGATTTTCTTTAGCAATTTAATCCATAAGCTGTTTGCAAGCTATTTGCCCGTCTCACAGGTGCTGTCGGTGATGAAATAAGGCAGCGCCGTCTTGATTCTTGATACTCAATACTTGATACTAAACAGTGCGTTCCCCCCGCTGGTAGAAGCGGCGGTCAGGCTTTCCGTTGCAAGTCCTCGCCTTGCCTTTGCCGCCCCGGTCAGCCCGCGCTGTGGGCTTTTCACTGCAATCCTTAACGCGAACTGCGGGTATACAAAAAACTCCCGGATGAAATTAAACATCCGGGAGTTGCATATTTATTACATAGCATGCAGCTCCGGAGCATTATTCCCCGGAAATTGGCTCCACACGAATATTGTCAAACAAATTTCGGTTGTATGTACTTGCTATGAATGCCCCACCCTTTAAATGCGACTCGTCTGTAATGGTCGTCAGTTTTTTACCGTCAATAAAGCCGGTAATTTGTGTGCCCTTCATTTCCAGGCGCAGGTGGTGCCAGGCTGCAGGTGCAAATCTCTCAATCTGGCCCGAAGCAAGCGTATTATAACCCCAATTGAGCTGCCACCGCCCATCTCCTGTAAGTATCCAGCGTATGCCCAACTTTTCGCGGTCGGCGTAGCGACCGCCTAACTCAACATCGCCGCCATCAATTAATACATCGCCTTCTATGGCATAATCGTTCCAGTTAAGGTCGCCAAATAGCGAGTGGGGCTTCAATAGCCAGTTATCATACCATAAAATGCCCTGTTTAGGTACAATTTGTGCCAGGCAGATCCCACCCTTGGGTGATTTGCAAGTTTCGAAAGTACCTTTCTGATCAGAAAAGTAGCGTGGTGTTTTTCCGGCAGCATAGGATTCAAAATTTTCGGTATAGGGAAACGGGAAGGGCTTACTTTCGGGCGGCGTACCATGGGAGCCTTTTGTTTGCCCGGTGGTACTGGTTAAGGTATAAATTGCATCACCTTCCAGTTCAACTTCTACCGAATTATTGTTTAACCGCAACGGCCTTTGCTGTATAAACTGCTCTTTCGCGGTCGATTTCCATATATAAACCGGGCCTTTTTTAAGCCCTTCACCAATATCCAGCTTCACCTGCTGTTTTTGGCCGGTGACTATGATAACCGACCAATCGCCGGTTTGGGGATTCCGCAATGCCACATGGCTGCCGCGCCAGGTAGTTGCATCAAATTGTCCGCAGGCTTTATCCATATAAACCCAGCCGGGTTCGGCAAATTGGGTGGTGTGAGCCACTGCCCATACCGAAGGCCAGATGGTGTAATGGCCGCTCCAGGGCTGGTCGGCTTGTAATGCGCCGGTATTGGCCCAAATAATTTGGTCATAAATACCATCAACAGGACACCATATCTCAAATTTGGTAATACGGTCGCGGCTATATAATTTGTTCATTAGCCGGGCCAGGTAAATGGTGCCTTTGCCTCCCCATTCCTGTCCCGACTGGCTCCATTCCTCGCTGGCCCATAAAGGCTTGCCCGATCGTTTGGCTTTTTCCGTCGCGTCGCGGCCTCCTTTCTGATCAATATCCCAGGGCTCACGACCGTCCACATAGTGATAACCCACTGCATTAACCAGGTTGTTATACACCGCATTTTTTTCAAGTTTATCAAATACCTGCCAGAATTCGCTATCATCATCCGGAGCCTGCAGCTTTACTTTGGCAAAACCATGGGCATTTAGCGTTGGGCGTAAATTTTTGGCTATCCAATTTAAATCAGTTCCCATTTCGTTTTGACCGGCCGATATCCAGTTGATATTCAAATGATAGTTTTTGCGGGCAACGTCTAAAAAGGAAACAATCCAGTCGGCAGATGCCTGCGAAAAACGATTGTCAACCCAATTAGGATAAGCCCAGGGCAAACAGTCAAGTATGATTTTCGGGTTACGTTTGCGCGATTCGGCCATCAGCCAAAATTCATAACCGCGGGGTTTGGGATTCAGCAATTCTGCGCGTGTGACAACATGCGAAGGCTCGCTGCCGCATGTGGAATTCTCGCCACTTCCTATCTCAACTTTAAGATGCTGAAAACCCGCGCCAAATTTTGGTTTAAAAAGAAAATCAAGAACTTCAGCCCGTTGCTTTTCAGGATAGTCGACCAAGTTACGAGTAGAAGCGCCGGCACTTACAGCCCCAATCCCTTCAAACACCCTTCCCGCATCATTTGCCGCCAACGAGATTGTTGTTTGCGCTTTACTATCCAACACAACAAGGAACATTGTTGTAAAACAGAAGATAAGTTTTTTCATGGTAAAAGCTTTATTACTGGTTTAACTGAACTTGCGAAACTTGAAATTTGACCCAAAATAGCATACCCGGCAGGGGTATGCAAATTGCTTAGTACCATTATCGTCGTTTACAGAAATGGAAATGCCGTTATGGTGCTTTGGTATAAAGCTACAATCATTTTGTTAATATTGGTCATGGTTTGCCGCTAACGGGGTTATTGTTCGTGCTTTACCATTGTACATAACAACAAGTATTGTCTAATACTACCAGCTAAAGCTTGATGATTTGGTTCTGAATGGCATACAATACCAGGCCTGTGCGCGATTTTATGTTCAGTTTGGCAAACAGGGCCTCACGGTAATTATCAATGGTGCGTGGACTGATGTTCATTTTGTCGGCCATTTCTTTATAGGTAAGCTCCGAGCAACAGAGTTTTAAAAATTCCACTTCGTTTTTTGAAAATGAAGCCTCGGCTGTTTGGCTGGTCATGGACCGCATCAGTTTGCCCGACACCATCTCATTAATGAAAACACCTTTGGCAAACACTGTTTTTATAGCATTGAACACTTCGCGCGGGTCGGCTTCTTTTAATACATAACCACAAGCGCCGTTTTTGATCATTTTAATTACAGCCTTATCATCTTCATACATGCTTAAGGCTAATACCTTAACCTGGGGGTAGTGGTTTTTTAACCAGGCGGTAGCAGCGTAGCCATCCATAACCGGCATGTTAATGTCCATTAAAATCACATCGGGTATCGTTCTGTTGGTTAAAAACTGCTGCATGTGTTCGCCGTTGCCGGCTTCAAAAACAATATTCAGCTCACCAAATTCTTTCATCAGCGCGGCTACGCCGTTACGGAATAAGGTATGATCGTCTACAATGGCAATATTTATAATTGTGTTTTGTTGCATGTTACGGGTACGGAATAAAAACGTGAATATGGGTGCCTTCACCGGGGGCGGAGTTGATAGTAGTTTGCCCGCCAATAAGTACAGCACGCTTATGAATGTTTTGCAGTCCCATGCCCATTTGGCCGGCCTGTATTTCGGCCAGGTTAAAACCAATGCCATTATCGGTAATATTCAGTTGCAGTTGCCCGCTGTGATAGCTTAACGTAATGCCAATGGCTGTAGCCTGCGCGTGTTTTATGGCGTTATTGAGCACCTCCTGAACTATCCTGAAAACAATCAGGTCCTTTTCGGGGTTGGCAGTTAATCCGCTTAATCCCTCGTCGTGGTAATTAACATGGTATTGCCCGGTCTTTTCCAGCCATTTTACTTCTTGTTTTATAGCTTCCGTTAAACCGATGCCTATTAACTGTTCGCCCTGTAACAGCTTACCCAGCAGGCGCATCTCCTGTATCGACCGTGAGGTAAGTTCAATGGCGTCGGTCACCTTTTTCATCATCGTATCCGGTTCGCCGTAGGCAATTGACTTTAGGGTGAACGAGGTAAGGCTTAAAAGCTGCCCCACATTATCATGCAAATCGGCCCCGATGGTTTGCATGGTTTGCTCACGGATTTCGTGCTGGGTTTTGATTAGTTCGTTATTGAAATTCTCCTCCATCTGTTCTTTCTCCTCCAAATCCTTTTTTTTTCGTTTGTTATAAGCTAAAATATAAAGCACTATAAATACAGGTGAGATCATGAATATCACCGTCCCTGTAATAACCAGTACTTTTATGTTGTCGTTACTCGCCATTTTCTGCAGATATAACTATAGCTCCAGAAACCATATAATAAAATATTAAGTACTCTAAAAATGTAATAAGTAAGGTGATGGTCATAAAACATTATTGAATACAATTCATCGTCAAATAAATTGCAGGCTGTAACTCCAAGAAAATAGAATAAAACACCTACCGTCCACCAAAATTCCGGAGAAAATCGCAGATCGACATATTGATCCGCCTGAAATTGCACGTAATTGTAAATAAGGCTATATAGCACAAATAACACCGACATTACAGAAAATGTATGATTACTATATTTAAAAAAGCCTTCGTTATACATATCAAATGCATAACAAAGGCCTAAAATAATTATTCCACTAATTAATATCTTCTTAAAGAAAGCGTACCGTTTAAAAAGATAGGCAAACATAAAATTCATAATCACCAATTGAAACAGGATAAAAATATTATATACCCAATGGTTGCTTTTTGAAACCGAATTCATAAACACAATCTTGCCTGCTGTTTCGGAAATAAATGTTGCTATCATTAATACCACCAATAAACGCCATTCCAGTGCCTTGTCCTTTCTCAAGCATATTAAGGCAATTACCGCGCAAATAAATTCGCAAATGGTGTTTAAAGAGTAGTAGTCACTTAACATTGTATAATATTAGTTGCAGTGGCTGGGGCAAAGTTCGCCGTTGTCGTAAGTGTCTCTGTTCTTGCTAGTCAGGTGGTCAATCACATTCTTCTTATGCGAGCTAAGTGTTTTAGAAAAGTTTGGGCTGCTTGTTGTGCAATCAAAAACATCATCGTGAATCTTTTTGTTCACTTGAAGCGAGCCATTGGCTGTGTAGGTATGATATCTGGTTGGCGTGATAACAACCGCATCACGGTTAAGCCTTACTTGGTTACCATATTCGTCAACCTCACTTGGAATTGGCTCTCCATCAGTATCGTGATCTCCATAATTAGCTAAATAAATACGTATACCGTCAAAATCATTACCCGATATTTTACTTAAACTTTCAAGAAATTCAAAATCAAACCACACACTTTTGGTATTGATATTTTTGTTACCAGAAGCTCCTGCAGCTCTTTCTCCGTAACTCCTGGATATTCTATGATCATCACTTACTACGGTACAATCTTGATCGTCGCAATGGGGAGGGAAACACCTTACGTAAAGTAATGCGCCTCCATCGCAATCACCTATGCGTCTTTCCTCATTAATCCCAGATAAAGCTGTAAATAAATTTGGATCGATATAATAATCTTTGTGGATTTCAAATCCCTTACTATCCAATCCTGCATAAGTTGTGGCAACGATGGCAAAAGAAAGGTCGGATTTGTCAGCATTTGAAGCTATGAAATAAACACGAAATCCATCAGCTTCACCTTTGACATTACTTGCCGCTCCTTTTCTTTTTAATTTAAGCAATCGTACCATTTCGGTTATTGCATCATGGCTAAACCAGGTACTTATCTTGCCCCGTGGTGCCACTTTATCAAGAATATTATCTGCAAAAAACTGTGCATAACCTACTACGGTTGTTTTGGGCATCCTATTTAACGACAATGAATCATTTGGTGGAGCTACCGGCATTACCTTTTCAACAATTTGGTCAGTAGCCTTAGTAGAATCATTTAAATTTTTAGTTGAAGAGCCTCCACATGACCACATCAGCGTGATCACTGCTAATAAAAGGGGGATTTTTTTCATGACATTAAGATTTGGGTTGGTGTTTAAATATAGTTAAAAGTTGTGAATTGATAACTCCAAAGTTCCAATATTGCAAACTAAAGTACTTCAGATACTTATACGGTTTTCAGTACCGTAAAAACACCCTGCCAAAAAGGGATATAGCACGCTAAAAGCCGGTCATACATCTCCCGAAGTTTGGATCATTCAATCCCCGCTTAAAATGAACAAGAAATCACTACTATTTATACTGGCTGCCATTTTAATGATGATAGTTGCGCTCATTATAGTTCATCATTTGCCGAGCACTAACAATCTGTAACCCAATTAAACAATGTATATCATGCAAAAAACATTTAGCATAACATTTAAAGGTACCGACGGAGGATCGTTTGCCTTTGTAGATCTGACGCTCGATAATAAAATTGTCGGCCTAAAATCAACCAACGGCGGCGTAACCTGGACAAACAGCAGTTTTACTGTGGATTATACGCCACCCTTGCATGTCCGTTTGGCATGCGGAGCCCTAAAAGGAACCACGTGGGACATCGTGATTAAGGAAGTTGGCGCAGCAGCAGCGTGTTACCAGGACAACGGTGTAACAGGTGACGTACCCGGAGATGACGAGCCAAATATATCTATTCGTGAAACCGATACCAATTGCTAAAAAAATGAAAAAGATAATTATTACATCAGCGCTTTTTTTAGGCGTTTTAAATTCATTTGGCCAAACTAATGTTTTACAGGATAAAAGTGGGGCCGGCACACTCAATGTAGGGGCCAATCAGCTATCTTTTAACGCGGGAGATGCCAGTGTTACGGCAAATATTGGAGCGCTTACATCACTTGGAACTAAGACAACATTCTGGGATGCCAATATCAAATTTAAATCGACTGACGGCGCGGCCAGCATTTTGGACGGAAATAAACTTAAACCTACTATAGATATAGGTGGCGATTATGGATGGGGTAGTAATCTCCATAAATATTACATTGCTGCTAAATTAAGCACCTCGTTTTTCAATATACTGAAAATCGATAATACCAACACATTTACCAACCGTTCATTTATTGGCCCATCGGTAAGCTTTGGCTATAATCTTATCGGGCAAACAACTGCGGCAAAGCCTGCAGGCTTTTTGTTGGGCCTATCGGCAAGCGTGGGTATGATTAACAATTTAAGTGATTTGAAGCCAGTGGATGTTTATCAATCTGTTACAGTAACCGCCCATGATACCAGCTTAACATTACTTAAAAGTAAAAAGTCAGGGTTTTCAGGCGGTTACCATACTTCAGCCGCTGTAAAGTTAAATATGGATGCTTTTGTTTTTCCCGGTTTTTTAAATAACCAGGTAGGGGTGGGGGGATACACAAGGTTTCAGTTTTTTGGTTACCAGCCGCGTCAAAACGTAGGATTGGGCGTTATCACCGGCCAAAAGGGAGCCCCTGCAAATATAGCTTTTGGCCTTTTATACCAGTTTAACGATGTGTTTAACCAATTGGGAGCCGAAAATAATTTTCTGAAACGGGGCGGCATAAACCTGGTAGCCGGTTATAAATTTTAGTTAGCCCAATAGATGTATTAATCTTTTGTCCCTGCGGGCACAACTAAATCCCGGATGCAATTTCGCCGGGTCAAATATTACTTTACTAAATGAACACGTGTAATATATTTATCATAGAAACTGGGACTGACTACAGGGCCTTCTGTCGAGTAATACAATTCATTAGCATTTGATGTAATGATCGTATACTTAAAATCATTTAATGGATACCATTTGCTGTTGTAAAAATAGGATGCGTTGGTAAAGTTAATTATGGCGTCTGCCATAGCATAGCTAAATTTAGTACTAACCTCTCCTGATACTTTAAAACTGCCAGTTCCATCCTCGTTAAAAACTGTATATTCCGGCTTGGTCTTATCGTACTTAGTAGTGTAAGTATCCATGAGTTTGGTTCCCGAGTAAAATTCAAAAACGCGGTAATCAATTCTCCACTCTCCGGTAATTTTGTTGACGTTTTTTTCTGATGGATCTTTTTTACAAGAATAAAAAGTTAGGCCAGGAAGTATAATAAATAGTAATGCGTAAATTTTTTTCATGAAAAGGTTTTGCTAAAAGTAAGAAAAATATTGCTAATACTATATGGAGCAAGTTCTGCTATACATTAACTCGCAACCTAAATAGAAGAAGGGTTTTCCTTGTTTGAAACAACGTTATTAGGTTAAGCAAAACAGAAGTGAAAAATAATGTCGAACACTGGATTTCCAATCTCCGACAGCGATTTTTTTTTCACTCCGTCGCCGCAAGATATCCCGTAGATATATCGAGATACCCTGTGAGACGGATGTAAAATCATGCCTTTACTCACTCCTTAAACTCTTCACCGGGTTAGCCAGCGCTGCTTTGATGGATTGAAAACTGATGGTAACAAAAGCGATAACGATAGCTATAAATGCGGCTAACACAAAAACAGTCCAGTGGATCGGGATGCGGTAGGCAAAGCCATCCAGCCAGTTGCTCATGGCATACCAGGCCAGCGGGAAGGCTACTACGATGGCTATGAGTACCAGCTTGATGAAATCTTTAGCCAGCAGGCCTATAACGCCGGCAACTGAGGCTCCTAATACTTTGCGTACACCAATTTCGCGGGTGCGCACCTGGGCGGTGTAGGCGGCAAGGCCCAGCAGGCCCAGGCAGGATATCAGTATGGCCATGCCTGCAAAGTAGTTAAACAGGGTGCCTTCGCGCTGTTCGCCCTGGTAAAGGTTGTTGAAAATCTCGTCCAGGAAGTTATAGCTAAAAGGGAACTCGCCGTTGTATTGTTTAAACTGGTCGCCGGCCGCGGCTATAGCTGCAGCGGCATTTTTGGTGTTGGCTTTAATATATAAGGTTTGATAAACGGCTGGTCTGTAAAAAAAGAGGGCCGGCGCAATTTTTTCGCGCATGCTGGCAAAATGGAAATCTTTTACTACGCCAATGATAGTGCCGTTAGTTTTTTGAAAACGGAAGCGTTTGCCGATGGGGTTTTTAAGGCCTATTTCTTTTACGGCTGCTTCGTTGAGGATAAAATGGGTGGAGTCGGCCACAGCACCGCTAAATGTGTTTCCCTGCTGCATTTTTAGCTTGAAAAATGAGATGAAATCCTTATCTATCCCCATAGGGTGCAGGATAAAGGTTTGGCCTGGCGCTTTGCCATCCCAGGAGTTGTCGCCCGAGATATTGCCGCCGCTGTTGATAATGTTGCCGGTTGCGCGGGTTACACCTTCTACACCGGGCTGCTTCAAAAGCTCGGCCCGCACGGCATCGTAATGTTTTGAGGCATCGCGCATCCAAACCCCAAAAACATGGCTTTTATCGTACCCCAAATTTTTTGATTGGATGTATTTTAATTGCCGGGTGATAACCAAAGTGCTCACAATAAGCACTACCGAAAAGGTAAACTGCACTACCACCAGTATTTTGCGGAACATGGCATCGCCAATGCTGCCGTTTATTTTGCCCTTAAGCGCTTTTAATGGTTCAAAAGATGACAGCAGCATGGCTGGATAAATGCTGGATAGGGCCAGGGTAGCCACTACTGTTATGCTGACGATGAGCCAGATATGCGGATCGAGCAGGTTAAGTACCAGTTGTTTGCCAGCCAATTGGTTAAATACCGGCATCAGCAGGTATATGGCGAACAAGGCAAACAGGGTGGCGATGGCGAACAGCAGGGTGGTCTCGACCAGGAACTGCATGAATAGCTGCACTTTGGCCGCTCCTATAATTTTGCGCATGCTAATCTCTTTGGCGCGCAAAAGCGAGCGGGCGGTAGAAAGGTTCACATAGTTGATGCAGGCTATAAGCAGTATTACCAAAGCTATGATAACAAAAATGCGAACCGTTTGGATGCCGTGATCGGTGCCGTCGGCATTGTACAGGTGCATTTTATTGATGGGCAGCAGCAGGTAGTCGGCATCTGTATCTTCGGCGCGATGCTTAATGTGGATCCTGAACAAATCGGCCGAGAGTTTTTTTAACGATGTGCCCGGTTTTAGTTTAAAATAGGTTTGATAAGAGTAATTATTGAAATCGGTGTTAGCATCTACCTTGCCGTGTTCCAGTATATATTTAACGTGGTAACTCATGGGCATAAGCATATCAAAGTTGATGCTGGAGTTAAGCGGAAAATCGTTGATAACCCCGCTCACGGTAAAGTTTTCCTTACCTTCTGCCACAATCACTTTGCCAATGGGATCTTCGTTGCCGAAATATTTTTGAGCGGTGTTTTTGGTGATGACAACCGAGTTATCATTAAGAAATGGCCTGGCGGTATTGCCTTCAATAAGCGGGAAATCAAACACGCTGAATAGCGAAGGATCGGCAAAGCCTACGCTTTGTTCGCCAAAAACTTTTTCCTTGTATTTATATAACGAGAAAAACCAGTTGGGGGTAATTCGTACCTGCTCGTGCACATCGGTGAGTTCCTGTTTAGCCAATGGCCCGATAGGAGCTACCGTGGTTTGCCAGATTTGTTTACTGGCACCCGTGCCGCCAAAAAGCTCTACGCGGTAAATGTTATCAGCGTTTTTATGAAAGCTATCAAAACTTAACTCGTCCTGTACCCAAAGCAATATCAATATGCCAATGGCCAGCCCGGCAGTAAGGCCGGTTATATTGATTAACGAATAGAACTTGTTGCGAAACAAATTTCGCCAGGCGGTTTTAAAATAATTCTTTAGCATAGCCACAATGTAATTGAATCGATAGGGTAACAAAATCATGCCAGTTTTATAACTAATTGAAAGGTAGTAATTTGCTGATTTTGTTGTGCTATTGAACGTTCGCAGGCGGACGGTTGCGTGCGCTTATAGAACACGCGGTTTATTCTGAATAGATCCGCGGGGCTTAGACACTGGTACAAGCGACAGGATTAAACCCCATCGACTCAATACTCAATAGAATATCATACTTAATCGGCTAACCACCTTGGCTCAAGTACCCGGTTAAAGCCGTTTAGGATTAGCCTCTTATCCGCCTTTGCCTCTCACGCTAATTAGCCCGCATGCTAACGCCTGGTTAATTTCTGATTCGGAATAATTTATCGTTGTTGGCAAATAGTAATAATTCCAACTATTATTTGCAATCGCTCAAAACATAATCCTTTTACGGTAGTTATCTAATCACGCTAATATTTCTTATAAGTAGAATAATTTATTTATAAATAAATAAAAGTGGAAATTGAAGATGAATAAAGTCGAATCAGGGGATTATAATTTTTAAACAAAAAGACAGGATATGGCTGACATGAATACTCCACCCGGATTGCCCGAAGATTATACCTGCCTTGACAATGAGAGCCAGGAGCAAATAAACCACCGTAAGGAGCGCGTAGCTGCTATAGTGGATAAGCTTAAGCACCATGATGAGGCGGAGCCAGCAAATACAAACCTGCGTGGGCCAGGTTACACCGCATTTACCAATCAACACATATACAAACAAACACCTATGGAAATTTCTGAAAAAGCACTGGATGTGATCAATGATCTGATCCGGATTAACAACGACCGTGTGGAAGGCTTTGAAAAAGCCAGCCGCGATTTAGACCAACAAGACAGCGGACTTATCTCTGTTTTTACTAAACTGGCAGGCGAAAGTAAGCAGTACTCGGCCGAACTAACGGGCATTGCCGAACAATATCACGATGATGTTGCCGAGGGCACAAGCACATCGGGCGCCTTACACCGTACCTGGCTCGATATTAAATCGGCATTTACGGGCAGCGATAGGGAAGCCATCCTGAACGAGTGCGAACGTGGGGAAGATGCTATCAAATCGGCCTACGAATCGGCACTTGACCCGGATAATGAGCTTAATCCCGAACTGGTGCAGGTATTACAGGCCCAGCAACGTGGTATTATCGAAGGTCATAATCTGATTAAATCTTTACGCGATCAAGCTGCCGCCGATGGCGACGATTACCGCGGTGGCGATGAGGCAGGCACCGTGCAAGGTATTTATCCCGGCGCTGGTACGGCTGCATCCGCTTATACAAGCGACGCCACAATTTTTGAACAGGAAAAAGCTTACGCACCCGAATATGAAAATGTACAGGCCGAAGGTGTGTATACCGAAGAAATGGATGCAGAAACCGGCAATTCAAAATTGATGGAATTTTTTGTGAACGAATTGAAAGATTTACTATGGGCCGAAAACAAATTAGTAGATACCCTGCCCGAAATGGCTGAAGCTGCTACCTCGACGGAATTGAGGACCGCTTTTGAAGACCACCTGGCCGAAACAGAAACGCATGTTAGCCGACTGGAACAAATTTTTGGCATTTTGGGTTTGGAGCCGGAATCAAGAAAATGCGATGCGATGGCAGGTATAGTTGATGAAGGCGATGAGATCATCGATGCTACAGAAGAGGGCACAGCGCAACGCGATGTAGGCTTGATATTTGCCGGGCAAAAAGCCGAGCATTATGAAATTGCCTCGTACGGCGGCATGGTAGCATTAGCCAAAACACTGGGCTATTATGACATTGCCGAAACCCTGGTATTAACGCTCGACGAAGAAAAAACCGCCGATGCCCTGCTAACCGAAATAGCCGAAAGCTATGCCAACGAGCAGGCAGCAAATGAACCGGCAGAAGGTGAACTATAAAATTTTGTAATTATGGACGATAAAACCATCACCGGGAACCCGGATAGCAAGCTGATAAACATTAGCGAAAATTACGAAGTGGAATACTGGAGCCAAAAGTTTAACGTAAGCGCCGAAGTTTTAAAAAACGCAGTGGCCGTAGCAGGTAATACCGCTAAGGATGTAGAAGCTTATTTAAACAGGCGCAAGTAGTAAAAAATACTCATGGAAGGGCTGCCCTGGTGGCGGCCTTTTTACTATAAACCAGAGATTCCAGGTACTGCTACAACCAATTCTGTTTTAATATACATAAAAATATCCTTACAGCGCGTTGCCTTTCAATTACAGCTTAACTATTGGATTGGAGAGCTTTTTGGTAAGTAAAATTCATGACACCCATTAACCTTACATTACAAAATCGTAAAAAATTAATAGTTATCCCGGATACTATAGCGCACCTGGATGGTCACGCTATACTCACCTTCACTTACAGCATATTTGTTGATGACGGCATCAGCACACCACAGCAAAAACGTTCGCGGGAAAGTACCCTTCACTTAAAAAGGATCGACGATCCCAATTATTACGGTTTTATCACCTTTGAAAAACCGGGACATGTTTTTAGCTACACTGCTGATGGCGAGCTGGAGCTTAATATCGATGAAGTGGAAGAGGTAATAGAAGGCCTTAGCCATGTACGGGATAATTCGGCCCTGTGGCAAAACCCCGATAGCTATTAACCTGCGTGTTATACAACAACTTTAAATAACAGTTACAAATAAACAAAACCATGAAAAAAATCTATTTACCAGCCATTATTTGCCTTATGGCACTATTAAACAGTTGTTCAGTTATCGGCGGCATTTTTAAAGCCGGTGCAGTTGTAGGTGTTATAGCCGTAATTGTAGTTATCGCTATCATCATCTGGATTTTCTCGATGTTCAGGGGTAAAAGTTAACGGCCAAGCGCGACAGGCGAACGTATAATAGCAAAATTTAAAATCGGGCACCGGATGTAAAATACCTGAAATGGAGGAAAACTTCGGCTTTAGATGTTATACATTCGGTGTTGGATAGCAGTGGCGGATTCTATTTAATAGCAAAACTCACTACCGAGGCCCATCTTTTGGCTTAGTAATACTTTCATGGTCGGCTTTGCATCCTGATAAAAATCCAATCCTTAAGATATATCAACACCAGAACGGTTGAAATACTATTCAGGGATAAGGTATCTATGATTTGATTCCGGCTGTAAACCAGGTTGTTAAAACAAACCATAACCAAAGTAGCTAACAACAAGCAAAAGGCATCCAAAGCCAAAAGATAAAGGATCTCATATTCTTTTAGCATACATTTCCGGATGATCTTGTAATCGGCCCGGTAACATACTACCGAAAAAAACACTAAAGCGCTAAAGACGTACTGTGACACCGATACCGGGGTGACATATCGTTGTATTGATAGCCATTGCACAAAATACTGCTGTACCGGAAAATACGAACGGTCGACGATGAAGTAAAAAACCAGGAAAACGGTGATATGAAATCCATATCGAAGCAAGGTCATCAATAAAAAATTATTTTTGAAATTTTCTGTTATTGGGTTTAGGTGTGTGATTGGCATTTTAATAGGATGTGCTGTTTTTGTTTAAAAGGTTACTGTTGATAAATTCACTCAGCAAAACATAGCTATCATACTTGCATAAAGCTACAATGATTCTGGTAAAATCAGTTCTATCAGGTCAAAATAACGTAAAGTGCTTTTTCGCAAAACACTTAATGCTCTGTAATTTAGTTAGTTAATAATGTTTGCGTCCGAACACCCTTGTATTCCCGCAAAAAACCGAACACCCTGGTTGTTTCTTAACCGTACAGCGGCTACCTTTGCGGCATTATGCTGCAACGTATAACAGCCTATTTATTGATCTTTTCGCTGGCAGCGGTCAATTTCTCGCGATTTTTTGTATACGCGGGATTTGAACTGAACAGGAATTACATTGCCACCACCCTTTGCGAAAACCGGGATAAGCCCGCCGTGCATTGCGATGGCAAATGTTACTTCGCCAAAAAGATCAAACAGGCTGATGATAAGCAGGCCAGCGACGAAAGGCAGTCGCAAAAGAGCCTCTTCCAGGAAGTATTTGTTGTCAGTAGTACTGACATGAAATTCCACTCCAGCCTGTTGCAAGTAATTGATACCCCGTATGATGACTGCCTGCCACCAACCCCGGCCGCAGTGATCTTTCAGCCCCCGCAGTTAGGATAAATTCCACTCATTTTTTCCCGGATGTTTTTTGATTGATATGGCGTTGCTGTACGCTTTTGCGCAGGCGTTGTTATATTCTCCTGTATTGTCATTGCAAGGAGGAACGACGAAGCAATCTTGTAGCCTTGCCCATTCGATTTGCTTGCGACGAGGTTGCCGCGCTACGTTTGCAATACCTAATTAAAATCACTCATCCGGATACAATTTATTTATCCATCGGAGGTAACTCCCCATACTTAATACATGAAGAGATTTTTCATTCTATCTATATTGTTTTTAATACTCAACACCCTGGCTTACAGCCAGATTAATATACAGGTTATGGTAACCGATGCCAATACCCACGAGACCATGCCCGGTGCTATCATCGCCAATACCAGCGGCGAAAAGCTGGGGGTAGCCGATGCCAAAGGACGGTACGTTATTGTAAATTCCGGCATCAGCCAAATTAAAGTAACAATGGTTGGCTATAGTACACAAGTAGTTAACGTTACCGGCGGCAAGGCAGATGTCGCTTTGGTGCCATCTACCTTAGACCTTCAGCCCGTAGTAGTTACAGCCAGCAGGGAGGGGCAGGCGAGGCAGGATGCACCAATTGCCATCAGCAAAATAAACTCTACCCAGATAAAAGATACCAAAGCAACAGCCCTGTACCAGCTACTCAACAAAGTAGCCGGCGTTTATATGGTTGATTTGGGGAACGAGCAGCATACTATGGCTATCCGCCAGCCCATTACTTACAACGCCCTTTACCTGTACATGGAGGATGGTTTACCAATACGCCCAACGGGGATTTTTAACCATAACTCGCTGTACGAGATTAACATGTCGGGCGTTAAGGATATCGAAGTGATCAAAGGGCCGGCATCATCATTGTATGGCAGTAACTCCATTGGTGGCGCTGTAAACTTTATCACTCAAGGGCCACCCTCGGGTTATGCGGGCAACGTTTCTATCCGTGGCGATAACTATCACTACCGCCGGGTTGATGCAGATGGCGGTTTTACGCAAGGCAAATTCGGCCTTTATATAGGGGGTTACATTGGTCGCCAAAAAGACAGCTGGCAGGATTATTCTGATTTTGATAAGTATTCGGCCAACTTTAAAACTACGTATGATTTTAATGCGGGTACACGATTAACCACTTCTGCAGCATATAATTACCTCAATACCCAAACGCCAGGCAGCCTTGACAGTGCCCACTTTTATAACAGGAGCTACGGTGCTAATCAGCGTTTTACCTATCGCAAGGTCCAGTCGTTCAGGGCCAGCACCAGGCTGGATCATCAGTGGAATGGAAATAACGCCACTTTTGTGACCCTGTTCTTCCGCCATAATTCAACGGCTCAGTTGCCAAGCTATTTCATATCCGACGTTAGGGACAATACAGGCAACTACCTGAGCAGTAACGGGCAGGTGAATGATCAGCGTTTTCAGAGCTATGGCTTGTTGGCACAGCATAGGGTCAATTTTGATTTTCTGTATTCCAGGCTTATAGGAGGGATTTATGTGGATGATAGCCCAAGTTCGTACTATGCCCAATACCTTGATATTGATAAGGATGTGCAGAATAACTACTACACCAGCTTTACCAATACCGGCAAGTATATTGATGATTACCGTATCAGGTTATTCAACACGGCCGCTTATATCCAATATGAAATTAAACCCGTCGAAGCCTTGCGCATAGTGGCTGGTTTGCGGTATGATAGAGTGCATTACGATTTTACCAATAGTCTGCCTGCCGGTAGTACCAAATACAAACAGCAGGAAACCAATAACTTTAACATTGTGGCGCCTAAGCTGGGTTTGACATATGATTTAGGCAGCAACAAAGGTTTGTATGCCAATTACAGCGTAGGTTTCCAGCCGCCAGAAACTGGCGATTTGTACAGTTCAAGACAGTTAACGCCGCTAAAGCAGGCTACGTTTGATAACTACGAAATAGGGGGCTGGTTTTCAGCCTTTAATAAACTGCTGTATTTTGAAATGAGTTTATTTGACCTGGAGGGCCGTAATGAGATTATCAGCCAGCTTTTGCCCGATAATACTACGCAGAACCAAAACGCAGGCGCTACCCGTCACCGTGGGGTGGAGTACTCGCTAACTATAGCCCCTGTTAATGAATTAACTTTTAGGTTTAGCGGCACCAATGCACGCCACACCTATGTTAATTACAGCGAAGTAAGCACCAGTTACAGCACTGGCACTAGCACGGTAATTAAGTACGATGGCAACCGCATGAACAACGCCCCGGCCTGGATTGCCAATTCCGAACTTACTTACAAGCCAGCCTATCTGCGAGGCTTCAGGGTAGCAGGCGAGTGGCAGCATATTAACCAGTACTATACCAACCCTGCAAATACCAAAACGTATAGTGGGTATAATATTTACAACCTGCGTGTAGGTTATGATGTTAAAAGCGATGTGCTAAAAGGGGCGGGCATCTGGTTTAATGTATTAAATTTAACCAATAAACTTTATGCTACAACGGTAACCAGTAACCAGTACGGCGATACCTACAATGCCGCCGCACCGCGTACTTATACCCTGGGCATCAGTTATTCATTTTCAAAATATTAATTAATGGCATCATCAGCAATAAAAAGCAACTTTTATAAATGGCACCGGGTGCTGGGTTTAGCAGCCCTTATCCCGGTCATCTTCTGGACATTGAGCGGGTTATCGCACCCGTTTATGTCCAACTGGTTCAGGCCGTCCATTGCAAAGGAAGTATTTAAACCTTTGTCGCAAAGTAAAATGAAACCTGTGCTCACCATTCAGCGGGTGTTGGACCGTAACCATATTACTGCCTTGCGGAACTTCAACCTCATCAACTTTAAAAAAGGCACCTTTTACCAGGTACTTGGGGTAGATAGTACATATAATTACTATTCGGCAACCGACGGTGTATTGTTACCGCATGGTGATACCGACTATGCCGAATACCTGGCCCGCTATTTTGTACAGGACAGCACATCGGCCATACAAATGAGCCTTCAGCGTAGTTTTGATAGCGAGTATCAGCCTATTAATCATTTACTGCCTGTATTCAAAGTGTCTTTCGACAGGCCCGATGGGATGGATGTTTATGTAGAGACCGGCCAAAGCCGCATGGGCACATTTAACAATAATACCCGGAAGGCTTTTTTGTCGTTGTTTGAGGAGTTTCATACCTGGCAGTTTTTGGCCCGCTGGGGTGGCGATACTTTCCGTAACGTGGTATTACTCATTATAATGGCTATCATGATGTTTGCCCTTATCAGCGGGTTAACGGTTTATGGTTTAATGTGGAAGAAGTTTAAAACCATCGCCCAAAACCGCAAAACTAAGGGGGCGGAGGATAAACGTTTCGTACACCGTTTTCATCGGCAAATAGGGCTTATCGTATCCTTTGTAATGTTCAACTTCGTGATTAGCGGCGCGTTTCACCTGGCAGTGAAGCTGCACAACAGCGTTCCGGTTAAAGCAGATTATGGGCAGATCATCAAACGCGAACAGTTGGGCGTATCTAATTTAACATTGCCCTTTGCCGATAGCCTGATCTGCAAGGTTGGGCTCACCAGCTTTAACGGTAATATATTTTACCAAGTGACCGACAATCAAAAGCAGCTAACCTATTTCAATGCCAGCGACGGCAAGGAACAGCTTAATGGCGATGAAGACTATGCCAGGTTCCTGAGCAATTATTATCATACCGATGAGCTCAAAACCTTTAGCGGCCGGGTTACAGTACATCAGGTGAAGCAATTTGATAACGAATACGGCTTTATCAACAAACGCCTGCCGGTTGAGCGGGTAAGCTATCCTAATGGAGATAACTGGTATATCGAAACCACCACAGCTAAACTGGCCACCAAAGTAACCGGTATTGATAGGGCCGAAGGCCTCTCCTTCATCTTCCTGCATAAATATTTCGGCATGACCTGGGCCGGTAAAAATATTCGCGACATTGTAAGTATGCTTGCCGCATTGGGCATACTGGTTGTATCTTTGTTTGGCTTTGCCTCATTTATAAATAACAAGTAATCATGAAAAAAATCATTATCATATTGGCAGTAGCCACATTTGGTTTGGGCAGCGTTACCTCATGCAGCAGCCCGGCCGAAAAGACAGTAGTAAAAAAGCAAAGCAAATACATGTGCACCATGCATCCCGATTTAGCTTTTGATAAACCCGGCACATGCACCAAATGTGGTATGGAATTGGTGGAGCGGGATACAACAGCGGGGAAGTAATCCCCCAAAGCAAAGGTAAATGTCCTCTCGAGGTCGGGTGTGTTACAGCGTGCTATGCATTCGAGATTATTTGATACCTGCTCCTCTTTAGTGGGAACTGCTCTGCCCAACCTCTTTAATTTTTACAATTAGCCTTAATCGTAAAAATTACGCCAAATAAAAAAGACCCCGCCTGGCGGGGTCTATACTTACTTACATTATAAACACTAAACTAAAACTCTCTTTTTTATTTAAAAACGCTGTACACGTTAGTAATTTTCCAGCCTTTGCCAGTATTGGCAACCGTTACGTAGTTGGTGCGCACAAAGCCATCAAACTGCATATCAACTTTTACCACAGCCAGGTCGGCATTGCTTTCCATGATGGTAGTGCTGGTGGTGCAATTTTGCTCGATATTTTTGTTTGATTTTATCGACTCAATCATTTCGTTTTTGGTAAAGCTTAACACGTTTTTACCACGTAACATATTAAATTTAGCCGATTGATCAACCACATCACCAAGGCCCTGGATTTTGCCGCGGGTCATGGCGTCTACATACGTATTTATTGCGAAATTGCGGGTAAGGTTATCGCCTTCTGAAATTACGTTGGCTTTGGCTGCGCCACAAACTATTACTAAAGCAAATGCTGCGATTATTGATTTTAAGGTTTTCATATTGTTGTTGTTTTGAGGTTATTTGTTTTTTAATTTATATCTATAAGACAGCGGCAGTATTCCATTCGTTACAGCTAAATCAATAGATTTGTACGATTTAACAAACATTTAACAATTGGTATTTTTTATTAAATATTTAGCAACAGAAATATAATATATACCGCGCTATGGTTGATTTTACTACCATTATTTTGCAATTTGCTGAACAGGGTGAAAAAACAGGATGGACTTATATTGAGATTCCGGCCGATTTAGCGCAGGAAATGAAGCCCGGGAACAAGAAATCTTTCCGGGTAAGGGGCAAACTCGATAATTTAGACGTACGTGGAATGGCCCTGATGCCTATGGGCGAGGGCAATTTTATCATGGCGTTAAAAAAAGATGTTTGCAAAGCCCTGCACAAAAGCCGCGGAGCTATGCTGCGTGCGCAACTTGAACCCGACGACGATTTTAAATTTGCCATCCCTGCCGACCTGCTGGAGTGTTTTGAATACGAACCCGAAGGTGAAGCGTTTTTTAACAGCCTTGCCGAAAGCCACCGCGGCTATTTTATAAAATGGATAGACAGCGCCAAAACCGATGCGACCCGTGCCAACAGGATAGCCAGTACCATAAACGCCATGGCAAGGCGAATGGATTATGGGATGATGTTGAGGGAACTAAAAAAAATGAGGGAATAAGTTTAAAACTTGCAAAAAACAAACCTGAATTTGAAAAATCAGCATAAAAAAAGCAATATTTAATGGTATTGCTTGCATAAAATGCATGAATAATAATAGCAATACTTAAATTTGCAATTCATCAATAAAAAGAATGGTAAAATTATTTGTTGTGGGAATACCCCGCGATATGGACGAGATTGAATTACTCGAGATATTTACCCTGTACGGCCAGGTTGAACAAGTAAAGATCATTACCGACATTGATACAGGCCAAAGCAAAGGGTATGGTTTTATTAATATGACAGATCAGCCCGGTGCCGATAGGGCCATCGATGCGTTAAACGGCTCAACAATTGACGACCGTGAGATTAGCGTACGCGTTGCCGACGACAAGCGGCCAGCGCCGGAACCTCCAAAGCAACCTTTTAAAAAATCCTTTACACCCAAAAATCAATATCAAAAGGTAAACCCGCGAACATTAAACGAAAAACAAAAACGGCCGAGAAGGCCGCTTTGATACTTTAGACTGCGTTTTTTTACTGCGGCCCGTTAGGAATAACGTTTTTTTGCATCAGGCTAAATTTTAATATATTAGCGTGGTATAAATGAACCTAACTAACTCCTAAACCGCATGGAAACCCTTGAACAGGAAGAAAAATCACTCTTCGTAGATGTAACTTCGCAAAAGATATATACGCTCCGGTCTATACAGGTAGCTACTTTTTTGGGCGGGCCGATAATTGCAGGCTACCTCATATCCGAAAATTACAGGGCTTTTAACGAAGACAAAAAATCAAAAACAGCCATCGTGCTTGGCCTTCTTGCAACAATCGTATTATTCGGCGTGATATTTATGCTGCCCGATACTAAGAAAGTGCCAACATATATTATTCCGCTGGCTTACAGCTGGGCTGCCTATATATTGGTGCAACAACTCATGGGTACACAAATGAAGGCCCATATGGCCGCCGGTGGTGGCGTATATACTATCTGGCGGGCGCTGCTGGCCTCGCTTATCGGTTTGGTTGTTACGGTGGCCGGCGTTTTTGTGGCGCTTTTATTAGTGGGGTAGACAAAAAAATTATACATCATGACAAGAACTACCCTTACGGCCAACTGGATACAAACTATAACTTGGTTTAATAATACCATTGTTGATTGGGCAAGCGCCGGTCAACAATACAGGTTGAACGGAAAAGTGAATCAGCTTTGCACGCAAACTTTTGGCGCATTAGATTTTAATGGTGCCCTTTGCTCAGCTGACGGTAAATATGCTTTTATTTACCAAAAAATGGGTACGAAAGGTTTACTATTAAAAGGGGATACCCTATTGAGGGAAATAAACAGGTCATATTATTATGCTAACGTCTATGAGTGGCCTGTGGCCTTTGTAACCGTTGATGGAACAACGTATCTTATTCATTGTCCTAAAGAATATTGCAGACTTGATTTTGAAAATGTTGAAACAGGGGAGATTGTTACCGATGTAGCGGGACGCGAACCGGACGGTTTTTTTCAGTCAAGATTGGAATTAAGCGCCGACGGAACTTACCTATTGAGTAAAGGCTGGCATTGGCATCCAAGGGAAGCAATTTACGCTTACAATATTAAAGCCTGCATTAAAAATCCTTTGCTACTTGATGATTCAGCTTTGTACCCTAGTTTACGTGCTGAGGTTTGTACCGCAAGTTTTATCACCGCTACTAAAGTTTTGATTGGCACGTCTGACGAGGTATTTGACGACGAAGCCGAAGATAATTTCCCGACAAAACACATTGCCATATGGGATATTGAGACCGACGAAATATCAAACCCTGTAAAAGTTGATGGTGAGTTTGGTAATCTGTTTGCTATTGATGCCGACCGTGCCTGGGATACTTACCTTTATCCCAAGATTATCAGTCTAAATACCGGAGAAGTTATAGATAAAGATGAATCGGTTTACAGTGGCAAACAAAATTCAAGTATTGTAAATAAAGAGGATTTGGTGCAGGTTGTGTTTAACAGGGATACGAAACAACTTGCAATAGCTGGTAAAGAAGTGATTGAGGTTTTTACACCATAAATCACCTGCAATTAAAGGTGTTATTTCCCCATCAACAACTTATCTATCAACTCATCCGTCAAAACAGTTCGTTCATTATCGGTTTTCCATTTCCCACTGCTCGGCGGGAAGGCATTGCGCGAATACCCAACTTTGTTTTTAAAATCAAATATAGCGTGGCAGTAGTTATTGATTAATAACGAGGCCAATTGCCAGTCGTCGGTCCATGCCATTTTAATATTGCAGGGGATATCTTTATCTGTTACATCGGCTACGTTATAAATGTGCACGGCATCCAGAATTGCCTGGCCGGGCATTTTTCCTATCGCATAAAAATATCCTGTTGTAAGGTCATCCTCAAAAACAACCCCATGTGATGAATCGGGAACAACGCTATCCAGAAATGTATCCTCGCCAACAATAAATTCTTCTTCTACCTCTAAAATCATCGGGCAAAGTTACATTAAGGGAGCGGATTTTATTTCAGATCGAATTAACAGATTTTAACATTGTTTGAAGTGACTGCCAACGGAAATGGAATATATATTTGTGTGATATGAAAAGGCCGTTGATTTTCTTATTCACATCATTAAGCTTGATATTGGGAAGTAACGCCACCTCTGCCCAGGTAAAAATAGGCTATATTGATCTTGAGGCTTTAATGGCTCAAATGCCCGAAACAAAAGAAGTAAAAAAGCAAGTAGATGTTTATCAAAAGCAATTTATAGATAAATTAACAGCTATGAATGATGAATATACGGCTGAACCACATGACTGGCCCAGAAAACTCACAGACTCCGCTCGCATAGCTATAGGGATAAAGTTGCAAGAAATTCAAACGCAAATGCAAGATTTTCAGGATAAAGCTATTAAACTGGTTGCAGCAAAAAAGAAAGAATTAACAAAACCCGTATCAGAAAAGGCAATAACTACCATCAACGAAATAGCCAAAGAAAACGGAATCAGCTATGTGATAGATTCATCAAAAGGCACCAGGTTAATTATTGCTTTGGATGGAATCGACCTGACGCCGGCAGCGAAAGCGAAATTAGGGATTAGGTGAAAGCCCGGCGTCTGATCAGAAAATTTCTTCCTTAACCAACGTCGGCAGATTGAATATTATCCACTTTCCAATCATCCGGAAACGGAATCTCCTTCATCGTAACCTCTTTAAAGCCCGGCACCTTAAAATCCAATCCCGATTGGTTGTAATAGAAAAAAGGATTGGTTTTAAATGCCTCGTAATCGGCCAGCATTTGCTGTTCTAATTTTATTAACCGGTCACGGTATTTATTATCAAAAGGGGCTTTATCTGGTTTTATAGCCAATAGCCTCATAATATGTTGCAGCAGGTTATAACAGGTGGTAAACTGCCCGCAGGCTATGATACAGGCTTCGCTGTGTTCTTGCTCGGTGGATTGTTTATCAAACCATAAGGTGGTACCCATATTGAAGGCAACCTGTGCTACAATTTGGATATCGCGACTTGGGTCAAGCACTGGCGGCGTTGGTGATTTATAACCATCATCGGCTTTACGGTTAATATTGTTGGAGAAGGAAAGGTCATAAATGTGGTTACCCTTGCCCCGGTTTTTCCACTGCGGCGAAAAATAAAATTTATTGTAAAGCAGTTGTCTTATCCGCTTTAAAAATATGCTCATATTAAGCATCAGTACCGATTGTACCCTTGCGCTTATCATTTGTTTAATAACGCTTAGAGGTGTTTTTGCAAAATAGCCAACCAGCACCGTAATTATTCTTTCGGTAAAATTCTTTTTAAAGTTTAATATCAATGCCGAATTGGCAACGCCTAACAACTGCTGTCTTAAATAAAGCGTTGCCCCCAAAAAAATTAAAGGGACGGTAGTAAGTAATGAGCAGCCTACAGTTAATAAAGCGCAATTGTGCCTTATTCCATACCAGATACCTGCGGATAGAATGACAATAATCGCAGCCGCTATGAGCATCAATCCCCTTATGGATAGTTCCCAGCCCTTTTTTACTTCGGGCATTACATATGGGGTAATAAAATGGCTGCCAACGTCGTTAACCATCAGGAAGTCAAAATGCCGCAGGTCGGTTTCGTGCCGGGTACGGCGGCCATCGGCATACATCATGCTTTGCAGCCCCTGGTTGTCGGTAATGCCGCCATCCATCAACCCAAAGTTTTTTTTGCTTATAAATTCCTTTTCCTGTTTATCGCCGGTTTGCGGCAGCATGGTAAGGGCCTTTTTTAGCTCTGCCGGGTAAAGGCCGGGGTACGTGAAATCATCAGGAAAAACTATAGGCTCGAAACCTGCCGGAAAGCATGACGATGCCGCCAGTATATCGCCCAGTTTTAGTTTACCCGCCGTTTTTTCGTCCAGGTATATCACCATATTACCGTAGGTAAAATAGGGGTCTTTACCGGCATCGGGCACCAGCTTTATATCCTGCCTGAAAGATTGGCCGGTGAAAAACTCAGTGGCATTAAAGCAAACCTCCTGTAAATGTTTACCGGGCGCCCCATCATGGCGGAGTGATTCAAGATCGGCATGATCAAATAAATATTTATCGTAAGCCAGTGCAAACGCGTTAATAATATTGCGGCTTTTAAGCTCCCTGGTTTTCCAATACTTTTTATCGGCCAATATCTTCATCGCGTGTTTTAATAACTCATCGCCGGTAAGCGTCGTTAAAAGTTTGCTATAGTAATCGCCGAAGTTTTTGCCCTTGCTGTTGTACAATGCATACAACGTGGTTGCTATGGTGCCTCCCGATGCCGACGACATGTAGCTAACCCTTTGTAACAGGCTATGGCCAAACAGCTCGTCAGTTGAATCGTCAAATTTTACTTTGTCGAGGTACGATAATACACCTAACGCGAAGGATGCCGCCCGAAAGCCACCGCCCGAAAGTGCGAGCGCGATGCTGTCAAACGGTTTAATTATGGCAACCTCCAGCTTGTTTTCCGAAAGAGGTTCAGGAGCGGCTATCTTATCCATAATAACATAGGTTTGGTTATTTAAAATTAGGTAAAATATTATATAATAGTATCTTGTGTAAATAAAAAGCTAAACTTTATTTAAGCTGATTTGGCGGTTTATTATTAATATTGATGGTAAGTTGATTTGGAATCGGGTTAGCTAAATGGCAGTATACAGGTTACTGAAAAAGGGGGAAGTTACAGTCGATACCTTAATGCCCGTTTTTTAGTATGATAAGTGCCTTTTTTATAAAATCACCCAAAAGGATGACCCGAAATATAAGTCCTTACTGCAATTTTGGACGTGCTTTAAAACTTAGATAAAAAACAATGAAAAAAAATATTTTGGTTTACGGGCTTATTGGTGGCCTTATAGCAGCCACATGGGCTGTTATTGTTGAAGCGGGGCTGGGCGACAGCTTAAGCTTAAATACGCGGATGGTGCTTGGCTATACATCTATGATAATAGCCTTTTCACTCATTTTTGTAGCGGTAAAAAACTACCGGGATAACTATAACAACGGCATAATTTCTTTTGGAAATGCACTTAAAATCGGGCTTTTAATAACGCTTATAGCATCCACTGTATATGTTATCGTTTGGATGATAGACTATAGCTTTTTTATCCCCGATTTTGGCGAGAAATACCAGGCCCAGGTGTTGGCCGAATTGAAAGCGGGTGGAGCAAGCGCCGGGGAGATAAAAAAACAAGGAGCCGAAATGGCTGTCACGATGGAAAAATATAAAACAAGTCCCGGCTTTAGAGCTATGTTCACCTATTTGGAAATTGTGCCGGTTGGCATCGTGGTATCTTTAATAGCTGCGCTGATACTTAAAAATAAATCTAAACAAACTACTGTCGGGGCAACGATTAATTGACGGTTAGCCCTAAGTTAAAAGTCTTAAGTTCTCAGCCAAAAAAGAAAAAATTCACCTTTAGCCTTACGACTTTGTACTGCTGACTTAACACTAACAGTGATCTTATAATTTAAACCAGAAACTAATAAATATGAAAAAAGTAACAGGCATAGGCGGCGTATTTTTTAAATGCGAAAACCCGCAAAGTATGAATGAATGGTATGCCAAAAACCTTGGATTGCCTAAAAGCGAATACGGAACAACGTTTGAGTGGCGGGAGGCCGATGATCCGTCGAAAACAGGATCCACATCCTGGTGTACTTTTCCGCAGGATACCAAATATTTTAATCCCTCGGCAAAGCCTTTTATGATCAATTATCGGGTAGAAGACCTGGTTGCGCTGGTTGACGAGCTAAAAAAAGATAACGTAACCATTGTTGACGAGATTGCTGAGTATGACTATGGCAAATTCGTCCATATTCTCGACCCAGAAGGGAACATTATTGAGCTTTGGCAACCGGCAGATGAATAGCGTCAGAATAACATGGCTGGGTAAAGCATAGTTTAGGTATAGTGTATGGCAATGAGTTTGGACACTAACAAGCAGGCGAGTTATGCTTAATTTTTTCCGTATCCCGCAAGCAAGCTGAACAGTACGTCTACTGTCTTTCCAGTGGGATCTGAGACAAGTTAGTATGAGGTGTTGGATTTTCAAGGTGGGGGGCTATCAGTCTGAGCCTGTCGAAGACTCGCGCGGAGAGGCCTTTGCCCGCTCTGGTTCGACAGGCTCACCATGACAGCCCTTTGTGCGACGCAATGTTTCCTTCAGAGTTTCCCGAAATTTTACCACCACCCATGACRTGTTTTCTTTCGAGGTGTKTTAGCCTGTCAGTCTGAGCCTGTCGAAGACTCGCGCGGAGAGGCCTTTGCCTGCTATAGTTCGACAGGCTCACCATGACAACCCTTTTTTACGATGTTATTCCCCCTTCAGAGTTCCGCCAAATTTTACAACTACCCATGACGTGTGTGGGTTTACTCAACCATTCGGGCGCAGCCTCGCCCGGCGAGGCTGCGCCATCATACAATATACTTTATTCCCCCCGCAAAAAAAATCTTTCCTAAAACATTTGCAATTATATAAGCACTTATATAAATTGCACTATGAATTTATATCAAAGCCTGGGTTATTTGGTATTGGGTAGCAGGTTGAGGCGATTAAGCGAGGCTTTTTTGGCCGAAATTAACCGTGCCTACCAAAATGAGGGGATAGATTTTGACGCCAGCTGGTTTCCGGTGTTTTATTTACTCTCTAAAAACGATGCTTTATCTATTAAAGAGTTGAGCGAGCAGATCGAGGTTTCGCACCCGGCTGCAAGCCAGCTGATTACCAATTTGAAAAACCGGGGCCTGGTTACCAGCGCTACCTGTGCCGACGATGGCCGCAGGCAACTGGTTACTTTAACCGATAGTGGCCGTGCACTGCTAAAGCAGATATTGCCCGTGTGGGATGCCATCAGCCAGGCTATGACCCAACTGGTAGATACTGATGCTGTATCGCAACAACTGCTGCCTGCCATTACGGCTGTTGAAAATACTTTCCGCTCAAGCAACCTATCTGCCGTTATCAGCAAAAAATTATCAGCTAATTTAAAACCTGCCGACCATGAATAGCATTTTCAACTACGGCACAAATCATTTAACCATTGGCATTTGCCTTGCTATTGCCGCAGGCAAAACGCGGGGGATTATCGATGCAGATGCTGATAAGGCTATTCGCAGCTCCTGGGGCGAGGTTGCAAAAATTGTTCATGCACAAAAGCCGGTTTATGGCATCAATACAGGTTTTGGCCCGCTATGCGATACCCATATATCAGAGGCCGATACCAGTTTGCTGCAAAGTAATATCCTTAAAAGCCATAGCGTTGGGGTAGGCAAGCCTATCCCGCAGGAGATAGCCAAACTGATGCTGATAACAAAAGTGCATGCTTTGGCACAAGGCTTCTCTGGTGTTGCGCCGGATACGTTAACACGTATTATCTGGCAAATTGATAACGATATTATACCCATTGTGCCCGAAAAGGGATCTGTAGGTGCTTCGGGCGATCTGGCCCCTTTATCGCACCTGTTTTTACCTTTAATAGGTTTAGGTGAGGTTTATGAAAATGGCGAACGCAAACCAGCAGCACAGATATTACAAAAACATAGCCTGGCTCCATTAGTGTTAGGCCCTAAAGAAGGGCTTGCTTTAATAAACGGCACACAATTTATATTAGCTTTCGCAATAAAAGCAGTTGAGCGTTTGGATGATGCGTTGAACCGTGCCGACCTGATTGGTGCCATGTCATTAGAAGGGCTGATGGGGTCGGTAAGGCCTTTTGACGCCCGCATCCATGCTTTGCGCCCGTTTAAAGGCACCAAAATGGTTGCCGACCGCCTGTTTACTTTATTAAACGGATCGGAGATCAATTCCTCGCATATTAATTGCGATAGGGTGCAGGACCCTTATTCGTTGCGCTGTATGCCGCAGGTACACGGTGCATCGCGTAATGCCTGGCTGCATTTAAAAGAACTTACCGAAATTGAACTGAACTCGGTTACCGATAATCCCGTTATTTTTAATGCCGATGATACCATTAGCGGCGGTAACTTTCACGGCCAGCCCTTGGCTTTACCCTTGGATTATGCCACCGTGGCCGCTGCCGAACTGGGCAATATAGCCGACAGGCGCTGTTACCTTATGAGCGAAGGCCGGTATGGTCTGCCTAAACTACTTACTCATGATGCAGGGCTAAATTCAGGTCTGATGATACCGCAATACACCACCGCGGCTTTGGTTACCGAAAACAAAACCCTGTGCTTCCCGGCAAGTGCCGATAGTGTGCCTACGTCATTAGGGCAGGAAGATCATGTATCCATGGGTTCTATCAGCGGACGAAAGCTACACATGGTGTTAGATAATATAGAATACATCCAGGCCATTGAGTTGCTGTATGCGGCGCAGGCGATGGATTTTCGCAGGCCATTAAAATCAACCCCGGTTGTTGAGGCGCTGCATGATCACGTGCGCCAATACGTTCCGTTTATCAATGACGACCGCGTTTTTGCGGATGATATTAACCGTTTACATCAAATTATTACCGATGGCTCGTTTTTGGCGACTGCCAATAACGCTGCTATTCATCACCAAATAAACCTCAGCCATGACGAGTTCGGAATTTATTAATACCTACGCCAGCCACCCGGTGTACAAAGCGCCCCGTGGTATGCAGCTGCACGCCAAAAGCTGGCAAACCGAAGCTCCTTTGCGGATGCTCCTCAATAACCTTGATGACGAAGTTGCCGAAAATCCTGCTGATTTGGTGGTATACGGCGGTATTGGGCAGGCTGCCCGCAACCCGGAATCGCTGCGGAAAATTATTGAGTTGTTGCTGGAGCTAGACGAGTATCACTCTTTACTGGTGCAATCGGGCAAGCCGGTTGGCATTATCCGCAGCCATCCAGAAGCGCCACGGGTTTTAATAGCCAACAGCAACCTGGTGCCCGCATGGGCCAACTGGGAGCATTTTAATGATCTGCGCGCCAAAGGCCTTATGATGTACGGCCAGATGACCGCCGGTAGCTGGATATATATAGGTACACAAGGTATTTTGCAGGGCACCTACGAAACCTTTGTAGAGTGCGGTAACCAGCATTTTAATAGCGATTTGGCCGGCAAGCTGGTTGTAAGCGCCGGTTTAGGCGGTATGGGCGGCGCTCAGCCATTGGCGGCAACCATGGCAGGCGGTGTATTTTTAGGTGCGGATGTGGATGCAACGCGTATCCAAAAAAGGTTGGATTCGCAATATATCGACCGGATAACTTACTCTTACGAAGAAGCCATAGCCTGGGTAAAAGAAGCTATCTACAAAAAAGAAACCCTGTCTGTAGGCCTGGTAAGCGACGCCGGCGATCTGCTGCAAAGATTATTGAATGACGACCTTATTCCCGATATTTTAACCGATCAGACATCAGCACATGATCCACTGAATGGATATATCCCGAATGGTCTGCCGTTAACGGAAGCTTTGGATTTACGCAAGAGCGATCCTGTAGAATACAAGCGCCTATCGTTAAAAAGTATGGCCAGGCACGTAGGCCTGATGCTGGAATTACAAAAACGCGGTGCAATAACTTTTGATTACGGCAACAACCTGCGCGAATTTGCCCGGCAGGGTGGTGAACCGAACGCCTTTAATTTCCCCGGATTTACACCTGCCTATATTCGCCCGCTGTTTTGCGAGGGTAAAGGGCCGTTCAGGTGGGTAGCCCTTTCCGGCGATCCGGAGGATATTTATACTACCGATAAGGCCTTGATGGAACTGTTCCCTGAGGATAAGCCGCTGGCCAAGTGGTTGACCAATGCGAGAGAAAAAATCTCATTCCAGGGATTGCCTGCCCGCATTTGCTGGCTGGGCATGGGCGACAGGGAGAAAGCGGGGCTGCTTTTTAACGAATTGGTAGCAACAGGTAAGGTAAAAGGCCCGATAGTAATCGGCCGCGACCATTTGGATTGTGGCTCGGTAGCATCGCCCAACCGCGAAACCGAATCGATGAAAGATGGCTCGGATGCTGTATCCGACTGGCCGCTGCTTAACCTGATGGCCAATGCATCGGGTGGTGCTACCTGGATCTCGTTTCACCACGGCGGCGGGGTAGGCATGGGATATTCGCAGCATGCAGGCATGGTGGTGCTGGCCGACGGCACCGACAGGGCAGCCACCTGCCTTAAACGCGTTTTATATAATGACCCGGCGATGGGGATATTCAGGCATACCGATGCAGGATATGATAAGGCTGAAGAGTGGGCGGAGAAGTTTGGGTTGAAGGTGTGGTAGGCCCCACCCAACCCTCCCCTGAAGGGGAGGGCTTTAAAAAGAATGTTGAATAAAACCTGAGCTTTTGAAAGTCTCCCCCTTCAGGGGGAGATTTAGAGGGGGCTGCTGATATTTATGAAAAAACTAATAGGCCCATTCACGCAAATCCTTCCGCTCACTGGGCTTCCGTTAAAGGGCGCTCTAAAGGACGAACAGTTACACATCATCCCAAACGGAGGCGTGCTGATTGAAGACGGACTAATACTTGCAGTTGATGACTTTGAAAACCTCCGGTCAAATTATCCGTCGGCACCAATAGAAGAAATTAACGGCAGTAACGTACTGTTGCCTGGTTTTATAGATTGCCATACCCATATTTGTTTTGCCGGCAGCCGCGCAAAGGACTACGCCATGCGCAATAGCGGTAAAACGTATTTGGAGATAGCGCAATTCGGCGGGGGCATTTGGGATTCGGTTACTCAAACCCGCACTGCAGATGAAGCGACGCTGACCAACCTGCTTTTGAAGCGCGTACAACGGCATGTAAGCGAAGGCGTCACCACTATCGAAATAAAAAGTGGCTACGGCTTAAGTGTCGAGGGCGAGTTAAAACAGTTAAACGCAATAAAAGTGGCGGCTGATAAAACAAATGCGAGTTTAATATCAACCTGCCTTGCTGCGCACATATTACCTAAGGATTTTAACGGCAACCAACAGGAGTATCTAAATCATGTTTTAAATAACTTATTGCCTGTTGTCAAACAAAAGGGAT
Source organism: Mucilaginibacter sp. P4_C11 (assembly GCF_056402115.1). Lineage (NCBI taxonomy): Bacteria > Pseudomonadati > Bacteroidota > Sphingobacteriia > Sphingobacteriales > Sphingobacteriaceae > Mucilaginibacter > Mucilaginibacter sp. P4_C11. The sequence continues at coordinate 4,014 of NZ_JBFUIA010000042.1, read as the reverse complement.
TAAGCAATAGGGTCGATGTTTTCATCGAACAAAGTGCCTTCAATACCAGCGACGCTTTAAACTACCTGGCCAAAGCCAAGCAACTGGGTTTCGAGGTAACCGTACATGCCGACCAGTTTACCACCGGCGGCAGTGAGGTTGCCGTTAAGGCCCGCGCAGCATCGGCCGATCACCTGGAAGCCAGTGGCGACTATGAGATAAAATTATTGGCCAATTCTGATACCGTAGCTGTAACTTTACCCGGCGCATCGTTAGGTTTGGGCATGCATTACGCACCCGCCCGCAAGCTGCTAAATGCCGGTGCATGCCTGGCCATTGCCAGCGACTGGAATCCCGGCTCGGCACCAATGGGAGACCTGCTGATGCAAGCCGCTGTAATGGCCGCCGCAGAAAAGCTAAGCGCCGCCGAAGTATTTACGGGACTGACAGCCCGCGCAGCACAGGCTCTAAAACTAAACGATCGCGGTATCTTAAGCAAAGGTAAACTTGCCGATATGCAGGCCTACCCATGCGATGATTACCGCGAAATATTATACCAGCAAGGGAAATTGAAACCAACCCAGGTTTGGACGAATGATTTATTTTGATTTCGTTGATCTTAACAAAGCGATAAGACCAATGACTAATGACCAATGACCAATGACGAAATTAATTGAATGCGTACCCAATTTTAGCGAAGGTGTAAACCTTGATATTATTAAACAGATAACCAACGAAGTGGAATCGGTTGATGGGGTAAGGTTACTGAATGTAGACCCGGGCAAGGCCACCAACCGCACCGTAGTAACTTTTGTAGGTGAACCTTCACGGGTGATTGAAGCGGCCTTCCTCGCCATAAAAAAAGCGGGGGAGCTGATTGATATGAGCAAACAGAAAGGCGAACATCCGAGGATGGGCGCTACTGATGTTTGCCCGCTGATACCCATTAGCAATATCAGTATGGAAGAAACCGCTGAGTATGCCAGGCAGTTGGCAAAGCTTGTAGGGGAGGAGTTGCAGATACCGGTTTATTTGTATGAGAATGCGCAGCCCAACAAAAGCAGGAGCAACCTTTCGGTCATTCGTGCCGGAGAATATGAAGGCTTTTTTAAGAAGATAAAATTGCCCGAATGGGCACCAGACTACGGCCCGGCCGAGAATGACATTAAGCGCGGGGCTACCGTAATAGGTGCCCGGGATTTCCTGGTAGCTTACAATGTGAACCTCAACACTACATCAACCCGCAGGGCAAATGCTATTGCGTTTGATGTGCGCGAAGCTGGACGTGTTTTGCGTGAGGGCGATCCGGTTACCGGCAAAATCATAACAGACGAGAATGGCAAACCTAAATCAATCCCTGGCTCATTAAAAGCGGTTAAAGCCATCGGCTGGTATATCGAAGAATATGGTGTCGCCCAAATCTCGATGAACCTGACCAATATCGAAATAACCCCTGTTCATGTGGCTTTTGACGAAGTTTGCAACAAAGCCAATGAGCGCGGCATTCGGGTAACAGGCAGCGAACTGGTGGGCTTAATCCCTTTAAAAGCGATGTTGGATGCCGGTAAATATTTCCTGAAAAAGCAACAGCGCTCCGTTGGTGTTAGCGAAAAGGAATTGATCAAAATAGCCATCAAATCGATGGGGCTGGATGAACTTGGCCCTTTTGTTCCCGAAGAGCGTATTATTGAATATTTATTAAAAGGTAAGGCTGATAGTAAGCTCATATCGATGAGCCTGACTGACTTTGCCGACGAAACGGCCAGCGAAAGCCCTGCGCCCGGCGGTGGCTCTATCTCAGCATATGTAGGCTCATTAGGCGCTTCGTTGGCTGGCATGGTGGCCAACCTAAGCTCGCACAAAAAAGGATGGGACAGCCGCTGGCTGGAGTTCAGCGACTGGGCTGAGCAGGCGCAGCAATATAAAAATGAGTTGCTGGCATTGGTCGATTTAGATACTACAGCTTTCAATAAGATCATGGAATCTTTCGGCCTGCCCAAATCTACCGACGAAGAAAAGGCTGCAAGGGATCAGGCAATCCAGGATGCTACCAAATACGCTATTGAAATCCCTTTTAAAGTGATGCAGACCGCGCTGAGCAGTATTGAAGTGATTAAGGCGATGGTGGAGATAGGCAACCCCAACTCCGTAACCGATGCCGGTGTAGCTGCCCTTTGCGCCCGCGCTGCTGTTTTGGGCGCGTTTATGAACGTGAAGATCAATGCTTCCGGGTATAAGGATAAGGATTATGTTTTGGATATTATTTACCGGGGCAACGAGATTGAACGCCAGGCAATTGCTTTGGAAGCAGAGATTGTTGAGCTGGTGAATGGGAAGATAGGTTTTTAAGCCTATTCTGCCAATTGGTATTCTTTGATCAATGCCGACGCAGGAATGTGCAATAATTCGCTAAATTTCCTGATCATAGTTAAAGACAGGGCCTGTTTGTAATTTAAAACTTTACTAACGGTGCCCTTATCACCATACTCTTTTGCCAGGTCGGAAGATTTGTAACCAAAATCCTCCATGCGTATTTTTATTAATTCGATAGGGTCTACTTCGGGTAGATCGCTGTGTGCTTTTTCGTATTCAGAAATAAGCAGGACAAGCAATTGTTTTTCCTTATGTTCTTCAGAACTTTTTTCAGAACGCTTAACTTTTTCATAGCGTTCAAGAGCCTGATTATAATCTTCTTCGGTTTCTATTATGAACCACTGTGGTTTTGTCATGTTTCTTGGTTTTTTTGTTAGATAGTTTCGGCATTTATTTCATCATATTCAGCGTGTGTTCCTACAAACCTTATCTCTACGATAGCATCTTTATAATCAACCTCTATAATAAGGCGATACTTATTGCCAACTATTTTAAACCTTGCTCTGTCACCTTTAATGATCTTGGCAGTTGGAAAATCCTTTAAAACATCTATGCTCTTTTTCCATTTTGCAGCCTCGGTAACAGTTTTCCAAACACTGAAGCTTTTCCCGGAATCCGAATGTTTTTTTGCAAACTGATCAACTTTGCGAAGGTTTATAATTATCATATGCTGCTATTGACAAATATAAAAACAAAAGTTGGTTAAATGCCAACATTAAATAAAAAAAGCGATGAGGCAACCCCATCGCTTTTCACTAATCCTCTACAGCCATGAACCATCAACAAATGATCCATCAACCAACAAACTTAAAACCTATACCTCACAAACGCCTCGATGGCCTCATATTCTGCCAGGCCTAATTGGTCGTATTTTTTTGCGGTTTCGCTTGTGCGGTCTTCAGCGCGTACCCAAAATTCCCTCGCATCGTCACCTGGGAAAACAGGGCGATCTTTTTGTGATTGGTGTTTGAAGATCGCGTTACGCTTGCGGATAACTTCCTGTGGAGATAATGGCACCGCCATTTCAATCTCGTGGGTAGGGAACTCGTGCCACGCGCCACGGTACATCCATAGCCAACAGTCTTTTACCCATTCTTCGGTTGCTTTCAAACGGTCAAGAGCTGCAAGGATAATGTTAAAACAAACCAGGTGGGTTCCATTCGGGTCGGCAAAATCTCCGGCTGCAAAGATTTGTTGCGGTTTTATTTTTTGCAACAGGTCGATGGTTAACAGGATATCTTCCTCACCAACGGTGTTCTTTTTGATTTTACCGGTTTCGTAAAACGGTAAGGCCATAAAGTGGATATGATCGTCTTGTAAACCTGCATAACGGGCTCCTGAAATTGCCTCTGTTTTACGGATGAAACCTTTTACATTCCTGATTTCGCGGGTATCAATCTGGTTGGGTTGTTTTTGCGGGAAGAAAGCGCGCATTTCTTCGTATAATTTCGTCAGATGGCCGCCGTCCTCGCCAATGCTGTTGGTAAAATCGATAGCAAATTCCATGTAGCGCAGCACATCATCGTCCCAGACGGCGGTATTGCCCGATGTTTGGTAGGCCACATGCACATCATGTCCCTGGTCAACCAGGCGGATGAAGGTACCACCCATCGATATCACATCATCATCCGGGTGCGGGGAGAAGATAACCGAGCGTTTTTT
>NZ_JBFUIA010000041.1:0-57063 GCF_056402115.1 Mucilaginibacter sp. P4_C11 | reverse complement strand
CCAATGACCAATGACCAATGACCAATGACCAATGACCAATGACCAATGACCAATGACCAATGACCAATGACCAATGACCAATGACCAATGACCAATGACCAATGACCAATGACCAATGACCAATGACCAATGACCAATGAACCAATGACCAATGACCAATGACCAATGACCAATGAACCCTGACCAATTGAAAACTAAAAATTACCTTTACAACGGTAATTATCCCTAAATTACGTTTTCTATTATATACCAATTATGGATCTGTCATTCAATATAAATGAAGATATAAACAAGCAGCTTGTTTATGAGCTTAAAACCCGGTTAAAAAAAGTTTACCTGGGCGGCGGCGAAAAAGCTGCTTTGAAACAAAAAGAAAAAGGCAAAATGCTGGCGCGCGAGCGGGTGGCCTATTTGATAGATAAAGATAAGCCCTGGCTGGAGGTTGGTGCTTTTACTGCCGATGGCATGTATGCCGAGCATGGCGGCTGCCCGTCTGGTGGTGTAGTTTGCGGCATTGCCTATGTATCGGGCAGGCAATGTGTAATTGTGGCCAATGATGCCACGGTAAAGGCCGGCGCCTGGTTCCCGATAACGGCTAAGAAAAATTTGAGAGCCCAGGAAATAGCCATGGAAAACCGGCTGCCTATCATTTACCTGGTAGATTCGGCGGGGGTGTATTTGCCTTTGCAGGACGAGATATTCCCGGATAAAGAACATTTCGGCCGCATTTTCAGGAATAATGCCATGATGAGCAGTATGGGTATCGTCCAGATTTCGGCCATCATGGGCTCATGCGTGGCGGGTGGGGCGTACTTACCTATCATGAGCGATGAGGCTATGATTGTAGAGGGCACCGGATCGGTTTTCCTGGCAGGATCATACCTTGTAAAATCGGCCATAGGCGAGGATGTGGATAACGAAACCCTGGGCGGCGCTACCACGCATTGCGAAATTTCGGGCGTTACCGATTATAAACAACCTAACGACCAAGCCTGCCTCGATTCTATCCGTAACATTATGAGCATGGTAGGCGACTATAACAAGGCCGGGTTCGACAGGATAAAACCCCTCGCGCCCAAGTTAGATCCCAAAGATATTTACGGCATTTTGCCCGATAACCGCGAGAAGGCTTACGATATGCGCGAGATTATTTTACGGTTACTGGACGACTCGGCTTTTGAAGAATATAAGGAAGGTTATGGCCAATCTATCATTTGCGGCCTGGGCCGGGTTGATGGCTGGGCGGTAGGCATTGTGGCTAACCAGCGCAAGGTGATCAAATCAAAAAAAGGCGAAATGCAGTTTGGCGGCGTCATCTATTCCGACTCGGCCGATAAGGCAACCCGTTTTATTATGAACTGCAACCAAAAGAAAATTCCACTGGTGTTTTTGCAGGATGTTACCGGTTTTATGGTAGGCAGCCGCAGCGAACAGGGAGGCATTATAAAAGATGGGGCCAAAATGGTAAATGCGGTAGCCAATTCGGTAGTGCCCAAGTTTACCATAGTTATAGGTAACTCCTACGGTGCGGGTAACTACGCCATGTGCGGCAAGGCCTATGATCCTCGGTTGATATATGCCTGGCCATCGGCAAAAATAGCCGTTATGGGCGGCGCGCAGGCTGCCAAAGTGCTGGTGCAAATGCAGTCGGCAGGGCTAAAAGCAAAAGGGGAGTTGGTAGATGAGGTGAAGGAGCAGGAACTGTTAAAACAAACCACCGACAGGTATAACAGCCAAACCACGCCATACTATGCAGCTGCACGGCTTTGGGTTGATGGCATAATCGATCCATTAGAAACCCGTAAAGTAATATCCATGGGTATAGAGGCTGCTAACCATGCGCCTATTGAAAAAGCGTTTAATGTGGGGGTGATACAGACTTAGTAGTGAGTAGTGAGTAGTGAGTAGTGAGTAGTGAGTAGTGAGTAGTTGTGAGTTGTGAGGTCTGAGTTGTGAGTTGTGAGGTCTGAGTTGTGAGTTCTGAGGTCTGAGTTCTGAGTTCTGAGGTCTGAGGTCTGAGGTCTGAGGTCTGAGGTCTGAGGTCTGAATAAAATAGCCAACAAGATAATAAAAAATCCAAAAAATCTGATCAATCTGCTTAATCGCGGTTCAGAAAAAAATCCGGTTAATCTTGCTAAATCCTTAAATCGTGTTATGAATGCAACAATTGACGAATTAATATTATTGGCTGGTGGAACCTTTCTTATAGTTTGGGGGATAGGGAAAATAAATGAACGTCGTAAATTACTGAAATCCGGAATTAAGGTTGATGGTGTTGTTTTTAGATTAGAAGAGCGCTTAAGCAGCGGAACAGACCGGATGCTTTTATACTATCCGGTAATTAGGTATGTTACTTTAGATAAAAATTGGATAACCGAAGAATATGGTGTTGGTTCTAATCCTTCTGTATATAAAGAAGGGGACATTGTCAAAATAATATATGACCCTGCAGATCAAAAGCATTTTATAATTGATAACTTTTCAACTAAAATTTTCGGATGGGTACTTGCCTTGATAGGGGTGGCGATATTAGCAGGTGTATTAATTTACTATATATTAAACCAATATTCTTCAAATTAACGGATGATTGTCAATCTTAATCTGCCGGTTGTGAAGGCGGAATGACATCCAAAAATAAAAAGACTGTCGTCCTGAGTACCTACCCATGACATGTTCTATTTTTGAAGCAGGTAGGCCTGTCACCCTGAGCCCGTCGAAGGGTCGCGCGTAGAGGCCTTTGCCCGCTATGGTTCGACAAGCTCACCATGACAGTCCTTTTCACAATGTCATTCCCCTTTCAGAATTTAACGAAATTTTACCACCCAGGCTGACAGTAACATGGATATGCCATGGGGAGTTACTTCACCGGAGCAGGAGCGGTTTCCTTTTTATATTCCTCATTTAGGCCAGCAAGTACTTCTTTGGTCACATCAAGGCTTTCATCACCGTAAAGCAATGATGGGTTTGATTTTGAGTAAGTAAGTACTATTTTATAGCCTTTTGTTTTAGTATAAGTTTTTAAGTATGCGGTTATACGGTCGTAAAGCTTTGTGTTTTGCTCAGCTTCTTCATCCTGCAATTGCTTGCCTGTATTTTGCGATAGGGCTTGTAATGCCTGTTGTTTTGCTGCCAGGCGTTTTTCTGTAGCGGTACGCTGTACCAGGCTAAGTGAAGCTGCGGTTTTTTGATAAGTGGCTACTTCCTTTTGAAATGCTGTGCCTTTTGCAGTAATTTCGGCTTGGGCTCTTTGCGAAAGATCCTGCAATTTAAATTTCACAGCTTTATAATATTCATAATTGTTAATAAGCGAATCTGAATTAACAAAGACAACTGTATTGACAGTGCCGGTTGCAGGTGCGGTTTGCGCACTTGCGGCAAGCGAGGTCAATATAATAAACGCGGCGATGATAGTATGCTTCATAATTTATATGATTTAAAAACCGCCAAGTTACAGGTTAAAACTAAAAGGGCCCGCCCATTCAGGAAAAAATAAAAATATCTTCTCATTATTGTTCTGATTTTGTGTTTTATATGGATAACCATAATTTCATTTTTAATAATTTTCAGAAGAAGTAAGGGGTTACTTAAAAGCGACAAGCGGTGCTACTATTGCAGAAAAATCGCTTTAAAAACGGTTAACCTTTAAAAGATAATACACTTTTACGCTGCCTCGTAGGGGCTACCCGTTTGTAGAAAACAAACAGTTAACCCTTTTTGCTCCTTAGGAGCTACCTCCCTCCATGATCAACTTTTAAAGGCGATTTCCCTTGCTCGTGTTGTGATGGTGGCTTCATTTTTTATAAAAAAAGCATATAATATCCCCGAAATTTTTATCTTGACGCTATGAAAAAACTGCTGTTGCCTTTACTTTTCTTTTCTTTAAAGCTTTGCGCGCAGGATGCCGCTAAAATTCACCAGAAAGCAATTTTAATAGATACTCATAACGATGTATTATCTAACCAACTGATTACGAAGTTTGATTTGGGTAAACGGCAAACCGAGGGCGATTTTGATTTGGTACGCGCCAGAGAGGGAGGGTTGGATGCACAGATTTTCTCTATCTGGTGTGGCGAAAACTATGGCAAAGGTACCGCCTTTGCTTTTGCCAACCGCGAAATTGATTCTTTGTACGCCCTTATTAAACGCTATCCGGATAAAATTACGCTGGTACACAACAGCGCCGAACTGAAAAAAGTGATAGACCAGAAAAAGCTGGCCGCACTGATAGGGGTTGAAGGCGGGCATATGATTGAAGACCGCATGGATTATATTGACAGCCTGGCCAAACGCGGCATGAATTATTTAACCCTCACCTGGAACAACAGCACCTCATGGGCAACTTCGGCCCGCGATGAGGTGACCAAAAAAGACAGCCTGAAATTTTTAGGCCTCACCGACTATGGTAAGCAAATTGTTAAGCACCTGAACCAATTGGGTGTTATGGTTGATGTATCGCACGTAGGCGAACGTACCTTTTACGATGTGCTGGCTACCACCACCAAACCGGTTATTGCATCGCATAGTTGTGCCTGGAGTATTGACCCAAGCAGGCGCAATATGAAAGACGATCAGCTGAAAGCCCTGGCCAAAAACGGGGGAGTGATCTGCCTTAATTTTTACAGCGGATTTGTGGATAGCGCCTATTCGCCAAAAGTGGCCGTGTTTTTACATCAGCATAAAGCCGAGCTGGATTCGCTCACCAAAATTTACAATGATGGCGACCTGGCCAACATCAGGCTGAATGCGATGTATAAAGCCGAATCGGACAAAATTCGCCCGCCGCTGAGTTTGCTCATCCATCATATTGATTACATAGTGAAGCTAATAGGGGTAGATCATGTAGGCATCGGCTCGGACTTTGATGGTGCCGAATCCTATCCGCTGGGCCTGGATAGCGTGAGCGATTATCCAAAAATTACCGGAGAACTGCTGAAACTAAACTACACCGAAAAAGATATCGATAAAATTTTAGGCGGCAATGTGATGCGGGTTTTAAAGGCAAATACAGGGAAATGATGGCAAAGCGCTGACTATATTCCGTTTGTCAAATAACCTATTAAACCGTAAATTTGTGCCTCATTTATAACAAATGTCTGAAGAATTAGAACACGTAAAATGCCTGATCATCGGATCGGGCCCGGCAGGATATACTGCTGCCATATATGCCTCAAGAGCCGATCTTAAACCGGTAATGTATACTGGTTTATTAGCCGGCGGGCAACTAACACAAACAACCGACGTAGAGAACTTCCCTGGTTATCCGGAAGGCATCATGGGCCCCGAAATGATGGAAGATTTCAGGAAACAGGCCGAACGCCTGGGTACCGACATCCGTTTTGGCTACGTAAGCTCGGTCGACTTTACCAGCCTGCCGCATAAAGTGGTGGTTGATGAAGTAAAAACCATTCTTGCCGATACCGTTATTGTTTCTACAGGAGCATCGGCCAAATGGCTGGGGTTGCCATCTGAGCAAAAATACAGCGGCTTTGGCGTTTCGGCCTGTGCTGTATGCGATGGTTTCTTTTTTAAAGGCCAGGATGTAGCCATTGTAGGCGCCGGCGATACCGCTGCCGAAGAAGCTACCTACCTTGCCAAATTATGCCGCAAGGTTTACATGATTGTTCGCCGCGATGAATTCCGCGCCTCAAAAGCAATGGTACACCGCGTGAAAAATACACCAAACATCGAGATACTGTATAATACCGAAACCAAAGAGATTCTTGGCGATGGCCAAAGTGTAACCGCGGTTAAGGTAATTAACAACGTTACCAATATTGAAACCGACCTTGACGTTACCGGTTTTTTTGTGGCGATAGGTCATCACCCCAACACCGATATTTTTAAAGGCTGGTTAAATATGGATGAGACTGGTTATATCATTACCCGCCCCGGATCAACAGAAACCAATGTAGAGGGCGTATTTTGCTGCGGCGATGCCCAGGACCATATATACCGTCAGGCCGTAACAGCGGCAGGCACCGGCTGTATGGCTGCCATTGATGCCGAGCGTTACCTTGCCGGTAAAGCGCATGTGGTAACGGCGTAAAAGCTCCACCCAACCCTCCCTTAAAGGGAGAGGGCTTTGTGAAAATATTTGCAAGCCATCTGGAAACGGGTGGCTTTTTTTATTGGGTGTTTTTTGTATTGGTTGTTAAAACAACGGTTCCATGCCGGGTTTTATGGTAAACATTTTTAATTGGTTTATCGGTTTAGCTAAATATATCCTTCAGCCGGGGGACTAAATCAATAGCAAAGCCTGCCTGTCTTTCAGACTTTTTTTTCTGAATTTTTCTAAAAAAAACGACTTTATTTTTTTTGAAGTTTTTTGTGTTTTTTTTGAAATAAATTGTCGATTTTTTGTGTAAAATTTGAAATTAATTGCCTTATTTTTAACTATTTATGAACGGACAGCAGGCAGCGTTGAAATATGAAAAGAAGCAGGTAAATTTGTATTGGTTACCAATAAAATATAACAGTTTCCGTGTTGTTTTGCACGGTATTGTATTTGTCGAATTCGCTTTAATTTGGCTGAAGCAGCGTTTGTTAATTTTAACCACCATCCTATACAGCATAGATTCAAAAACATGCTTTTGTTACAATAGAAAACTTCTTGTAATTTTTTAAAAAGTTATATATTCACGGCTCAGTACCAATCTCATACTACTATGCTCAAAAAGTCTGTCGTGATGCTAAGCGCATTGTTAACCGTGTTTACTATTGTTAAAGCCCAGGATACCGATCCGTATGCGGGGATTATCCCGGCGCCAGTGTCGCTCACAAAAGCTCCCGGAACTTTCCTGTTCAGCCAGGAAACAAAGGTGCAGGCCGATTCGCCTTCGAACAAAGCGGTGGTGTTTTTTAAAGATTACCTAGCCGGTAACCAGGCGTACAACACGGCCATTGTTGTGAAAAACGCAGGAGCAGCCTCCAATGTTATCACATTAACATCAGCCGGTACCGATAACCTGCCAGCCGAAGGTTACCGCCTAACCATTACCCCACAGCAAATTACTGTTGCCGGTAAGGGGGCCGGTTTGTTTTACGGCATTCAAACGCTTATTCAGTTATTCCCAGCCAATAGGGCTGCCACAGCTAAATTGCCTTGTGTGAAAATTGAGGATTATCCTCGTTTTGGCTACCGTGGTGCCATGCTTGATGTAGGCCGGCACTTTTTTGGCGTAGAGATGGTTAAAAAATATATCGACCTGCTGGCAGCCTACAAGCTAAACAACTTTCACTGGCACCTTACCGAAGACCAGGGCTGGCGCATCGAGATAAAAAAATATCCAAAGCTTACCCAAATCAGCAGTATGCGTGCGCAAACACTCATTGGTGGCTACCGCGATAAAACACCACAACAATTTGATGGTACCCCTTACGGAGGCTTTTACACCCAGGATCAGATTCGTGATGTGGTAAAATATGCCGCCGCCAGGTACATCAACATCGTACCCGAAATTGAAATGCCCGGCCACTCGCAAGCCGCACTGGCCGCTTATCCCGAGCTAAGTTGCGACCCGACCAAAACTTACAAAGCTGCCGAAACCTGGGGCGTATTTAAAGATATCTACTGCCCGAGCGATAAAACATTTGCCTTTATACAGGATGTTTTAACCGAAGTGATGGAACTTTTCCCCGGCAAATACATTCACATTGGTGGCGACGAAGCCCCTAAGGATGCCTGGAAACAATCGGCATTTTGCCAGCAGTTGATTAAAAAACTAAAACTAAAGGATGAAAATGAGCTGCAAAGCTATTTTATACAACGGGTTGAGAAATTTGTAAACTCTAAAGGGCGCAACATCATTGGCTGGGACGAAATTTTAGAGGGTGGACTTGCACCTAACGCTGCTGTAATGAGCTGGCGCGGCGAAGAAGGCGGTATTGCAGCCGCCCAGCAAAAACATAATGTGATTATGACACCTGGCAGCCACGGGCTTTATATAGACCACGGCCAAGGCAAGCCAAGCCAGGAGCCACTAAGCATTGGCGGCAACGAGCCATTGTCAAAAATTTATAGCTACGATCCAACTCCCGAAGCTTTAACACCCGAACAAAAAACTTACATTATGGGGGTACAGGCCAACCTTTGGACCGAGTATGTAGCCACCGAAGCTAAGGTGGAGTTTATGCTGCTGCCACGCTTAATGGCCTTATCTGAAATTGCCTGGAGCCCGCTGGCTAACAAAAATTTTAAAGATTTTAGCGAAACCCGCTTGCCATCGCACTTAGCCTGGTTGGATAAAAACAACCTGGATTACCATGTACCGGTTGCTATTGGGGCAAAAGATACCGTAATGATTGGTTCGCAGGTAAGCGTGAACCTGAAATCACCCGTTGATGGCGCAAAAATTTACTATACTATTGATGGGTACACGCCGCGCGAAACCGATTTGGAGTATCATATTCCCATGAACTACGATGTACCAACCGACCAGTACCGCGAATTACAAACTATTGTAATTACCCCATCGGGCAAGCGTAGTAACGTTACCCGTACATTGGTTTACAATAAAGCACCTTTTGCTGCCGTTAACTATACAGGCAACGCAAGTGGCCTTAAATACCAATTATTTACCGGCACTTTTGGCAGCACCAGTCAATTAATAGGCTTGCCAACTGATAGCGGAGCGGTAAAAAACTTTAGTACAACAGATTTCAGGAAAAGTAAAGGTAAGTTTGGTGTAATTTACAACGGATTTATTAATATTGAGGCTGATGGCAACTATGGCTTCTCAACATTATCGGCCAATGGCTCGGTTTTATTGATAGATGACCAGGTTGTGGTTGATAATGATGGCAAGCATATAGCCAACGAGCAATTTGGCGCCGCGCCTTTATTAAAAGGTTACCACAAGTTTACATTGAAATATGTAGACGCCGGTGGCAACAACACGTTGAAGGTTTTTATATCGGCGCCAGGCAAAACCAAGGCCGAGTTGACAGCTGATGTGCTGAAAAATTAACAGAAGGATAAAACTTATAATGGTCAGGAGATTTTATTATATAGCTTTTTTTATGGCCGCGTTAGCTATAGCCGGCTGTGGCGGTAATCAACCTAAAACTGTCGACCCGCCTGTAAAGCCTAAAATGCCAGAACTAATGAAACCGTTCAGGTACCATAAAATGATTGAGGTTTCGCCAGGGCAAAACTATGATGTATTTAGCTGGGGCAGGGGATCGCAGGAGGCGGGTGCCTTTATGATCCTGCACTCCGATTCGTCAGCGATAAAATATACCACCACAACCGGCGATTTGGAAGGCCAGATTATTGATGTATATAATTCTGATATGGATGTAGATGGCAACCCCGAAATATTAATAGCTGCAAAATCAAAAGATACCATTAACCGCACCAGCATTTATGCATTTGAGTTTAGCAACGATAATGGTAAAGCCAACAAACTCGATTTTCCTAAACTGAACAACTCGCAGCGTAAAGGTTACCGGGGCGACGACAATTTTTACATTCGCGATGGCAAACTTATCCGGGAATTCCCAATTTATAAAGGCAGTGGTAAAGATGCTGCTTCAACAGGCGCAAAACGCCAGTTGGAATATGGGTTAAGCCGCAACGAATTTACTGTAAAGCAGCTAAGCAAAGATTCTGTTGATGTAGCTCCAAAGGCGGGTACGGCTAATGCCGCACCAAAGAAACAAGACGATAAGCCAATAACCAAAAAATCTGAAAAGAAAAGTTCTTCTAAATCAAGCAAGAAGAAAAAGCATAAAAGGCATAGGGAGTAAAAATCGTTGATAACATGGCGATAGACTTACGAAGTTTTTAAAACTTCGTAAGTCTGTGCACTCAGCTATTAATTCGTTGGCCTGTCAGCTAAGCTGATACCCCAATGCTCGTTGGCTTTTGGTCCCATTACAAATTCAAGGGTACCGCCTTTCATGATATCTTGCTGTGTGATAAATGTATGGGTGTATGGCTTGCCGTTAAGCCTGGCCGACTGGATATAAATGTTTTTAGCCGAGGTGTTTGGAGCGAGCACTGTAAACTGCTTATTCAGCGGAAGCCGCATTACAGATTTGCGCATCACCGGCGTGCCTATCACATAAACGCCACTTGCCGGGTTTATCGGGTAAAACCCCATGGCACTAAAAACGTACCACGCCGACATTTGCCCGCAATCTTCATTTCCTGCATATCCTGATGATGAAGTGTTATAAAGTTCGCCGCAGATTTTGGCCACATACATTTGTGTTTTCCATGGCTGGCCGGCATAATTGTACAGGTAGGTAATATGATGACTTGGCTCATTGCCATGCGCATACTGGCCAATAAAGCCGGAAGCATTGCCGTTTACCTCGCCGGGTTTGCTGTTAAGGGTGAAAAACGTATCAAGTTTGGCTGTGAATTTCTGCTCCCCGCCAAATAAAGCTATAATTCCTTTAACATCGTGTGGTACATACCAATCATATTGCCAGGCGTTGCCCTCAGTATACGGGTTACCGCCATTGCCGCCATATTGCAGTGGATTGAATGGTGAAAGCCATTTGCCATCTGTGTTTTTTGCCCTGAAAAATCCGGTCTGCGCGTCATACAGGTTTCTAAAATATTGTGATCGTTTTATAAAACGGGTATAGTCGGCAGTTTTGTGAAGTTTTTTAGCCAGTTGTGCAACGCACCAATCGTCATAGCCCATCTCGAGCGTAACAGATACCGATTGTGATAAAACATTCTCGGGTATGTAGCCATATTTTTCCCAGGCCTTAAACGGCGAGCCGGGATGATTTGTCACCGACGAGTTTTTTACTGCCTCATAAGCCTGGTTAATATCTATACCAGGAATGCCCTTTAAAATGGCGTCGACTATTACAGGTATGGCATGGTTGCCAATCATGCAATAATTTTCCTGCCCCCACAGTTGCCAGATGGGCAAGTAGCCATAAGCTTTGTATTGGCTTATCATGCTGTTAACAAACCCGGCGCTCCGTTCTGGCTGCACAAGCGTATAAAGCGGATGGGCGGCACGATAAGTATCCCATAAGGAGAAAGTGCTATAGAAACCCCCTTTTGTGTTGTGTATGGTGTAATCGATGCCTGTATAATCGCCGTTTACATCTGCATAGTTGTTTGGTTGAATGAAAGTGTGGTACAATGCCGTATAAAAAATCTGTTTTTGTTGCTCTGTGCCGTCAACCCTTATTTTATCCAGTTCTTTTTCCCATTTGGCATCAGCCTGGGCTACTGTTTTAGCAAAATCCCAACCTGGTATCTCGGTAATCAGGTTCAGCTTTGCATTTTTTGTGCTTACGGTAGATAGGCCTACTTTGGCCATTAGCGGTGTACCATCGGCGGTATCAAAATTCAGCACCGCGCGTAAATCGGTACCGTTTAATAACTGTTGGTCAAAATACTGGGTTCCGCCGTCAACAAGATCGTTGCTTTTGATGGCTTTGTTAAATTCGGCAAAAAAATAAACCTTACGCAATTTGGCCCAGCCGGTAATCACCCTAAAACCTTCAATTGCGTGATCATTTACCATGTGAAATTGGGCGGCGATAACATGGCAGCCAAAATTTGGCTTTTTAAGCGAATGATTTAGATCGATTATCACACTGCCTTTACTGTTTTTGGGGAAGCTATATTTGTGAAACCCTGCATGTTCTGTAGCGGTAAGCTCGACATTTACGCCATAGTCATCCAGCTTAACCTGGTAATAACCAGCCCTTGCCGATTCTTGATCGTGCGAAAACCTTGAACCGTAGCCGCTGCCGGCCTGTTGTGCATTGCCAGCTCTTGTTTTTTCGTCGCCGGTATAGGGCATAAATAAAATATCAAACAAATCGGGCGCTCCTGTGCCGCTTAAATGGGTATGGCTAAAACCGGCTATAAAGTTATCGTTATGGTCGTACCCGCAGGCAGCATCCCATTCTGGTTCATCACGGGTATCCGGGCTTAGTTGTACCATACCAAACGGAACTGTAGCGCCTGGATAGTTATTACCAGATAAACTACCTTTAACTGCGCCTGTACCAATAAAAGGGTTTACATAAGGGGTTAGTTTCCTGATAGTTTGAGTATGTGCTACAAATCCAATAGCTAACAGTGCGCCAAGACAACAGGCATTTTTATAAAAATTGATCATGTTTTAGGTTGATGATTTTTTACCCCATGGCAAGGGAATTGAACTTGCTAAAAATATAGTTATCCTGGCAAGTACTAAATAGACAATATGCTAAATTGAATGGATAATTTACTTGTAGCACGGGTGTGTTATCCCGTATTCTTCGCCGTAATACGGTATTGCTCGGGAGATGAGCCAATGTATTTTTTAAAAATGCGCGAGAAATAGTAGGGGTCTTCGTAACCCAATTCGGTAGCTACGGCTTTTATTTTATCGCTATTGGCATATAGCAGCTGACAAGCCTTTTGCATTTTTAAGTGAATAAAATAATCAATAGGGGGCATGCCGGTGGCTTTACGAAACAGGTTAGAAAAATGTGATACCGATAAACTATGCTTGCCGGACATATCTTCCACACTCAGTTTTTTGTTTAGGTTATTACGCATAAAGTGGACAGTTTTGGTGATGATGTCACCTTCATCATCCGTATCATGCTGAATGTGCCGCTCGGGCATCAAAAAAGTAGCTATAATATGATACAGGCAAAAGCACGCGCTGTTAATATTTTCAAGGCTGTAGCCCATTTCAAGGGTCTGGTAAATGTTTTGCCATATCGCTATCGCGTTTTCATTAAAAGGGATGTTCACCGGGCCGCGGCCGATGCTTAAGTTGAGCGATTTGTTAAAGCTGTCTATTTTATCACCGGTAAAATGTACCCAGTAAATGGTCCATGGGTCGTCATTATCGGCCCAATACCTCATATATTTATCGGTAGCCGGTATCAGTATAAACTGGTTGCTGCGTACCTCAAAACGCTTGTTATCCACAATATAATAACCTTTTCCCTGCAAACAGTAAATAAGTATGTTGTCTTCGCAGCCTTTTCGGCGTTCGCGATAATGAAATGCCGCCTTAGGAAAATAGCCTATATGCGTAATATAGATATGGAAAAGTTCGGGATGACGTTGTTTGGCATCGCGTAATACTTTTTGAGGAATGCTGATGAATTTTTCACCCTCAAAACCTTGCCGCCTTTTAAAGCTGTTACTCATCAAATATAATATTAAGGAATAATTGGTGTTACAGTGGGATATTACATCAGCAGAAACATAGCATCCGGTATTTGAATGCTATTATAGATAAAACATTCTATAAATTACAATCATTTAACCCGTATTGCAAACCTGCCACAACATTATGCCAATAAACCACAATTTTGCTGGTGGTTTAATTGAATAATCCATTAAAAAAAATGTTTTGGCTATTATAAACTCACAAACATCGGTTTACTTTTGGTTTGTTCGCAACAACCAATATAACCAGCGCTGTCGATCTTGCTTTTAAAGTTTGCCCTATTGCCGGTTAACGGCGGTAAACTATAAATGGTCTGCTTCAAGCCTTTATATGGTGAAAGCATTACAGATTAAATATTAAACGTGTGCACGCCCGGTTTTGCTCTGGCTACACTACAACATTTATATGCTATTAAAAAATAAAGTAATTTTTTTAACTGGTGGCACCGAAGGCATAGGCTTTGAGTGCGCCAAAATATACCACACAGCTGGCGCCAAGCTGGCTATTGTTTCTAATTCGGAGCGGAGCATTGATGAGGCCCGGTTAAAGTTACAATCGCTGGATGTCCTGTACCTTAAGGCTGATGTTTCAGTAGCTGCAGCGATAAGGCAGGCTATTGCCAAAGCTGTAGATTATTTTGGCAAAATTGATGTAATTCATAATAACGCGGGCATCAGCAACCCTTCAAAAGCTGTTCATGAAACCACTGCTGATGAGTGGGATGCCCTTTTTGATGTAAATGTGAAGAGCATATTTAACACTACCCGGTATGGCATTGATGAACTTAAAAAAACGCGCGGCAATATTCTGAACACCAGCAGCCTGGTTGGCGATATGGGCCAGGAGATACATGCCGCATACAGCGCAACCAAAGGCGCTGTAAACGCTTTAACCAAATCAATGGCGCTTGATTATGCACCTTACGGCATTCGCGTTAACGCGGTGGCTCCCGCGGGTGTTTGGACACCCATGCTACGGGCCTGGAGCCAGCAGCAGCCCGATACCAATTCAATTGAAAATTACCTGGATAACATTCACGCCCTGGGATATTGCCCCGAAGGTGATGTGGTGGCCGATGCCTGTTTGTTCCTGGTATCAGACCAGGCCCGTTTCGTAACCGGTTGTATTTTACCTGTTTCCGGCGGCGCCGAATTAGGTTATCGCCGCGTGTTAAATCAAGTTACTTAATCAATCCCCAAAAAAACTATATACAATATGATTAAAAATATTCAGGTTGATGATATTCGTTATAAGCTTGATGGCGCGGCCGGTAGCGATGCCATCCATACCGACCCTGTTTACTCATACGCGGTAACCCGTTTATTTGACGATAGCGGCCATACAGGAGTTGGCTTTGCATTTACTTTGGGCGAGGGTAACGATTTGGTTTGTAAAGCTGCGCAATATTATGCCGATAAAATTAAAGGCAGGGACATTGAAGATACTATGTCCAATTTTGGCGATTTGTTCAGAAGCTTGTCTAACGATCAGCAATTTCGCTGGCTGGGGCCACATAAGGGAGTCGTGCATTTGGCCCTTGCTTCGGTTACTAATGCCTGTTACGATCTGTGGGCCAAAAAGCGAGGGCTACCATTATGGAAACTGTTAACAGACTTAACTCCTGAACAGATTGTATCCACTTTAGATCTGTCGTACCTTGAAGATGAGTTGACTCATACTCAGGCAGTCGCCATGCTCAAAGAGCAACAAACTACCAAAGCAGTCCGCGAAAGCATTTTGCAAAAAGGTTATCCCGGTTATGATACATCTATAGGCTGGTTCAATTACTCTGATGAGAAGGTACGCGAAAACTGCAAAATTGCATTGGCCGAAGGTTTTACCGCCATGAAGCTTAAAGTGGGCTCGGCCGACCCTGAAAGGGATATTCGCCGTGCGCATATTGTGAGGGAAGTTGCCGGCGATAGCGTAAAGGTAATGCTTGATGCAAACCAGCAATGGAACCTGCCACAGGCGATATCGATATGCAATAAACTTAAAAGCATGAATCCTTACTGGATAGAGGAGCCAACTCACCCGGATGATGTATTAGCCCATAAAACTCTGGCAGATGCTATTTCGCCGCTGAAACTGGCTTTAGGAGAGCATGTGCCCAACAAAATCATTTTTAAAAATTACCTGCAAACCCGCTCGGCTTCATTTATCCAGGTTGATGCGGTAAGGGTAGGGGGCGTAAGTGAATTTATAACCGTGAGCCTGCTATGCAAAAAATACGGGGTACCGGTTGTGCCACACGTGGGCGATATGGGCCAGCTGCACCAGCACCTGGTTTTGTTTAACCACATAGCAATTGGTCACGAGGCTTTATTTTTAGAACACATCCCACACCTGCAAAAGCATTTTGTAAACCCTGTGAATATAACCGGCGGCGTATACCAAACACCACAGGAACCAGGGAGCAGCTGCGATTTGAAAGTTTTAAAATAAGAATCAAGAATTAAGAGTCAAGAATCAAGAAAGAAGTTGCATAGTTGTGGCAACAAAATTCGTTGGGTTGTCTTGACTCTTGAATCTCAAAAAAATATGATACACACACCAGATCTGATCATTAGTGGCTTGTACATAGCGGCGATATTTATTATCGGGTTATGGTCGGGTATTCGTCATCAGCAAAAAACAAAAAATAACAATAACGAGGCCGGCGAATATTTTCTTGCAGGTAAAAAACTGCGCTGGCCAATGATCGGCCTGGCGCTATTTGCCACCAATATATCATGTGTGCACCTGGTGAGCCTTGCTCAAAGTGGGTTTGATACAGGCTTGCTAAATGGCGACTTTGAGTGGATGGCAGCATTTACCCTAATACTATTGGCTTTGTTTTTTGCACCTTTTTATATCAAATCAGGCGTATCAACACTGCCCGATTTTTTAGAAAAACGTTATGACAGGGCCAGCCGCGACTGGCTGGCTATTATATCGGTAGTATCGGCGGTGCTAATTCATATCGCTTTTTCGTTACTGGCCGGCGGTATAGTATTGCACACGCTGTTTGGGGTTGATATGTATACCAGTGTTATCATCATCTCTATTATTACTACTATATATACTGTAGTTGGCGGTTTAACAGCCGTAG
Organism: Mucilaginibacter sp. P4_C11; assembly: GCF_056402115.1. Classification (NCBI taxonomy): domain Bacteria; kingdom Pseudomonadati; phylum Bacteroidota; class Sphingobacteriia; order Sphingobacteriales; family Sphingobacteriaceae; genus Mucilaginibacter; species Mucilaginibacter sp. P4_C11. The sequence continues at coordinate 40,818 of NZ_JBFUIA010000041.1, read as the reverse complement.
TAGTTACCGAATCTATCCAAACGGTGGTGCTTTTAGGTGGTGCTATTATCATGAGCATTGCGGCTTATACCAAAATGGGCGGTTGGGAGCCAATGGTTGAAGTATTAAAACATACCGGGCAGCTTAATAAACTATCTATGCTTCGCCCTCATGGCGATGCCAGTGGCATGCCCTGGTATGCTGTTTTCTTAGGTTATCCTGTATTGGGCATCTGGTACTGGTGTGCCGACCAAACCATTGTGCAGCGCGTTTTAGGCGCCAAAGATGAAAACCATGCCAGGGTTGGTCCGCTGTTTTGCGGCTTTATCAAAATATTACCTGTTTTTATTTTTGTGATGCCGGGCCTGTTTGCCTACACGCTGGCGCAAAGCGGGCACCTGGACATTTCGGCATTAAAAAGTGTGATTGATGGGAAAGAAGTGGTAAATAGCAAAGGGATTTATACGTTGATGATTACCCAGTTAATTCCTCCGGGGCTGATAGGCGTGCTTGTTGCCGCGCTATTATCCGGTTTAATGAGCCAGATATCGGGGGCGTTAAATTCAATATCAACCATTGTAAGCTACGATATTTATAAGAGATACAAACCCGAAGCAACAGACAAAAAACTGGTGAACATTGGTAAAATGGCAGCCGGTGTAGCGCTCGTTTTGTCGTTAATGTTGTTGCCGCTACTCAATAATTACGAAAGCATATTTAATGGTTTAAATGACATTATAGCCCACATAGCGCCGCCAATAACCTGTGTGTTTTTGTTAGGCGTATTTTGGGAAAAGGCATCGGCTGTTTCGGCCAAATATACTTTATGGATAGGCTCGGCAATAGGGGTAGCTGTGTTCATCATCGGTAAGGTTTACCCTGCAAGCGCAATTGGCTCAATTCCTTTTATGATGATGGCTTTTTATCTTTTTGTTGTGTGCCTGTGTTTACAGATCGTATTATCGTATATGTACCCCGTTCAGCATACCAAAGAAAGTGCTACCCTGTATTGGAAATCGCCCTGGGAACCTTTACGCGGTGTAGCCTGGAGAGGTTTAGGCAGTTATAAAGTACTTTCGGTTTTGTTAATTGGCATAATGGCCGTATTGTTTTACATTTTCAGGTAATGGCATCATGAACAAAGTTCTCCATCAAATTAAACAGTTTGCAATTATACTCATCACTTGCAGCATCGGCATATTTGCCTGTAAAAGCGGCGGCAAGAAAATAGCCCTACCACAGGATACTGCATCAAGAAAAGCAGTGCGGTCCACGAATGTACAGCGTTTTGGTATGGTAACAGGCTTAAAGCCCGAAAAAATGGCCTACTATAAACAATTGCATGCGCATGCCTGGCCGGATGTTTTGAAAAAGATAAAAGAGTGTAACATTCGCAATTATTCCATCTATATTCAAAAAATAGGAGATAAATATTTTTTGTTTAGTTACTTTGAATATGTGGGCGCTGATTTTAAGGGCGATATGGCCAAAATGGCGGCTGATACCACCACCAGACGCTGGTGGAAAGAAACCGATCCAACGCAAATGCCCCTACCCGAGGCCGCTGCCCACAAGCAGCAATGGCAAACAATGGAAGAGGTGTTTCATACGGAATAAAACCTTTGTTTAATTTAAATCGTAAAAAAAACATCCTGTTTTGTTAATTGGTTAAAATTGAAGTGGTATCGTAAAAATAAAGTGGTGTTTTAACAGCGAATATTCCATTGTTAGTGAAAAACGTAATGTTTAACTTTAATGGATTTTATTTAGTTTTGATTTTTAAACTGTCGGATCACCAATGGCGACTGTTGCGTTATAAACCTGACGTGTTTTTTTGAGTTTTAATTGCGTGCTTATAACATTTTACCAAGAGGGAATAATGCAGGTAGGTATTGTAACGGATTAGCTTTTTAAAAATTATAAATAAAAACCTAAATAATTTGATAATTACCTGTTAATTTAAAATATGAGGAAAATTTTACCCTTTAACAAAAACGTTATCTTTTTTGAACTGCATCCGTTTAGTACGTTGGTAATAAATGCGATGCCCTTTGCTGGTTATACAAATCAGGCCCGCTAAATGAAAAAGGTGGGTGGTTATGTCTAGTTACGGCACATACACAGATGAGCAGCTTACCGCCCTTTTAAAAGAGGGGGATCATGCTGCTTATACCGAAATTTACCGCCGGTACTGGAAAAAATTGTTGTTAATAGCCTGGAATCACAGTAAAGATGAGCTTGCTGCGAAGGATATTGTACACGATGTATTTATATCGTTGTGGGAAAGATATCCCGAGGTTGAGATCAATAATCTTTCCGCTTTCCTGGCAACATYGGTAAAGTTTACCGTTTACAAGTACTATCAAAAAGAGCAGCGCAGAAACGAGCTGGCGTTAAAAAATTACGAGTATGAAGCTACCGTAAACGATGAACATAAGCTGGACGCGATTTTTTTACAGGAGTATGTAAACGGAATTGTTGAAAAAATGCCCGAAAAATGCCGCCTGGTATTTGGCTACAGCCGTAACCTGGGGATGAAAAATTCAGAGATAGCTACCAAAATACAAATTACCGAGAAAGGGGTTGAAGCAAACCTTACCCGCGCGCTCCGTATTATCAGGGGCGAACTTAAAAATCACGGCTGGATACTTATAGTAGCTATTCATATCCACCGGCTTTTCAAATAAAAAGAGAAGTGCGATTCCTGCCTTCTTTAATTAAATAAACTTTTTTTAATAACCATGTAGGGTACCGTTGTTTTCGCGGTACATCTGTATACTAAAGCGCAATACCAATTGAACCGCCAAGCCATTTATAAGTTAATACGTAAGTATAAAGATAATACTGCGACCGAATCGGAAAAGGAAACTTTAACCGAATGGTACCGTAATGTAGCCAACCAGGATGCCGAATTTCCCGACGACGAAGACAGCGTTGAGGAGGAAATGCTTTTGCGCCTGAATCAGCAAACTAAACCTCAAAAATCGCATCGCTTTTTTTTGAAGCGCTGGTCAGTTGCAGCATCTATACTTTTTTTGCTTTCTGCAGGAACCATTTTTTTTATAAAAAAAAATGGGAATGTTCAGCAGCCAGGCTTAGTTCATAATACGATCATAGCACCAGGCGGCAACAAAGCCATCCTAACTTTGGCCAATGGTCAAAAAATATCGCTTACAGACGCGCAAAAAGGGCAAATTACTCAGCAGAGGGGAGTTCAGATATCAAAAACTGCCGATGGCCAACTGGTTTATACAGCAGCGGATGATAGTAATGGAGGTTTAAATGGAGTTGCTGTAGCGCAATATAACACCATGGAAACACCAAGGGGAGGCCAATTCCAATTGTTTTTACCCGATGGCACCAGGGTATGGCTTAATGCAGCATCCTCATTAAAATATCCGGTAGATTTTGGATCAGCCGGCGACCGCCGGGTTGAATTAAGTGGCGAGGCCTATTTTGAGGTAGCCCATAATAAAGACAGGCCGTTCCGGGTAATAACCAACAGGCAGGTAGTTGAAGTTTTGGGCACCCATTTCAACGTAAATGCTTATAACGACGAACCAAATACCAAAACCACATTGCTTGAGGGTTCGGTGAAAGTCAGCAGCGGCGATAAAAGCGCCATGTTAAAGCCCGGTCAGGAAGCAAGCCTTATAGACCACCTTAAGGTATCTGATGTGGATACTGAAGAAGCTGTTGCCTGGAAGAACGGCTATTTCAGGTTTGATGATGAGCGTTTGGAAACCGTTATGCGCAAAGTGTCCCGCTGGTACAATGTAGATGTTGTTTATCGGGATAATGATGTTAAAGACGATTTGTTTGCCGCTGTAACCACCCGCTTTGCCAATATATCAACACTGCTTAAAATAATGGAACAAACGGGTGATGTTAGTTTTAGTATTGAAGGATCAAAGATTATTATAACCAAAAAGGCAAAAAAGTAAACTGCCAAAACCAATATATAACCAATTATCAACCCTAAATTAAAACAGCATTATGAAGAAAAACACTACCTGAAGAGTAAAAGATAGCTTATGATATAAGTAAGATCAGGAACACTCGCGATGTTCCCGATCTAAAAGCTTATAAGCTAAAATGCTAATGTGACTCCACTTTTAACTTTAACAGCCTTAACAAATGTATAAAAATTTTACTACAAACATTTGTATGCCTTCGGGCTACATCAAGAAATTTCTGCTCATAATGAAGATGACAAGCTTTATGCTCATGCTTGCTTTTATGCAGGTGAGCGCAGCGGTTTTTTCACAAAAAATCACTTATGTAAATAAGGATGCTACGCTAAAGCAAGTATTTAAACAAATTAATAAGCAAACCGGGTACAATATATTCTGGTCGCCCAAAACCATTAACAGCAATCATAAAATAGATGCCGCTTTTAAAGATGCGTCTATTGACCAGGTGCTTGCTACTTGTTTAAAAGACTTTCAGCTAACTTATTTAATTGAAGGCAAATCGGTTATTATTAAAGATCCGCCGGTTGTAAATACCGCCACACCCATTGAAGCCGTTGCCGATATCACCATAACAGGTACCGTTAAAAATGAAAAAGGCGAGGCCCTGGTTGGGGTTACCATCGCCGCTGCCGGCGACAAAAAATCTGGTACACTAACTGATAACAACGGAAAGTTTGTTTTGGATGTAAAAGATGGTACGGAAATTAAAATTTCTTATATCGGTTACAAAACCCAAACAATTACGGTTACAGCTGGCAAAAAGGTTTACAATGTTATAATGGTTGAAGACGTTACTGCAGCCGAAACGGTAGTTGTAACAGCTTACGGCCGCAAACAGTTAAAGGAAGCCATTGTAGGCTCGGTTACCACTGTAAAGCCCGGCAATTTAAAAATACCTGCAAGTAACCTAACCAATGCCTTGGCGGGTCAGGTTGCTGGTGTTATAGCATTTACCCCAAGCGGCCAACCCGGACAGGATAATGCCAAATTCTTTATCAGGGGTGTAACTACATTTGGTTATAAGCAAGACCCGCTGATTTTGATAGATAACGTTGAACTAACTACTAATGATCTTGCCCGTTTAAATGTGGATGATATCGAAAGTTTTTCGGTACTGAAGGATGCAAGCGCCACCGCGCTTTACGGTGCCAGAGGTGGTAATGGCGTAATTTTGGTTAAAACCAAAGAAGGTAAAGCAGGCAAAGCCCAGATTAATGTGCGGGTTGAAAACTCACAATCACAATCGGCAAAAACCATTGCACTTGCAGACCCCATTACCTATATGAGGCTTTTTAACGAAGCTACGCGCACCCGTTACCCCCTGGACCCGCTGCCATATGATGAAAATAAAATCATTAACACACAGGCCACTATTAATCATGCTCCCGGCAGTAACCAATACGTTTACCCGGCTACCGATTGGCTTAATATGTTGTTTAAAAAACGCGCCAATACGCAGCGCGCCAATTTAAGTTTACAAGGTGGGGGTGGGGTTGCCCGCTACTATGTTGCAGGTGCATTCACAAACGATAACGGTATTTTACGCACCGATATCAGGAACAATAACAACAACAACGTTAATTATAAAACATACCAGTTACGGTCGAACGTAAACATTAACGTAACCAGTAAAACGGAGTTAATTATCCGCTTATCAGGTACTTTTGCCGATTACAATGGCCCGCTTACTAGCGATGGAACCCAGCAAACACAGCTTTATAACCTGGCATCGCACACCAGCCCGGTTGATTTTCCGGCTTATTACCCGGCAGATTCTGCCAACTTGCGCACGCAGCACATCTTATTTGGTAATTCGCCGGCAACATCCAATACAGATGGTGGCAGCCAATACATAAATCCATACGCTGAGTTATTAAAGGGGCACCAGAACTCGTCGGAATCGAGAATGCTTGCGCAGCTGGAATTAAACCAGAACCTGGATTTTTTGACATCGGGTTTAAATTTTCATGCAATTATGAGCACCAACAGGCACTCATTCTTCCAATCGTATTTAAGTTACAGCCCTTTTTATTATAATGCTATCAACTACGATAAAGCCACCAATACCTACCAGCTAAACTGGATAAATAACCTGCCTACCGGTAATAACGTAGCGAGGGAATATTTGCAATATAATTCATTCGGTAACAATGCAAGTTCGTTCCTGTATTTGCAAGGGGTGTTGGATTATGCCCACACTTTTGCCGCCGACCACAGTGTGAGCGCAGCTTTAATTGGTACCGAGCAGCAAACACTTAACGGACCAGCAAATTCACTATTCAATTCATTGCCTTTCCGTAACCAAACTTTAGCAGGTAGGGCAACGTATTCATACAAAGGGAGATATTATCTTGAATTTAACTTTGGTTTAAATGGATCGGAGCGTTTCTCAGCAGCCCATCGTTACGGGTTTTTCCCAACCATTGGAGCATCCTGGATTGTATCAGACGAAAAATTCTGGGGCGATTTGTATAACGTGTTTGATAGGTTTAAACTGCGCGGCAGTTATGGCCTGGTGGGTAACGATGCCATCAGTGACAGGAGGTTTTTCTATTTATCTGATGTGAACCTTAATGGAGGTAACTTTGCCAGCTTTGGTCAAAACAATGGTTACTATCGCAATGGTGTGAGTATCAATAATTACGAAAATGATGATGTAACCTGGGAAACATCTAAACAAACCAACTTAGGCATTGAGTTTACCTTGCTTAAAAAGATTAATGTAATAGCCGAGGTTTATAAAAATAACAAATACAATATCCTTCAGGATCGGTCTTCAATCCCATCAACTATGGGTCTTGAATCGGGTATTTCCGCCAATATTGGTAAGGCCGAATCAAAAGGTATCGATATATCGGTAGATGGTAAAGAAAACATTGGTAAGGATTTTTCTTTGCAAATGAGAGGAAACTTTACTTATTCAACCAATAAATACACACAGTTTGAGGCTCCTGATTATGCCGAGTCTTACAGGCACCAGGTGGGCCAGCCTATTAACCGCCAATTTGGTTACGTTGCCGAAAGGTTGTTTGTTGACGATAACGAAGCGGCCAACTCACCTTCGCAAATATTTAGTACAGGCGGCTTCCCTCCAAAGGGTGGTGATATTAAATACCGCGATTTAAATGGCGATGGTAAAATTGATGGCGCCGATCAAACTTTTATTGGTAATCCAACGGTGCCACAAATTGTTTATGGTTTTGGTCTATCGGCCAGTTATAAAAACTTTGATCTTTCCGGGTTTTTCCAGGGACAGGCAAAAGTGTCTTTCTTTATTAACCCGGCTACAACAGCGCCATTTATAAAAAGCCCCGAGTCATACTACACCGGTAATACACAAGTGTTGCAGGCATACGCTAATGATCATTGGAGCGAAGACAACCAAAACCTGTATGCGTTATATCCAAGGCTTGGCCCTGATGGCGCGTCTATTGAAAACAACAGGCAAAACAGCACCTGGTGGCTGCGCGATGGTAGTTTCCTGAGGCTTAAATCTATTGAGGTTGGCTATACTTTGCCGCTAAGGATATCAAAAGCCTTACTGGTAAAAAATGCGCGGATCTATTTTAACGGCTTAAACATGTTTACCTGGAGCCCCTTCAGATTATGGGATCCGGAATTGGGCGGCAACGGATTTGCATACCCTATTCAAAAGGTGTTTAACATAGGTTTAAATGTCAATTTATAACATTAAATAAATATGAAATCATATTATAAATATTTGGTCATGGCAGTTTTCGCAATCTCTTGCGTGTCATGTAAAAAGTACCTGGATGTTACGCCTGATAATGTTGGTACCATAGATTATGCGTTCAGGAACCGGAATGAAGCAGAAAACTACCTGTTTACCTGCTATGCTACTATTCAGCAATTAACTTATGTGCAAAACAACCCTGGTTTTACCACCTCGGGCGAGATCATATTCCCAAACAACCTGACAGATTTCCAGGGAATTGATCCAACCGGATTTAACCTGATCAGGGGTACGCAAAATGCGGGCAATCCCGGACTTAACTATTGGGATGGTTACAACGGCGGCCAGGCAACCTGGAAAGCTATCAGAAGGTGCAATACCATGCTGGAGAATATAGACAAGCCAATTGACCTTGGTGCTGATGAAAAGAAAAGATGGATAGCTGAGGTTAAGTTTTTGAAAGCCTATTATCATTTTGTGCTTTTCAGGCTATATGGCCCCATTCCGATTGTTGATGTAAACCTGCCTATTAACAGCTCAACCGACGAAGTGAGGGTTAAAAGGGCACCGGTTGATTCGGTAGTAAATTATATGGTAAGGTTGCTCGACCAGGCTGCTGTAGATTTGCCGCCTGTAATACTTAACCCCACAAAGGAACTTGGCCGTATTACACAGCCTATTGCACTGGCAGTTAAAGCACAAATATTGGCCACAGCCGCAAGCCCGCTTTTTAACGGTAACCCGGATTATATCAGTATAAAAAATAAGGATGGTAAGGCACTTTTCCCTGCGGCTTATGATGTTACCAAGTGGGATAAGGCAGCTGCCGCTTGTTTGGCTGCAATTACCAATGCCGAAGCAAATGGCGCTGCATTACACAAGTTTACAGCTACAGCAAGTGTTAACGGCATTAACGACTCATTAAAAACAGTTTTAGACCTGCAAACAACAATTACCGAAAAATGGGAGCTTAATACCGAGACAATATGGGCTTTAAATCCTGTGTTTCCAGATCAGAGCTATTGTATGCCAAGACTTACCTCAAAAGCCGCGGCTAACCCTTCGTTTCAGGGTACTTTCGCTGTGCCAATACAGGAACAAGAGCTGTTTTATACCCACAATGGCGTACCCATTAATGAGGATAAAACCTGGGACTACCTGAACCGTTATGACACCCGCACAGGTGATGATGCCAACAGGTTTTATATAGGAAATGGCTATACTACAGTTAAAGCCCACTTTGACCGCGAACCAAGGTTTTATGCCGACATTGCTTTTGACGGCGGTACGTGGTTTGGTAACGGCCAATTGAGTCAAAATTCGCAATACTACGTCCAAGCACGAGGCAGCGGTGCATTGGCAGGGCCAACAGATAGGGTAAGGTTAAATATTACCGGCTACTGGCCTAAAAAACTGGTGAACTATTTAACTGTCTATGACGATGGTTATACCATTGCTGATTATCGCCTGCCTGTAATAAGGTTGGCAGGCATGTATTTGCTTTATGCCGAGGCGTTGAACGAGCAGGGAAAAACCACCGCAGAAGTGTTGCCATGGGTTGACAAAGTTAGGGCAAGGGCCGGATTAAAAGGTGTTACCGAATCATGGACAACCTACTCAAAAGATCCTTCAAAATATACCACACAGGCTGGTCTTCGCCAGATCATTCACCAGGAATCGCGTATCGAACTTGCGTTTGAATGTACACCGGGCTGGGATCTTCGCCGCTGGAAAGAATTGCCGTTGGCCCTAAGCAAACCTTTGCAAGGTTGGAATATTTACGAATCATCGGCAACAAATTATTACCGCCCCGCCACCATGGTTATTCCAATATTTAATGTCAGGAATTATTTGTGGCCTATACTGAATGACGATCTGGTTGTTAATAATAACCTGGTTCAGAATTTAAACTGGTAAGTTAAGTGTTTAATAATCATATCATTAAATATGAAAAAAATGAAAAATATTAAAAATTATTTAGTCCTGCTTTTTGTAGGCCTGATGGTTGCCGGCATAACATCGTGTAAAAGGAATGACGGGGACAGGGAGCCAATATCAACAGATAAATCAAAGCCAGGTATAATTACAAATGTGAAGGTTGATAACTACCCGGGAGGAGCCTATATTACTTATACGCTGCCAAACTCCGATAATATACTTTATGTACAGGCTAAATACCAGATAAGGAATGGCGTATCACGAGATACAAAATCAAGTTACTATACTGATACCGTGAATGTTGAAGGTTTTGCTAAAGAGGCTGATTATGATGTTACATTATATACAGTGAGCAGGGCAAATGTACAATCAGACCCGGTTAAGGTTACAGTGCACCCGCAAACGCCACCCTATATCTCCATTAAAGCTACAACAAGTATCGACGCCGATTTTGGCGGTGTTAACGTTAAAGCGCTAAACCCGCTGAAGAAGGAAATTGGTGTTATCGTCACTGCCTTTGATAAATCAACTAACGCCATGGAGATCCAGGATCAGCATTATACAAAATCCGATACCATTGATTACTCGGTACGTGGTTTTAATACTGATAACAGAGATTTTGGCGTTTATATAACCGACAAATTCGGCAATATATCAGATACCATTAAAAAACCTATTTCGCCATTGTTTGAGCAATTGCTGGACAAAAGCAAATTCAGCCCGTACAATTTAACTTCAGACACCGAAATAGGATATGGTTGGGTGCTCCCCAATTTATGGGATGGCAAAACGGATGGAAACAGCTCAGGCTGGCACACCAACCCGGGGCATAATCCTCCCTTTGTTTGTACATTTAATGTTGGTTTAAGCTACAAACTAAGCCGGTTTATTTTATGGGAACGGCCAGATCAATATGCTTATGGTCATGGTAATCCAAGAATTTTCTCTTTGTGGGGCTCCAACGTTTCCTCGCCAAAAGATTCGCAGTTGCCGGTATCAGCCGCAGTTGGTACTGTTATAGGCGATTGGACAAATCTTGGCAACTATCATTATCCGGATCCACCTTCTGGCTTACCGCCTACAGCCGTTAACTCGGCCGACAATGCTTTTGTAAAGGCTGGTGTAAACTTTAACATATCGTTGGCTGCGCCGCCGGTTCACTTTATCCGGCTTGCTGTTGCCCTAACATGGTCTGGCGGTAACTTTGCGCATGCAATGGAAATTTCGCTATACGGTAAACCAGAGTAGTTAATTTTTATAAAAATATAAACATGAAAAAACTGATATATATACTGCTTGCCTGTTTTGTAGCAGCAGCATGGTACGGTTGTAAGAAAGATGGCCTTGCAACCGATTATAAAAAATTCTACGATGGTCATGAACTAACATACACAGGTGCAGTAGCACAGGCAATTATACAGCCCGGTAACTTAGAGATAGGCCTGAAGTGGAAAGCAAGTTCTGACCCGAGCATTGTAAAGTATATTGTATACTACAACAACGGTGCCGATTCGCAGGTTGTTAATGTTACCACTAAGGTAGATACAATAAGAACCGTGATTAAAAACCTGCAAGAGTACACTTATTCGTTTACCATCTACTCTTATGATGCAAAAGGAAATAAATCCATTCCATATGAATTAAATAATGCTAAAGCTTACGGACCGGTGTACGCGTCTAACTTATTAAACCGAGGCTATGATGCAACCACTCCCTACGTTGTTAACGGCGATGGATCGGTGAAATTAAACTTTATTACTCCCGATACCATTAACATTAAAACTGTTATTAATTACACCAACGCGGCCGGTGTGGCATCGCAGCTTTCGCTTGCTCCAAATGTAAATTCAATAACGCTGCCCACTTACAAAGCAGGTACGCCCATTACGTACAAATCGTACTACATACCGGAGCGTACGTCAATCGACACATTTGCTGTCGCGCAATTTGATACATTTCCTACAATCTATATTTATGTAAAATGCGATAAATCTAAATTTTCGGAAGTTCACCTGCCACAGGATGTTAGTACTTATTCTGGCGAAACTACGATCAGTAAACTGTGGGATAACAGCGACGGTCCGCAAGGCTATCCTAATATTTTCCACAGCGATGGCTCATATATTCCACATGTGCTTACGTTTGATATGGGTCAGTCATACAGCAATTTGGGGCAGATGGAAGAAGTTGGAAGGAACTGTTGTAACAACCCAGATCAGTTTGAAGTTTGGGGGATAAATAGTTTAACCGGAGCTACCACAACTTTAAGGGCCGATAACAGTGGCTGGAAAGCAGAAGCTATTGCCAAAGGATGGATATTACTTAAATCGGTTACCAGGACAGATGACGGGCAGGCGGCTTTGAAAGTCGATTTGTTAAGTAATCCTCCTCCTGTCAGGTATATACGCATAAGAGTGTTGCATACCGTAACAGGATCTGGTTATAGCAACATGAGCGAAATAACCTTTTGGAATAAACAATAATTGTTTGTTTAATATAATAAAAGAAGAACCTCCCGGCCACATCTGTTCGGGAGGTTCTTTTTTGACAAATTTTTACTGCTGGTAACAATACTGTTAATGTTCTAAAAACGCAATCATTTGCTAATATCGATGTTTATAAACGGTTGTTTTATATGGATATTTAGCTCATCCTACTTTAAACCAAACATGACCAAAAAGATAATTTATATTGCTGTAATAACCATTGGCAGTGTATTCTTAAAAGCTGCAAATGCACAAAACCAAACAGGCCATGGCGTAAGCCCGCTGGCAATATGGGACAACAAACCCGCGAAAGCCTGGATGACAGAAGCCTATCCTATGGGAAATGGCCGCTTCGGCGGGATGGTTTTTGGTGGCCCCGCACAAGAGCATATCCAGTTTAATGAGATTAGCCTATGGACAGGGGATGAAAACGAAACCGGTGCCTACCAGGCTTTTGGCGATATGTTCATCAATTTTAAAAATAAAGACACTGCACAGGCTATACCTGCCAATTATCGCAGGCAATTGGATATCAGCAAAGCGGTACAGCAGGTTACTTATACTGATAATGGCGTAGCGTTTAAACGCGAGTATTTTTGCAGTTTCCCGGATAAAGTGATGGTGTTGCATTATACTGCCGATAAAAAGGAGGCTTATTCGGCTATCATCAGCCTCAAAGATGCACATGGGGCAAAAATAACCGGCAGTGGCAATACATTGGAGTTTGAAGGTAAACTTGATAATGGTTTAGCCTATAGCGCGAGTATTGATATAAAGCTAATCGGTGGAACTGCTGTGGTTTTGGATGACGAAAAAGGCGGTTCACAACTGAGTATCAGCAATGCGGATAGTTTTACAATCTTGCTCTCGGCTGCTACTAACTACAGCAACAAGCGCGAGCAACACTGGCGTGGCGAAGCACCAGGTGTAAGGGTGAAGCAAAGCCTGGATGCGGCATCGGCCAAAACTTACCAGCAATTATTGGACAATCATATAGCTGAATATTCGGCACTTTTCGGCCGGGTTGCAATAAACTTGGGTACAACACCACCATCGGATGCCGCCGAGCCAACCTATAAACGTTTGATTGGTTATAAAAAACAGGCCGACCCGCAACTGGAAGCGTTGCTTTATCAATACGGACGATATTTATTAATCAATTCTTCGCGCAAAGGTGGCTTGCCTGCAAATCTGCAGGGGCTTTGGAACGAGAGCAATAATCCGCCATGGCGAAGTGATTATCATTCTAATATCAACATCCAGATGAATTATTGGCTGGCCGAACCTACTAATCTTTCGGAATGTCATATACCGTATCTTGATTATATCAACAGTATGCGTGAGGTAAAAAAGGTAAGCACGCAAAAAGAATATCCTGGTGTACGCGGCTGGACAGTTAAAACCGAAAATGGTGTGTACGGTGGCGGCAGCTTTTTGTGGAACACGCCCGGCAGCGCATGGTATGCCCAGGGTATTTGGGAACATTATGCGTTTACTAAAGATAAAAGCTATTTGCAAACTTTTGCCTACCCTATACTGAAAGAGATTGTGGAGTTTTGGGATGATCATTTAAAACGCCGCCCGGATGGCACCCTGGTTTCGCCACTGGGCTGGTCGCCCGAGCATGGGCCAACCGAAGATGGGGTAACTTATGACCAGGAGATTGTATATGACCTATTTACAAATTATATATCGGCGGCGGATGTTTTAGGTGCAGATAAAACTTATCGCGATCATGTTGCCGATATGCGCGAGCATTTGTTGAAACCTAAAATTGGCAAGTGGGGGCAGCTACAGGAATGGGAAACTGATCGTGATGACCCGAAAGATACACACCGTCACTCATCAAATTTGTTTGGCCTGCACCCGGGAAAACGAATAAGCACTATAAAAACACCCCAACTGGCGCAGGCGGCCAAAGTAAGTTTATTGGCACGTGGCGATGTGTCAACCGGATGGTCAATGGCCTGGAAAATGAATTTTTGGGCACGCCTGCAGGATGGCGATCATGCTTACAAAATTCTGAATAATTTTATTACCCTGGCTGGGGGATCGGGTGTTGATTATAATAACGGCGGCGGCGTTTATTCCAATTTGCTATGCGCGCATCCGCCGTTCCAGATAGATGGAAATTTTGGCTATACAGCTGGCGTTACCGAAATGCTGCTCCAAAGCCAAACCGATGAAATTCAGCTTTTACCCGCATTACCAAAAGCATGGTTAAACGGCAGTGTGCAAGGCCTTAAAACCCGCGGCGATTTCGAGATAACAGATATGGTATGGAAAGGTGGTAAAATTACCCGGATTGTTGTTAAATCGTTAGCTGGCGGAGTGTGTAACCTCCGGTCGCCAAATAAATTAATAGCCGAAGGGACAAAGATCCCCGGAACTATAGTAAACAACGACTTTAAATACCAGTTTAATTCAGTTGCCGGTAAAACCTATATTTTCAATGCGGGTAATTAATAGCAAGCGGTTCGGTTTTCGGTGTTTTACTATTTTGTTAGCATTTGTAGCTATTCATATCGGCCTACCATCGTATGCAGTAGTCAAATATCCCGATATCAGTAGTCGTAAAGTATCGCCGGGTTATACCATGTATTATATCGATACTGAAAAAGGAAATGATGATAACTCAGGAGTTGATAAAAAACATCCCTGGAAAACTTTTAACCAGATTAACCGGCGAATCTTTTCGGCAGGAGACAAGATAGTGATTACAGGCCCTGCAGATTTCAGGGAATCGCTGTTCCTGGTAGCGCGTGGCAGCAATAAAAAACACGTTAAGGTGGTATTTGAAAAAGGTACCTATAATTTTTACCCGGAAACAAGCTTTAAAAGGAAGTTCTTTATATCTAATACTAATGATGATGCTTACACGCCCAAAGCCATTGCTATTTATATTGATAGCTCAAGTTATGTAGATATCGATGCATTAGGCGCAAAAATGCTGATGCGCGGGAAGATGATTGAAACCTGTATCGATCATAGCCATGATATCAAAATACATGGCGCTACGTATGATTATTACCGGCCAACAGTATCGGAGTTGGAGGTGATGAAAATAGCTGATAATTTCGTCGATTTGAAGATCCATCCCGATTCAAAATATAGCATTAAAGATAGCCTGCTTACCTGGGAAGGGGAAGGCTGGAGGTATAATCCAATATCCTTGTGGCAGGTGCTCGACCCTGCAACAGGCCATCTGCAACGCGTCGATATTAATTTGGATGGGTTGAGGTATGCGGCAACAGGCCTGAATAGCGTACGGGTTTATTTTAAAAGTAATCCCGGATTTAAAACTGGCCTTATTTATCAAAGCCGGGATATTACGCGGGATTGTGCGGGGATTTTTTTGGTGCGAAGCAACAATTTGTCGCTAAAAAATATTCACATCAATTTTATGCACGGCATGGGGGTGGTAAGCCAGTTTTGCCGGAATATTGGCATCGATTCTGTTTTTGTGAAATCGGCCGCAAACTCGGGGCGTACTTGTGCCGCCTGGGCCGATATCTTGCATTTTTCGGGCTGCGGGGGTAAAATATCGGTTATTAATTCCTGGTTATCGGGGGCCAATGACGATGCTGTTAACGTACACGGCACCTATTTGCGCATAATTCAGCAACTTCAACCTAATCAGCTCCTTGTCCGGTTTATGCACAACCAAACTTTTGGTTTCGAAGCTTTTGTTAAGGGGGATAGTGTCGCTTTAGTACATTCAAATAGCCTTTTGCAGTATGGGGTAAGCATTGTATCAAAGGTTGTAAGGGTAAATGATAAAGATATATTGTTAACCCTTAAAATGTCCCTGACCGATACTATAATGCCAAATGATGTAGTAGAAAATATTACCTGGACGCCCAGTGTATATATAGGTGATAATACCATCGAACGCATCCCCACAAGGGGCGTTTTGGTTACCACGCGTGGCAAGGTGGTAATTGAAAATAACGTTTTTCAACGTACCAACAATAGCGCCATAGCCGTAGCCGACGATGCGGCAAGTTGGTACGAATCGGGGATGGTTAAAAATCTGGTTATCAGGAACAATAAATTTAATTTATGTGGCGGGCCCGTCGTGTTGGTTTCGCCCGAAAATACCCAAAATAACACAACAAAAGTCCACAACAATATTTTGGTGACGGGTAACGAATTTATTTTACTCTCAGGCGATGCGGTTTATGCAAAAAGCGCTGCTAATATCAGGGTAGTAAACAACAGCTTCAAAGTTAACGGTGCGCCTGTTACCGAAGCAGGCCTGGTAAAATTTCAGGATTGCACAAATACRTTGGTATTGCATAATAAAATTTATAACCGATAAAGAACTGTAGAAACATATAGGTGTTTTCTCCATGTCTGGATAACAAAATTGATACAAATGCCTTTAGGTTTAGTCATTTGTAGTTGTTTTTTATGGCGTACCTGTTGATAAAGCGCTGTTGGAAGATTTTGGAGTAATACGTATATCTAACTCCATGATTTCAGTGGATTGTCCATCGTTTTAAAAGGTTTATCCATTTTTTAAAAAGTAATTAGCTGATACATTTACCCTAACCAATAATAACAAGATCGGGTAGATGCTGCATTTTTTAATACATGTACATTGCCGTAATACGGCCTATTTAAAAATACTTTATTCACTAAAATAGCAAGGCTCACAAACACCTTTGCCCGAAATTGAAATGTTAAAGCCAATGTCGAAATTTAAACACGCTGTTATATTATTGTTGTTACTAACTACTTTTATTGGTGCCCATGCACAAAGCAAGGCCAGCTTGTGGAAAGGCTTTGAGAAAGTAGAACTACAAATTGCCGACCGGGATGCTTACTACGTTAAACCAGCGCACCCGCTGCCTGGCAATCCCTGGGTTTGGCGCACATCTTTTCCCGACTGGCATACCGAAATTGACAGCATTTTGCTTGCAAAAGGGTTTTATATAACCTTTATCAATGTAAATAACCAGTATGGTGCACCATCGGCAATGAGTTCTTACGACGTGTTTTATACCTATTTAACCAAGCAACTTGCATTTGCACCAAAGGTAGCGCTCGAAGCGGTAAGCAGGGGAGGCCTTTATGCTTATGCCTGGGCCAAACGTAATCCCGATAAGGTAACTTGTATTTATGCAGAAACGCCAGTTTGTGATATAAAAAGCTGGCCGGGTGGAAAGTTGAAGGGCCCCGGAGATGCGGGTGCCTGGAACGAGTTAAAACAGGTTTATCATTTTACTGAAGAACAGGCTATTGCCTATAACGATAACCCAATTGATAACCTGGAAGGCCTGGCATCATTCCGGGTACCCATTTTACACACAATAGGGCTCGACGATAAGCTTGCCCCGCCAGCCGAGAATAGCGATGTGCTGGCCAAACGCTATATTGCTTTAGGTGGCCCCATTAGCATCCATCCTGTTACGCAGGGGCCCATCGAGTTACAAGGACATCATTTTACGGTAGATCGCCCGGGTTATTATGCCGAATTTATTTACAATAACTCATATCCTGTACAAAAAATACTGCCGTATACAGATTATATCAAAACCGCGGGCGGCTTAAATAATTTTTACTACGCTGCTACAGTAAATAAAAAAGCTACCGTTTCCTTTTTAGGCGGATCGATCACTTTTAATCCCGGCTGGCGCGATAAGGTTTGCAAATATCTCCGGGAAACTTATCCCCAAACGGATTTTCATTTTATAGCTGCCGGCATACCATCATTAGGCAGTTTACCGCACGCATTCAGGTTGCAAAGGGATATTCTTGACTCAGGTAAAACCGACTTGCTGTTTGTAGAGGCCGCGGTGAACGACAGGGGCACCGATAGTACTACGCAGGTTCGGGCTTTAGAAGGCATTGTAAGGCATGCAAAAATGAACAACCCGATGATGAATGTTATTATGATGGCTTTTGTCGATCCTCAAAAAATAGAAAACTACGCCAAAGGCAAAATATCGCCCGAACTGCTAAACCATCAGTTAGTAGCCACCCACTACAATTTACCCTATGTAAACCTTGCACTGGAGGTTAACGATAAAATAAAAAACAGGGAACTAACCTGGGCCGATGATTTTAAAGATATCCACCCCTGGTACCATGGGCAGGAGCTTTACTTTGAAACAATTAAAGCATTGTTGCAGGCCAGCGTTGCTGCAAATTACAAGCAGCCTGTTAAAGCTGTTTTACCTAAACCTATTGATAAGGCCAGCTATAATAATGGCAGCTATTATAACATTACTAACGCCAGGCTGGACAGAGGCTGGGCTATAGATACTAAATGGAACCCAGGGGATGGCTTGTCAACCCGTCCGGGGTTTGTTGATGTGCCCATGCTACAGGCTACAGAACCGGGTAGCGAATTAACCCTGCCATTTAAAGGCACAGCTGTTGGTATTGCAGTAGTGGCCGGGCCCGACGCGGGCATTATATCCTACTCAATTGATGGTGGCGCTTATAAAGACTTGGACTTGTTGACGGAGTTTTATAGCTGGATTCACCTGGGCGTTTACCACATGCTGGGCGACAACCTGAATGGTGGCAGCCACACTTTAAAAATTAAAATAAGCGACAAAAAGAACAATTTGAGTAAAGGCCATGCATGCCGCATTGTTAACTTTTTTGTAAATAAATAAATGAGTGGTTGATTAGGTTGAATAAGTGAGTAGTTGACCAGATTGAACGAGTGAATAATTATAAAAAGCTGTTCAATGAAATTTCATTAGCCAAACCAACTGAATCTAACTAAAAGAAACCTGATTAATTAAACTATACTATGAAAAGAAAAGCAGGACTATTGGGAGTCCTTTTATTAAGTACCTGTTTAGCTATTGCACAGCAGGCAGCAAGTCCAATTCCGGTTAAAACTCCGAAAGCGGTTATGGATCAATTTATGGCTAAGCGTTTTGGCATGTTTATTCATTTTGGCCCGGTAACCCAACGCGGTACCGAAATTGGCTGGAGCCGTAACGACCAGGTGTCCGAAGAGGATTACGATAATTTGTATCATGAGTTTAACCCTAAATTATTTAATGCTGATGAATGGGTGAAAGCTGCAAAAGATGCCGGTATGAAATACCTGGTTATTACAGCCAAGCATCACGATGGGTTCCTGTTATGGCCAAGTGCCTTCTCGGATTATAATATCTCAAAATCGCCATTTAAAAGAGATATTGTTGGCGAACTGGAAAAAGCCTGTAAAAAACAAGGCCTCACTTTTTGTATTTATTGCACCGTTTTAGACTGGCACGATAAGGACTACCCTATAGATAACCCGCACCATCCCGAAATAAATGCCCGCAAAGGCGATATGACTGCCTTTAAAACCCGTATGAAAAACGAGCTTAAAGAAGTGATAACCAAATATCACCCCTTTATGCTTTGGTTTGATGGCTATTGGGAAACACCGTGGACAACTGCCGATGGCCAGGAAATTTACAACTATATCAAAAGCGTTGATGTTAACGTAATTACCAATAATCGCCTGGGCAAAATAAGCGAAAAATTGGGCGGTGATGCGGTTGGCGATTTTTTAACACCGGAACAAACCATAGGCAAACTTAATATGGATGAGCCGTGGGAAAGTTGCATTACCATTTGCAACCAATGGGCCTGGAAACCAAACGATGGGATGAAATCATTAAAGCAATGCATCCAAACTTTGGTAACATCGGCATCGGGTAATGGTAACTTGCTATTTAACGTTGGCCCGGCGATGGATGGCCACATGGAAGCCCGGCAAGTAGCCCGCTTAAAAGAAATGGGAGCCTGGTTACGGCAAAATGGTGAAGCAATTTATGGCACAAAGGGCGGCCCCTACGTACCAACTGCCGAATATGGTGCAACGCGCATGGGCAATAAGATTTACATCAACGTTTTTCAAAAAAAGGACAGCACATTGAATATTCCATTGCTGCCCAATGCTAAAATCCTAAAATCGTATTTTTTGAATGGCAGCGCGGTAGCAATCCGATCGGATAGTAAAGGCTATAAGATAGAGTTGCCGGCCACTTTACCTGATGAAAACTGTTCGGTAATTGTGCTGGAGCTTGATGTGAACGCCATGGATATCCCTGTAATAAAATCATAATCTGTACTGATGAATTTTAAAAAAAACATACCCGTTGCAGCAGCTCTTTTGTTACTGTCGACGGTTTCAATCGCCCAAAAAAAGGAGCTTACTTTACATTATGATAAGCCCGCATCGCGCTGGGAAGAGACCCTTGCTTTGGGTAATGGCCGTTTAGGCATGATGCCTGATGGGGGAGTGAGCGACGAAAAAATTGTACTTAATGACATTACGCTTTGGTCGGGATCGGTACAGGATGCCAATAATTATGAAGCCTACAAAAAACTGCCCGAAATAAAGGCATTGTTGCTGGCTGGTAAAAACGTGGAGGCACAGGCCCTCATTGATAAAGATTTTGTGTGCAAAGGCCCCGGATCTGGAGGCAAACAATGGGGCTGTTTTCAAACCCTGGGCGATTTAAACCTGAAGTTTGACTACAATGGCGCCGACGCTTCAAAATTTACCAACTATCAGCGGGAATTATCGCTGGATAATGCTTTAGCGAAAAGTATCTATACTATTAACGGCGTTACCTATAAACGGGAGTATTTTACCAGTTTTGGCAATGATGTTGATGTTATCAAACTTACTGCCGATAAGCCCGGTCAGCTGAGTTTTAGTATTGGCATTAGCCGCCCCGAGCGCTCGAAAACCACCACAGTTGGTAATACGCTGCAAATGGAAGGTCGGTTAGATAACGGTACCGATGGTAACGGCATGCAATATATAGCCAATGTTAAAGCCAGGCTAACCGGTGGTACGCTAACTGCTATTAACAATAGCCTGGTTATAAAAAACGCCACCGAGGTTATTATCTACGTTTCGGCAACTACCGACTTTAAGAGCCCCGGTTTTAAGGCTAAAATGGCTAAGAATTTAGCTGATGCTATGCTAAAGCCGTACGTTTTAGAAAAGCAGGAGCATACCAGGAAATTTCAGAAACTGTTTAACCGGGTAAGCATCAAATTAGGTGAAGATAACTCGACAGAGACTACCGATCAGCGGCTCATCAGCTTTCATAAAGCGCCCGCCGATGATAAAGGCTTGCCGGTATTGTTTTATCAGTTTGGTCGCTATTTAAGTATTTGCAGCACAAGGGTAGGCTTGTTGCCACCCAACCTGCAAGGGCTTTGGGCCAACGAAGTACATACCCCATGGAACGGCGATTACCACCTGGACGTAAACGTTCAAATGAATCACTTCCCCGTTGAGGTTTCTAACTTGTCTGAGTTAAACCTGCCATTGGTTGAACTGGTGCGCGGTCTGGTAAAAAATGGTGAGCGTACAGCCAAAGCCTATTACAATGCCGATGGCTGGGTTGCCCACGTAATTACCAATGTTTGGGGATGGACTGAGCCCGGCGAAAGTGCTTCATGGGGAGTAACCAAAGCTGGTTCGGGTTGGTTATGCAGCAATATCTGGGATCATTATGCTTTTACAAATGACAAAAACTACCTGAAAAGCATCTATCCCATTTTGAAAGGATCGGCACAATTTTACAACAGCATATTGGTAAAAGACCCTAAAAGCGGTTATATGGTAACCGCGCCGTCATCATCGCCCGAAAATAGCTTTATGATGCCCGATGGCAGCGGCAATCACGCCAGTATCTGCATCGGTGCCACTATCGATAACCAGATAATGCGCGAGTTGTTTGCCAATGTAATTACCGCTTCTGAAACTTTAGGTATTGATGCCGCTTTCCGTGCCCAATTGAAAAAACGGTTAACAGAAATTCCGCCCGCAGGTATTATCAGTAAAGACGGCCGCATACAGGAATGGCTGGAAGATTATAAGGAAACCGAGCCACAGCACAGACATATTTCGCATCTGTATGGCATCTATCCGGCATCCGAAATTACAGCAGATGGCACGCCCGACCTGGCAGCCGCAGCTAAGAAAACCCTGGATGTACGTGGTGACGATGGGCCAAGCTGGTCTATTGCCTACAAACTCTTATTCTGGGCAAGGCTGCACGATGGTAACCGGGCCTATAAACTATTTACCGAGATCATGAAACCGACTACAAGCACAGGCATTAACTATGGTGCCGGGGGTGGTATTTATCCAAACCTGTTATCGGCCGGCCCGCCGTTTCAAATTGATGGAAACTTTGGCACCACTGCAGGTATTGCCGAAATGCTGATCCAGAGCCATGAAGGCTACATCAACCTGATACCGGCTATTCCTGATAGCTGGAAAGCATCCGGCGATGTGAAAGGATTACGCGCCCGGGGTAATTTCACCGTCGATTTTAAATGGAAAGACGGTAAAGTTATTAGCTACCGCGTTACTTCAACCACACCGCGTAAAGTGAAAATAAAAGTTAACGGGGTAATAAAAGAGGTGATGGCGCAAAAGGTGTAATTAAATCAATGTGCTAAACTACCGTCATTGCGAGGTACGAAGCAATGACCTTTATTATTAAAAATACTAGTCAATGAAAATAAGCTTCAAAATAATTTTTACCTTTTCGTTAGTCATACAAACCCTGTTCAGTATTGCATCCGCCAAGCAAACAACTACGGTAACAATTCCATACGGTAAAGGCAACAGCATTGTTTATGATCTTAAAACCGGTATCTATAATGTTTATCATGGCAAAACAACCTTGTTTTCTAATGTAACATCCACTTTCAAAATAAAAGATGCAGCCGTAGCTACAACTGATAATTTATATCGTAAGTATGCCTCAACACCCATAAATGATGGTTTTGGCAAAGGCGAAAAATACGTAGTAACACTTACCGGCAGCGGCCTGCCAAAAATTGAACAGGTATTTTACGTTTATCCGGGCCGGGAATTTTTTCTGACCCAGGTTGTATTAACAGGAAAAAAACTCTCGAGTAATTCCATAATTCCGTTTTCGGGTAACATTCCCGCTGTTACGGGCGACGCCCGCAGCGTTTTTGTACCATTTGATAACGATACGTTTATCCGGTACAATGCTAAAGAGTTTAAAGCACCGTTCAGCAATACCAGCGCTGAAGTTGGTGTTGTATATGATAACACCAGCCGCAACGGTTATATAGCCGGATCTGTTGAGCACGAGGTTTGGAAAGCCGGGGTGCGTAGCAGTGCTACACCAACAGATGGTAACCGAATGGTTGTTTGGAGTGGCTACACGGAAGAAAGTGTAACCCGTGATAATATTGAGCATGGCGATGTTAAAGGCGATATAGTGCAGTCGCCAAAGATATTTATTGGTTACTATAACGATTGGCGTAACGGGATGGAAGAATATGCCAAAGCTAACCGTATTGCCGAACCTCCGTTTGTTTTTAACTGGACAAAACCTACACCCGTTGGATGGAATAGCTGGGGTGTAATGCAGGAAAAGCTCAACTACGATAAAGCTACCAAAGTTGCCGATTTTTTTGCCGACAGCTTATCAGCCTTCCGGATAGGTAACACCGCTTTTATCGATCTGGATTCCTATTGGGATTTTATGTTAAAGGGCGGCTTAGAGGGCGATTACAGCAAGCTGAAGGAGTTTGCCAATTATTGTAAAAGCAAAGGCCTGCAACCAGGAGTATACTGGGCGCCCTTTACCGATTGGGGCTGGAAAGATGGTCCCGACAGAAAAGTTGCCGGCACCAATTATACCTATGGCGAAACCTGGACAAAAGTTGGCAAAGGCTACCACGATATTGATGGCGCAAGAGCTGTTGACCCTACACATCCCGCAACGCTGAAACATATTGATTTGGTGATTGGCAAGCTGAAAGAATGCGGCTTTAAAATGATTAAAATAGATTTCCTGGGCCACGCTACGGCCGAGTCTACCCATTTTTATGATCCTGCTATAACTACAGGAATGCAGGCCTACCGTAAAGGGATGGAATACCTGGTGAGCAAACTGGGCGATCAGATGCTTATTTACGCTGCCATATCGCCAAGTTTGGCCTCGGGCCGCTACGTGCATACACGCCGTATTGCCTGCGATGCTTTTAAAAGTATCGATAATACCCAGTACACTTTAAATAGCGTAAGCTACGGTTGGTGGCAAACCTATTTGTACAATTTTGTTGATGCCGACCACGTGGTGTTAAACAACGAAAGTGAGGGGGCCAATCGCGCCAGGATGCTTTCGGCCGTGGTTACGGGTACATTCATTACCGGCGACGATTTTTCGGTACACGGGCAGTGGAGTGCAAGGGCTATACAGTGGTATCAAAACCCGGAAATATTAGCAGTGATAAAACATGGTAAATCTTTTAAACCTGTTGAAGGTAACACCGGCCAAAACGCGTCTGAGCTATTTGTTCAAAAAATTGGAAACGCGTATTATGTGGCTGTATTTAATTACTCGGATAAGCCTAAGGAGTTTGCGTTGGATTTTAAAAGATTGGGCCTCCCTCCGCAAAAATATAAAGTTACCGAAATATTAAAAGGTACTGATATAGATTTGAATGTAAAGCTTCCTGCTGCCGATGCCGCATTATATAAATTTGAGTTCAAGAACCAATAGTCAATAAATTTAACCTTATTTGTACCTGATAAATAACCTATAAAAAATTGAAAAAGAAGTTAATAAACAAAGTACTGCCATTTGGCGTGGTGCTTGTAAGTTCGGTTGCGATGGCTATGGGAAGCCACGCTCAAACTGTTACTATTCCGGTGGAAACACAAAATAATGCCCTGGTGCTGCAAACCGATGGCGATAAAACGCTTAAAATGGTTTATTTCGGCAGCAAGTTGGGTAATGCCAAAGAGTACGAACAAATTAGTAAAATGTACCGCCAGGCCGATGATTCAGGTGTGTTAACTGAAGCATACATGGCTTCGGGCTCACAAAGCCTGGCCGAGCCGGCAATAACTGTTACACACACCGATGGTAATAAATCCCTCAACCTGGTTTATGTAAGCCACACCGTTACAAAAGTTGACGAGGATGTGAGCCTGCTGACTGTTAACCTGAAAGACCCTGTTTACCCGTTTGAAGTAACACTATATTATAAAACCTATTTTAAAGAGGACGTTACCGAACAATGGTCGGTAATAAAACATAACGAAAAGGGTGAAGTAACCTTGAACAAATATGCATCGGCCAACCTTAATTTAAAAGGTAACGGCTTTTGGCTAAAACAGTATCACGGTAACTGGGCATTAGAGATGCAACCAGAAGAAGCCAAATTAACCCACGGCATTAAAACTATTGACAGCAAACTGGGCACCCGCGCTAATTTGTATGAGCCATCTATGTTCATGGTATCTATGGATAAACCGGCTACCGACGATGAAGGCAAAGTAATGCTTGGTGCGCTGGAATGGTCGGGTAATTTTAAAATAGACCTGGAGCTGGATGTATCCAATAATTTAAGGGTTATTGCCGGGATTAATAATGCCGCGGCCGAATACCACCTTAAACCTGCGCAGGAATTTACCACGCCGGCATTTGTGTATACTTACTCCGATCATGGTAAAGGAGATGCCAGCCGTAAGCTGCAACGTTGGGCACGCAAATATAAAATTGTTGACGGGCAAGGAGATAGACTAACCTTGTTGAACAACTGGGAATCGACCTATTTTGATTTTAACGAAAGCAAACTGTTTGGTTTATTAAAAGATACCAAAAAATTAGGCGTCGATTTGTTTTTACTGGATGATGGCTGGTTTGGCAATAAATTTCCACGTAACGGCGACCATGCAGGGTTGGGCGATTGGCAGGAGAATAAGCTAAAATTGCCTAACGGTATCGGATCGTTGGTAAAAGAGGCAACTGCCGATGGCGTAAAATTTGGCATCTGGATAGAGCCCGAAATGGTTAACCCGAAAAGTGAACTTTACAGCAAACATCCGGATTGGGTGATAAAACAACCAAACCGCCCCGAAAAATATTTCCGCAACCAGTTGGTGCTCGATCTTGCAAATCCTAAAGTTCAGGATTTTGTATTTGGCATAGTGGATGATCTGTTTACCAAAAATCCAACCCTGGCCTATATTAAATGGGATTGCAACGCGGTGATCTATAATGCATACTCGGCTTATCTGAAAAAAGACCAATCGCATCTGTATACCGACTATGTTTTCGGTTTGTACAAAGTATTGGAACGTGTTAGAGCAAAATATCCCAAAGTACCTTTGATGCTATGTTCGGGCGGCGGTGGCCGTGTTGATTATGGTGCGCTCAAATACTTTACCGAGTTTTGGCCAAGTGATAACACCGAACCGCTGGAAAGGGTGTTTATCCAATGGGAGTATTCCTACTTTTACCCGGCTATGACCAGTTCAAACCACGTTACCGATTGGGGTAAACAGCCTTTAAAATTCCGCACGGATGTGGCGATGATGGGTAAACTTGGGTTTGATATTGTAGTAAGTAAATTAAGCGAGCAAGACCTTGCCTATGTGCATGACGCGCTTAAAAATTACGAATACCTGAAAGATGCCATTTGGCACGGCGATCAATATCGCCTGCAATCGCCGTGGGATAACGATGCCGCATCTATTATGTACGTTAATGATAGCAAGTCAAAAGCGGTAGTATTTAATTATTTGGTTAATAACCGTTACAACGCCGGAACAAAAGTGCCTATTCGTTTGAAAGGTCTCGATCCGCAAAAAAAATACCTGGTTAAAGAAATTAACCTTTATGCAGGCTCCAACTCATCCATCGAAAATAACCTGGTTTTAACAGGCGATTTTTTAATGACCGTAGGCATCAACCCCGATGTTAACAGCGGCAGAACAAGTGTTGTTTTGCAGCTTGAAGAAAGCAGGTAACAAGGATGTTATGTAACAAGGCTGCAACAGTTTAAAATAAACCGTTGCAGCCTTGTATTTTTAGCCAAGTTAATTCCTGTCAGTTTTACAAGTTTAAATCGATAGCCTTAAGTTATAAATCGTTTTGCAACGAATAACTTTCTCGCTTAAGACTTTTTAACTCCGGGCTTAACCCAGCTACATCTGCCTTACCATGAAAAAAACTTTACTCTGTTTATTTATATTGACGTTTGCTGCCATTGGCTATGCCCAAAACCGCCGGGGAGGTGGTAACGGTAATGGGAACAATGGCGCCGGTAACTTCGGAAGGCAACGCGGTACGAAAGATCAAAAAGGTCCTTTGCCTTTTAGGGAAGTTTATGGGATAGTTAAGGATACTGCTGATAAAAAATTGGAAGGGGCAACTATTAAGCTGGTATCGGCTACAGATAGTATGGTTACCAGCACCGGCCCAACAGGTAAGTTCAGGTTTGGGAAGGTTAAATCGGCTACGTTTGTCATCACCGTTACCAGCGTAGGATTTCAAACGATAGTAAGGAAGATGCTGAACAACGACGAATCGCGCAGCCTGGAGCTGGATGCCTTTGTTTTGAAACCACAGCAACATATGTTGGGCGAGGTAGTGATAAACGGTGAGCCAAGTGTTACTTACAAAACTGATACTGTTGAGTATCGCGCCAGTGATTATAAAGTTCGCCCGAATGCTACTGTTGACGAGCTGATTAAGAAAATGGAGGGTGTAGAAGTTGCCAAAGACGGAACGGTTACTCACCAGGGGCAGGCAGTAGTAAAAGCCAGGCTGAATGGTAAAGATTATATAGGTGGCGATGTAGCGCAAGCGATTAAAAATTTGCCTGCAGACATTGTAGATAAAATCCAGATTGTTGATGATTATGGCGATCAGGCGGCCCGGACAGGGATTAAAGATGGCGACCCACAAAAAGTGTTGAATATTACTACAAGGGCCGATAAATCGGTAGGCAATGTTGGTCGGTTAAGCGCGGGTGCAGGTAGTGACGATCGTTATGATAACCGTTTGTTTTTTCAGCGGATAAACGGCAACGAACAGATAGGGTTGATAGGCAGTTTTGTAAACACCGTAAATGGCGTTTCGGGCGGAACCGGCGGCGGCAGCGGCGGTACTACCAAAACAGGCGGCCCTAATATCAGCTACCGCAGCTATCTAACCAAAAAGATTCAGATAAATACCAGCTATAATTATAATTTCAGGGATGTTAATTCTATTAACCATAGCGATGGCCAACAGTTTAGCACATTGGGTACCACTAATTTTATCAGGAACTCCAACTCGCAAAATAATAACAAAACTCATAATGTGAACCTGGAACTGGAGTATAATATTGATAGTGCTAACTACCTAAAAGTGACACCCAGTTTCAGTTACTCGGGTGTAAATTCAACAAACACATCTCAAAGTTTTAAAACCGGCCTTATTCACCAAGATATTTTAGGTTTAACCGGTAGCAATAATACTGTACCCAGTTGGGGTGCCATTGTGTTTTATCAGCATTTATTTAAAAAGCCAAAGCGCAACCTGTCGTTTCAGGTAAGTTACAACCGCTCAGATAATGAAACTGTTAACGAACAGGATAATAATATTATTTACTACCAGGATTCTACCAATCATGTTTTAAAAGATTCACTGGTTAACCGCCACATTAGCCGGAGTAACCTGAGTAAAAACTTCAGGACGAGTTTTACCTATGTTGAGCCCCTAACCGATGTGTCGCAACTGGAGTTTAATGCGCAGGTAAATTCGCGCAGTTATGATAACCAGGCCTATACCTATAACATAGATTCGCTGGGCAGTCGCAATCTGGTTGATTCATTGAGCAATGTTTTTAAATATTCGTTTACCGAGACGCGACTGGCACTTAACTACCGTATCAATCAAAAAAAATACAATATTTCGTTAGGCGTTACCGGTGTGCCAACAGTTTTAGACGGTACAAAAATAACCGGAGGGGTAGTAAGTACGCATCGCACTAATTTTAACTTAATCCCGATAGCGCGTTTTCAGTATGTATGGTCAAAGCAGGAGCGTTTTTCGGTGAACTACTCGGGCAGCCCACAGGAGCCATCATTTAACCAGATTCAGCCTGTGCGCGATGAGTCTAATCCGCAAAACCCGGTTGTGGGTAACCCCGATTTGAAGCCATCATTCAGGAACTCTATTAACCTGCAATACAATAATTACATAATTGATTCAAAGTTTAATCTATCGGCCAATGCTAACGTGAGCTTTATTAAAAACCAGATTGTTACCAATACAGTGCAGATAGCTGATACCCTTGGTGCTTTAAAAAATGAAACACATTATATAAACTTAAATGGCAGTTACAACATTGGCGGTAACTACAATATCTCAAAACAACTGGCCGATCGTAAGTATAACTTATCGCTCAATGGTACAATTAATTACGGGCATGGCATATCCATGAGTAATAACGTGCAAAACTTTACCACTACCTGGCATTTTAATGAGCGCTTAGGCCCCCAAATAAACCCAAGTGAATCGGTAGAAATTAACCCATATGTTTCCTACGATGTGGCAAAATCATATTTTACATTGCCGCATTCGGTAAATACCAATATCAGCACAACGGCTTTAGCCATTGATGGCAAATTTTATTTCCTTACCGGGCGCACGGCTACTTTTGGGTACAGCGCCAACAAAAATTTCGTAAAAGGGATTTCGCAAAATCTTACACGTAACCCATTGGTAATTAACGCTTACATTGAACAGCAGTTTTTTAAGCGCCGTAACCTTACGCTTACGTTCCAGGTGTTTGATATTTTAAAACAAAACAATTTTATCAACCAGGTAACAACCGAAAATTCGGTAACCAATACCCTCAGCAACGCTCAAAGCCGTTATTTCATGTTTAGCGCCAAGCTAAACCTCCAGAAATGGACAGGCTCGCCTATGCGCCACGGGCAACGAATGAAGAGGAGAGGGGACGGAAGCTTTATTGAGTAGGAGACAAGCAGCCTCACCTAAATCCTCTCCAAACGAGAGGACTTTAAAAGAAGCTTTAAAATCAAGAAGGGAGAGGGCAGGGTGAGGCCCCTTATATCTTTATCAACTCCTGCTTCAGCGCGGCAATTACCAGTCCTGTACGTGATTTGGTTTCAAACTTTTGGAACAACGCTTCGCGGTAATTGTCGATAGTGTGCGGACTCAGGTTCATCATGTCTGCTATTTGCTTGTAGGTGAGGTCGCTGCAGCAAAGCTCAAGGAATTTTAATTCGTTAGCATTTACTTCAACCTGTTGGGTTTTTACAGGCTGATTGTTTTGAATATTGCGTAATAGTTTGCCACTCACCAATTCATTAATATAAAATGATTGTTTAGCAATACCGGTGATAGCATCAATTAAATCGGATGCCCGGGATTGTTTGAGCATATAACCGCCGGCACCACTTTTAAGCATGCCTATAATTGGCTTATCTTCTTCAAACATACTTAATGCCAGTACTTTTATTTCAGGATGGTTTTCTTTAATCCATTTAGTGCTTTCATAGCCATCCATCAGCGGCATGGTAATATCCATCAGGATCACTTCCGGCAAAGGGTTACGGGATAGCTTCTGGATCATGTCCTGGCCGTTCTCAGCATCAAAAATTACATTTATTTTGCCCGAATCGCTAAGCAGGCTTACCAGCCCCTGGCGAAAAAGGGTATGATCGTCAACAATGACTATATCTATTTTATCAGCGTTCATTAATATTTAGTAGGGTATATTTATAATAATTTCTGATCCGCTTCCCGGAGCCGAGTTGATTGAGGCACTACCATTTATCATCGCCGCCCGTTTGGTGATGTTGTGCAGGCCCATCCCGTTTTTACGTTTCAATGTTTCTTCTACATCAAAACCTTTCCCGTTATCGCGGATTGTTAACTGAAATGAATTTTCAATCTGCTCTAAAGTTATAAATATTTCGGTTGCTTTGGCATGTTGTATAATGTTATTGATAATCTCCTGGAACAGGCGGAAAAGGATTGTTTCCTTGCCGCTATCGGCATTAAATGTGCTAAAGTTTTGTTTTTCAAAATTGATCTTAAACTTCTCTGATCGTTGCAGCCATTCCAGCTCAAATTCAATGGCAGCGGCCAGTCCGCGGTTTACCAGCTCTTCGCCATGTAACAGGCGGGATAAGGCTTTTACTTCTTTGATGGAGCGGCTTGTCAGGTCTTCAATAAAAGCCAGTTTTTCCGCAGCTTTATTGGTATTGTTAAGGTCGATAGAACTTAGGGTTATGGTAGTGATGCTTAATAACTGACCAATGTTGTCATGCAGGTCATAGGCGATGGTTTTAAGGGTTTGTTCCTGTACTTCCATCTGCGTTTTAAGCAACTCATTCTCAAAAGTCTTTTGCAGCAGTAGCTTCTCCTCCTGGTGTTTTTTCTTTTTACGGTTGTACGATACTACGTAAATGATTAAAAACAGCGGAGCAATTAAAAAAATGAGGGAAGTAAGGCCTATGAGGAATACGATTTCCTGTGAAGATACCTGCATAAAAAAGCGTATGACCAAAATGCGTATAATATAATATTTAGTAAATTAAAAATATAGTACCTGATGGAGTGCCCATAAACTACGGTACTTGATTTTGACATGTAATCAAAAAAAACATTGCAGGTAGTACTGCCAAAGTAAAAGAACAAGGCGCCGCTTACCCACCAAAAAGGCGCCGAAAAAGCAAGCTGTTCAAACTGCTCATCTTTTAATTTAAGATAGTAATAATACAGGCATGCAAATACAAAAACTACCGACATTACCGTTGCCGTATTTGAGACAAAGCTCTTAAAATGGGTAGCAAATAGCTCGGCAATAAATATTATCATAAAAATACTGTACCAGGCAATCAGCCATTTACGCGTGTCTTTATACGGTTTGTATAAATTATATAAAGTGTAGCTTACCATGCCACACTCAAATAACAAGAACACATTATATAAATTATGATTGAAGATATGCGCTATCCTGTTCATATAAATGCCTGTAAACTCTACAATGCAGGTTAATAGCAGGTAAGCTATAAATAGCTTCCAGGCCGCTATTTTTTCGTTTGATAGAAAAATAAGGGCGGCCAGGAAGCAAATAAATTCGGCAACAGTATTTATTGTGATAAAAATCATGCGGTTAAATATTATTGTACCAATGTTGCACCTATGCTGCTGCAGGTGCTTGGAGGTGGGCATTGCTCGCCGCGGTTTTCTGGTGGGGTACCTACTATAAAACCACCCGAGCCACTGTTTTGCCCTGGTGCCGGTTTTCCGTTGTAGTAGTCCCAGTGCAGCGTTTTGCCGTCTTTTATTACCGGTGTGGTTGATACCATTATTAATGTATTACGACCCCAATACATTTTATCCGGAATGTGGCCGTCAACAAAAGTGCCTGGATAGTCATTATGATAAGTTGCGAGGTAAAAACGAATGCCATCGCCATGTTCGGTGTCTATTTTTGCAACTAAAGCTTTCAGTCGTTTAATATCGAACCAGATAGCCCGGGTATTAGGCACTTTCACGGTGTCGGGTTTCTGATCAAGCTTAATAATTGAGTCGGCCTTGCCGGCATGTTTTTCATAGTTTTTTACATAGGCTAAAGCTAATTTATACCCTACGGTATCAAGATTAGCCTGTATGTTGGAATCGGCTGCCGTTGTAGTGGCCTGCTTTTGCTGACATGCGCTAAAGCCAATAGCGGCAAAAGCAAATGTAATTAGGGTGATTTTTAGGTTCATGATATTGTTCATTTGAGTTTATCGAAAGTGCTTAATTATGTGTAGAAACACAACATCTATATCAAACCTTTTTTTACCCCTAAAAACACCTTTAAAAAAGCTGATTATACCCTATGTTGTCCTTTAACTATAATAGACATTTGTGAAGTGATGCAAATACAAAACACATTACGTTCGTTCTTTTTAGTTAATTCAAACTCTTAGTTAAATGTAACTTATATGCAATAATAATGCTTTGTAATACCGATGTTGTGCTTTATTCGATAGGTAAATTAGCTTATAGTAAATTTACTGTAAGTGATTGATTTTTAAGTTGGTATTCGATAATTTTTTTATTGTGATTATCAAATACGAATTAAGCTTTTATTAAATTTTAATAATATATATTTACCGATAATTAAATAGAATTAACCAATTCTAAACCTAAAATTACTTATAACTAAAACCTAAAATTCAAACACTATGGAACCTTACATTGGCGAAATCCGCATGTTCGCCGGCAATTTTGCACCCCAAGGGTGGTTTTTTTGCGATGGCTCAACATTGCCAATTTCGCAGTACAGTGCATTTTTTTCTTTATTAGGCACTACTTACGGTGGTGATGGTATGAGCACTTTTCAAATACCAGATCTTCGTGGCCGTGCGCCTATACACTCCGGTAACGGGCAAGGAAAAAATGTATCACGTTATGAACTCGGCCAACTGGGAGGCAACGAAAGCGTTACCTTATCTGCGCAACAAATGCCGGCGCACTCGCACGTAATTAACACTGTAACCCTTGGAAACCTGCCACAACCTAATGGTAACTCTATTGCAGGTCTTCCGGTAGATCTTACAACCGGCGAAGGCACAAACAATTGGTCGAACGCAACACCTGATTCAACCTTAAGTCCTGCAACAGTATCGCCAACGGGTGGCAACCAACCCGTAAATGTAGTAACACCTTATTTAGCTGTCAATTTCATTATTGCCTGGCAAGGTATCTGGCCTTCAAGACCATAATAATGAACGGAATTTTGATGAAATTTAATGCATCCCAATGAAAGTTGGTATTGTATCAAATTCAAAAATATGTATACCCCTGCTTTCGTACCTAAGCAGTATCAAAGCAGGGGTTATATTATACTTCGGGAAATCTGCACATGCTGATATCAGCGTAAATGACATGGCCGGTTTTTGCAGGATGAACTATATATCTTTCTATGCAGAAGATGATAAAAAAGAGCTTTATAACTGGCAACAACTAAACGAACCTGATATAATTTTCATAACAGGGTACGGCCATAAAATTGATGTAAGGGAATTAAGTGGCGTTCCAAAGGGAATATACAATATACATTTTGGTAAACTACCGCAATACAGGGGGCCTTCGCCGGTTTTTTGGCAGTTAAAAAATGGCGAACCGGAATTAGGTTTATGCATACACCAACTAATCGATAAACTGGACAGCGGCGCAGTTATTTGGGAACAAAGTATTAAGAATGAAGAATACCATACCTATAATTATATAAACCAAGCATTTAGCCAGCTGCAGGTGAGGGGGGTAGCGCAAATACTCGCTAAGCTAAATAGGAAGCAAACGCCGGATAAAAAAACACAGGACGAAACCAAAGCCAGGTATTACAAAAGGCCCCAGCTGGCTGATGTAATAATAAACTGGGATGTGATGGAGGCAAGTGAAATCCTTAATGTTATCAAAGCTTGTTCGTCGTGGAATAACGGGGCAAGCACCTTGATAAACGGGTACGAACTGAAAATATTAGATGCCGAAATAACTTTGGCAGCAGCAAATATTAAACCAGGAACAATTACCATAGCTAATAACAAGTTTAATGTAGCTTGTCTAAATAACAAAGCGCTAAGCATTAACTTTTTCAATATAAGTGCTACTTGTATCCCGGCCCGGCATGCAGGTTTTTATGGTTTAAAAACAGGGCAAACATTTAGTATTAAATTATAACGAGACCCGTACATATAAACGAACAATTAACAACTAATCATGAAAAAACCTTTACCTTACATTAGAAAAGCAATAACCAGATGCAGCCGGTTGTTATTAACTGTTGTATCATTGTTGGTATTGTCTGGGATAATCTCAAGTGCTCAGGCGCAGGTTTATTACCTTATAAATAGTACTACGGGTAATACAACTAATGCGGCAAACGTATTGAAGAAAGTTGATTACAGCGGGAGCAATGATGGTGTTGTTACCAGTTCGATACCTAACCCTATTTTAGCGGAGGTTGACGCGCCCAACAACCGCATATTTACCTATAATGGCTTTTTAGGTAACCGAATTATAAACGTGGTGAATATGGGTACTGGCGCAGTTATCAACACCATTAGCTTGCCTTCAGGTATCCAGGTGTCCGGCCCGTCAGTAACAGCAATTAAATATGATCCCGTAAATGATTGGGTATATTATGTAACAAATAGCAATGGCGGTGCCGCTGCCCTAAATGCTATATATAGGTCTAAGCCGGATGGTACTCAAAATACCACATTAGCGTCTGGATTTGCTACGCTGCCACAATGGCTCGCGCTTGATATACCTAACAACAGGGCTTTTATATATGAGGGACTTTTTAGTGCGCGTAAAATATTAACGTTCGACCTAGGGACTAATACAGTAACAGGCAATGCCCCTGTATCTAACATAGCAAACGCCATTGCTTACGATCCAATTACGGATTACATCTATTATATAACGTCCGACAATGATCCATTAAATGTATCTGCTAACGATGCATTAAGAAAAATACATCCGGGTGGCACCGGCGGCGAGATTGTTATTAAATCTTCGGTGGTTAAATGCCCTCAGTATATGACATTAGATGCAGGTAACAATCGTGCATTTGTGTACGAGGGATATTATGGTTCTTCTACCACCATCAGGTTAGATGATACAGGTATATATGGCGTTGATCTTACGTCAGGTGCAACAAGCCTGGTGCTTAGCCATGCTAATTTACAAAATACACCTAATTATCTTAGGGTTTATGCACTATTTACTCCGGCGCGTCCTATTATTGCCACTGCCGCAATTTCAACGTTCTCATCTGCTTCTGCTACGTTAGGTGGTAATGCCACGCGTAGTGATGCAAGCGTAACCGAACATGGTGTTGTTTACAGCAGCAGTAATACAACACCGGTTATTGGTGGCACTGGCGTTACTAAAACAATAATTGGTACAGGAGGTACAGGAACTTTTTCCCAAAGCATATCCGGTCTTACTGCTTCAACAACATATTATGTAAGATCTTATGCAACCAGTGGTGCCGGAACTTCTTATGGTTCGGTGGTTTCTTTTGCTACACTATCAAATGATGCCACACTTTCGGGGCTTAGTTTAAGTAGTGGTTCATTAAACCCAACATTTGCTTCGGGTACTACTACTTATACAGCCTCGGTACCAAACGGCACAACAACAATTGCCATTACACCAACACGCAACCAGGCCAACGCTACTATCAAAGTTAACCTCACCATTGTATCATCAGGCTCGGCATCTGCCAATTTCAACTTAAATATAGGCGATAATACCGAACAGGT
The DNA here is from genome assembly GCF_056402115.1 of Mucilaginibacter sp. P4_C11. Classification (NCBI taxonomy): domain Bacteria; kingdom Pseudomonadati; phylum Bacteroidota; class Sphingobacteriia; order Sphingobacteriales; family Sphingobacteriaceae; genus Mucilaginibacter; species Mucilaginibacter sp. P4_C11. The sequence goes on along the minus strand of NZ_JBFUIA010000041.1, from coordinate 4,638 downwards.
TGTGGTAACCGCGCAAGATGGTTCTACCAAGACTTATACAGTAACCGTAAACCGGGCTAAAACTGCACAAACCATTACTTTTGCTTCAACAGCCTCAAAAACATATGGCGATGCCGATTATGCGCCGGGCGCAACAGCCAGCAGCGGTTTAACTGTTAGCTATAGCAGCGATAATGCAGCTGTGGCAACTATAGTGAGTGGTAAGATTCACATTATTGCACCAGGTACCGCCAATATTACAGCCTCGCAAGCGGGCGATGCCAGTAACCTGGCGGCAACCAGCGTAGTACAGGCCTTAACCGTAAATAAAGCTTCAATAACGGTAACTGCAAATGCTGCAAGTAAAATTTATGGCGATGCCGACCCATCGTTAACTTATGCGATAACTTCGGGTGCATTAGTGGGCAGTGATACTTTCACCGGTGCGTTAACGCGCGATGCGGGTACAAATGTTGGCACCTATAATATCACCCAGGGAACGCTGGCTTTAAGCACCAGCAAATACACACTCTCTTTTGCGACCGGTGTTTTAACCGTTAATAAGCGGGCCATCAGTATTCAGCCTGCACCTGCAAGTAAATCTTACGGTGATGTCGATCCCAACTATCCTTATTATTATAGGGTGGGCTCGTTAGCAAGTGGCGACGGAATGGCAGGCTCATATGTACGCGATCCGGGCGAAACCCCAGGTACATACGCGTTAAGCATAGGAACCAAACACCCCGTAAATGCCACAACCGGTGTCGATCAGACCAATAACTATGTTATCACTTATATACCAGAATATTTAACCATCACCAAAAGAGTTATAACGCTGCACCCTGTACCTGCTACCAAAGTTTACGGCAGTGCCGATCCCGGATTTCCTTACCAGTTTACCGTAGGCTCACTTGCGCCTGGCGAAGGTATGACAGGTACATTTGGCAGGCCGGCAGGAGAGGATGTTGGCGTTTACGCGTTAACCATTGGTACAAAAAGGCCGGTAAATGCAACAACTGGAGTATTTACCGATCAGTATTACACCATATCAATTATATCTGATAATCTTACCATTACCAAAAAAACGGTTAATGTAAGCGCAAATGCGCAAAGTAAAACCTTTGGTGATGTTGATCCTGCCTTAACTTACAGCGCCGATGCCCTTGGTTTTAGTGATACGTTCAGTGGCGCACTTACCCGCGTTGCCGGCGAAAGTAATGGTACTTACGCTATTAGCCAGGGCACGCTTGCTTTAAATACTACCAACTATAACCTGAATTTTACAGGCTCAAATTTAACTATAGGCAAAAAAATAATTAACGTTAGCGCCGATGCGAAAAGCAAAACCTACGGCGATACCGACCCAACCTTAACTTACACTGCCGATGCATTGGCCAACGGCGATACCTTCAGCGGTACATTAACCCGTGCAGCCGGTGAAGTATCGGGCATTTATGCTATTAGCCAGGGTAGCCTTGCTTTAAGCAACAACTACACCTTAAATTATACCGGCAGTAACCTTACTATCAGCAAAAAAACTATCAATGTAACGGCAGCTGCAAAAAGTAAAACTTATGGCGATACAGATCCTGCTTTAACCTACACCGCTGATGCTTTACTAAACGGTGAAACCTTTAGCGGCTCGTTAACACGCGATGCAGGCGAGGCAGCGGGCAGCTATAATATTAACCAGGGCAGCCTGGCATTAAATAATAACTATACAGTAAATTATACAGGGAACAACTTAACCATTGGTCAAGCCTTATTAAGTTACGTAGCAACCCCGGCAACAAAAACTTACCTGGCGCCCAATCCAACCTTTACCGGTACCGTAACAGGTTTTATCAACGGTGATACACAAGCTACGGCCACAACCGGTACATTAAGCTTTACATCAACAGCAACAGGCTCAAGTCCGCAGGGAAGCTATCCTATTAACGGCTCGGGTTTAAGCGCCAATAATTATAGCTTTGTACAATCGCCCGCAAATGGTTCGGCATTAACAGTAGTTTTATCTTCTGATGCAGCTTTATCCAACATATCGGTCTCACAGGGAACGTTAAACACCTCTTTTGATGCCGCAACATATCAATATTCGGTAAATGTAGATCATAACACTACATCAATTGATTTTACGGCGGTGGTTCATCAGGGCAATGCCACTATGCTTGTAAACGGTATGGCGCTTACCTCAGGTTATGCAATTACTTTGCCTTTAAATGGCGGTGACAATTACTTTACCACGGTTGTAACTGCCCAGGACGGCACAACTACACAAAGTTACCTGGTAACTGTAAACAGGGCGCTTTCTACAAACACGCTGCTAAGTAGCATCATCACAAGTGGTGTTACATTTAATCCGTCGTTTGATCCTAATACAACAACGTATACGGCTGCCGTAAGTAATCTTGTTACCAGCACAGATATTACAGCAACCGCTGCTGATGTTGATGCCAATGCACAAATAGGTCCCATCAAAATAACAGCAACCACCTCTTATCATTTTCCATTAAACGTTGGCGACAATCCCATCAGTGTTGACGGGGTGGCTCAAAACGGCGATATCAAACATTATAACATCACCATAACCAGGGCACCATCGTCAGATGCCAGTTTATCGTCGCTTAATACTACAGTATTAACGTTTAATGAGCCATTTAGCAGTACCACGTATAACTATACAGCAACAGTAGCCAACAATGTATCACAGTTTAACTTTGTGCCTGTCGGCACAAACAACGCTGCTGTTATTACATTTAACGGTAACCCTGTAAATTATTTAGGTGTTACGCCGACAATTAACTATGGCGTTAACACTTACAATATTGTAGTTACATCTGAAGATGGTACTGCAACACATACCTATACCATAACAGTAACCCGTACGCTATCGTCAGATAATAACCTGTCGACACTTTCCATTCCGTTCGTTACTACCATAAATGAACAGTTTGATCCAGCCGTATTAAATTACACTGCCGACCTGGCAGATTCGACCATCACCGGTTTGCCGCTTACAGCTTACTCTTACGATCCGAATGCTACCATGAAAATAAATGGAACCGCGGTAGCCAGGTTTGCCAATTACACCATGACTTTACATGGCGGCGCAAATACCTTTAATATAGTAGTTACGCCGCAGGATAACAGCACTGCAAAAACGTATACGCTGGTGCTTACACGCGCAGGTACGCCACCGCCGCTACTGTCGCCTAATGCTACTTTAGCTGCAATGTCTGTTTCGGCTACCGGCTATAGTCACAACTTTAATTTTGCTTTTGATGCGCTTACTCCGCTTACTGTCGCAAATAAAGTAACCGGGGTGAGGATTCATCCTGTAATCCCTGCCGATGGTGCAACAGCTACTGTTAACGGCGTTGCATTAGCTTATGATGCCAGTACAAATCTGTTACCGTTAAATGTAGGCGATAACACTTTTGATGTGGTTGTAACCGCAGCGGATGGTGTTCATCAAACAACAACGACGCTGCACATGAACAGGTTGCCGTTTGCTGATATCAGCCTCGCCTCATTGGTTTTAAATGCCGGCACCTTGAACCCTGCTTTTGTTGGCACTACACTTACCTATTCTGCGTCGGTGCCTTATAGCGTTAGCAATTTAAACGTAACTCCGGTTGCCAATGCTGTCGATGCAACAGTTACCGTAGGGGCCGCAACTATTAGCGCCGGTGCACCAAGTGCAAGTGTTCCGCTTAACGTGGGGCTGCCAAACCGTATAAGAGTAACGGTAACCGCCGCAGATGGTGTAAATACTCAAAATTATGCCATAAATGTAACCCGTTTGGCCCCCGATGCTACACTTGCTTCGCTAACACTTGGCAGTGGTACGCTTAGCCCGGCCTTTAACAGTGCAACCACAACGTATACCGCTTCGGTAGGCGGTAATGTTGGCAGCGTTTTAATCACGCCAACCGCAATAGATCCAGGCGCCGTAATAACCATTAATGGTTCGTTAATAGGCGCATCAGCAACCGTGCCTTTAATTGCAGGCGACAACAGTTTTGCTATAGTTGTAACGGCCGGCGATGCCGCTGGCGGAACTGTTACCCAAACATACAGTGTAACAATAACCAGGGCAGCTACATCTTCGGATGCCACGCTTGCCAGCTTGAACTTAAGTACTGGGACATTAAGCCCGGTATTTAATGCCAGTAATCTGACCTATACCGTCCCTGTAGGATCGTCGGTCAACTCTTTAACCATAACCCCGGCCGCTACAGACCAAAATGCAACAATAACCGTTAATGGCTTGCCAACCAATGTTGCCGGCACATCAACGGTAGCATTAACTCCGGGCGCCAACATTATCCCGATAGTGGTTACGGCGCAGGACGGCAGTACCACCAGCACCTATACGCTAACGGTTAACCGTTCGAATGCTGGGTTGTCTACCAATGGGAATTTGAGCTCACTAAGCCTGAGTCCAGCTTCTATGCTGACAGCAATAACAGGCAGCAGCGCGGTAAATTATCAAACTTCGGTACTGGCCTCAACATCCAGCATAAGTGTTACGGCTGCAAGTGCAGATCCAAACGCGGTAATAAGGGTTGAGGGCAATCTGGTGTTGAGCGGCAATGCATCAGCACCGATAACGCTGAACGCAACCGGAGCTACCACCGTTCATGTTTCTGTAACAGC